>NZ_JBIBVH010000003.1:0-504019 GCF_043080205.1 Leucobacter sp. NPDC015123 | reverse complement strand
GCGTAGACCGCGAGTCGGGTTTCCCAGGGATGGTGTACACCCATGTTGATTCCATTCAAGGTTCAGGGTGTTGCACTAGCAACCTGAACCCGCCCGCTTGCTTCGGGTCAGAATCGTGTGCACTTGCAGGAACCGTGTACATCCGCGCGAGGTTCGAGCCGGGGTCACCTCTCGCGGCGTGCCCGGCTCACTCCCGGGAAAGCCCCGGGCCGCCCGGGAGCGACGCGCCAGCGTTACAGGCTTTGGCCCCCGCCGACGAGCGCAAGGTAGATGTAGTGCACGTAGGGGAGCGCCCAGTTCACCACCGCGATCGCGCCGACGACGAGTGTCGCGAACGCGAGGGTGCCTGCGACGCCAAGCCCCCACGCGGCGAGCTTCGTGCGCCCTTCCACGGGGCCGGTGTCACCGGCGAGCGGAACGTCGATCCCGAGCTCGTGCAAACCTGGATCGGTGAAACTCTGTGCAGCTGTGCTGTCCATGGCTGCAGCATAACGCCTGTGCCCCGGGCAAGTCACGGACTGATTCGGCTCGGCGGCGATCGCGAGCAATAGTCGCCTGGCAGATTTGAGCCAGGCAATCACGCGACTCACGAAGCGATCCGTGAAGTGCCCGCCCGGCGATCACTGGGTAGGCCCGCCCGATGACCCCGGGTGGGCCCGCGCGACGGCCCTGGGTGGGCCCGCCCGGCGACCCCAGGCAGGCACACTCCACGGCCATGCGTGGGCCCGCGCGACGACCCTGGGTCGGCGCTATCCCACCGATGCGAGGGCGAACGGCAACACTTGCGGAGCACCGGCAAGTCGGAGCTCGCGCGCAGCGACGGTGAACGACCAGCGGCTGTCAACGAGGTCGTCGACGAGTAAAAGCGGGCCGGGAGCACGTGCGACGACACTTGCGAGTTCGGGGCCCAGCGACCACCGGCCCCACACCGAGGCCAACCGAAATGCGCTGTTGCCGCCGGGAGCTGTCACGGGGCGGTCGTCTGCGAAGTCGAGGGTGCCGAGAAACGGTAGCTTGCCACGCTCTGCGATCGCTGCAGCGGTGCTGCTGATGAGGGTCGGGCGAGTGAGGGACGGCATCGCGACGACTCCGACTGGGCGCGTCTCCCACGGCCAGTCACGAAGAGTCGTGAGCACCGCGCCAAGCAGCGGCTCCGGAATTGCCTGGTCGGCGGCTCCGGCCGCGAAGAGCTCCCGCAGCGCGCCACCCCAGCCGAGATCGGTGAGGCGCGCGACCACACGTCCGGGCTCTGCGCGCTCGTTCTGCGCGATGCGCCCGCGCACGTTGACTCCGCGACGGTCCGCTCCAGTCGGCCACTGGCCGCGCGGCTCGATTGGCACGCCGGCCTGTCGGAGTCGAGTCGTCGCTCGCGCCGCCGCGTCGCCCGTCACCTCGGTCGGATACCAGGGGCCAGCGCAGACGTCGCAGCGCCCGCAGTCAGTCGCCGTCGGGTCGTCGAGTTCGCGCTGCAGTTCGGCCATGCGACACGTCTCGCCGCGCTCGTAGCGGAGCATTGCCGACTGTTCGGCGTCTCGAGCCGCCGCGATGCGCGCGTAGCGTTCGGCGTCGTACGTCCATTCGGCGCCTGTCGCCGTCCACCCACCGGAGACCCGGTTCACGGAGCCATCAACATCGAGCACCTTCAACAGAAGGTCGAGCTGTGTGCGTCGCAGGTCAACCCTGGCCTCAAGAGCCGGTGTCGAGAGCGGTGGCGAGTCAGGGGCACCGAGCGCCTCGATGACTGCCCGCGCACGCTCAGGATCAGGCATCGAAGCCGTCGCGAAGTACCGCCAGATTGCGGCGTCTTCCGCGCCCGGCAGGAGGAGCACGTCAGCGTGCGCCGTGCCACGACCTGCACGCCCGACCTGCTGGTAGTAGGCGACGGGGGAGGAAGGGGCGCCGAGGTGGAGTACGAAACCGAGGTCTGGCTTGTCGAACCCCATGCCGAGTGCACTCGTAGCGATGAGCGCTTTCACCTCGTTGTTCTTGAGGGCGGATTCAAGCCGCGCCCGTTCCTCAGGGTCAGTGCGGCCCGTATACGCTGCGACCTCGTACCCTGCGTCGCGCAGCAGGAGAGCGGTGTCTTCAGCGGCAGACACGGTGAGCGCGTAGACGATCCCGCTGCCCGAGAAGCCTCCGAGATGCTGCACGAGCCAAGCGAGCCGAGCCTCCGCCGAAGGCAGGCGCAGGCAGCCAAGCCGCAATGAGTCTCGTGCGAGCGTGCCGCGCAGGGTGAGCACGTCGGTGCCGAGCTGCTCGGATACATCGGCGACGACGCGGGCGTTGGCCGTCGCGGTGGTTGCGAGTACAGGCACGTGGTGCTCAAGGCCAGCCAGCAGCGTTGCGATTCGCCGGTAGTCCGGGCGGAAATCATGGCCCCAATCTGAGATGCAGTGCGCCTCGTCGATCACCATGAGACCCATGCGAGTGAGTATTTTGGGCAACTGAGTTTCGCGGAATCGGGGGATATTGAGTCGCTCCGGCGAGACAAGCAGCACGTCGATTTCGTCGCGTGCGAGGCGATCTTCAATATCCTCCCACTCCTCTGACGTCGCTGAGTTGATTGCGGCTGCCCGCACCCCCGCTCGCTCCGCAGCCTCGACCTGGTCGCGCATGAGTGCGAGGAGCGGTGAGACGAGCAGTGTCGGCCCGGCTCCGCGAGCGCGGAGTAGCGCTGTCGCGACGAAGTACACCGCGGACTTTCCCCACCCCGTTCGCTGCACGACAAGGGCGCGTCGACCGTCATCAACGAGGGCGCTGATCGCCTCGAACTGGCCGGGATGAAACTCGGCGTCGACGGAGCCCGTGAGCTGTCGCAGCACCGTGAGCGCCCTGGTCAGGGTGGTGTTGTCGAGATGTGCCATACCTCGATCCTCTCAGGCGCCACAGACACTCGCAGCAGACACTCGGAGCCGACGCCCGCAGCAGGCGCCCGCACCCACGCACGGGCGGTCAGTGCACAACCTGACCGGGGCCTGCCGCGTAGCGTTGCGCAAGATCGGTCATGCGCAGTGGCCCAGCGGGAGTCAGACTAGAGTCATGACGACTTCCGAGCCCGACCGCCTCCGCGAGCTCCTCGACGCCGTCCTCGATGAGTCGAACCCGACACTCGACGACATGGCCGGCGCCGCACACGCATCCCGTTTTCACTTTGCCCGAACGGTTTCTGAGGCCGCCGGTGAGTCGCCCGCGGCACTTCGCCGGCGCGTGCTTCTCGAACGGGCAGCCTGGCAGTTGCGGGGTGGAGCGAGCGTGATCGACGCGGCGATCACCGCGGGATACGACTCAGCCGAGGGCTTCAGTCGCGCGTACTCCAAAGCCTTCGGCCACCCGCCGAGCGCGCAGGGGGCTGGCCACTGGCTCCCAAGCGCGAACGGGATCCATTTCCACCCGCCGATGGCGATCTGGATCGAGGGGCACGGCGGCCAGACAGATCCGCTCCTTGAGCAGCAACTGCTGCATGACGTCGACGACTCGGCCGCGCTTCTCGCCTTCGCGGCCGCACTGCCCCCAGAAGTCACGACTCGGCCGCAACGCCCGGGACAGCGTGTGCTCGACTGGGCAGGCGACGAAACGAGCATCGCGGCGGTGCTCGCCGGGCTTGTCTTCGCGAAGGAGACGTGGCTTGCAGTGCTCGACGGGCGCACTGCTCCGGCACCTGTTGAGCTCGATTCGCCGCGCGTGCTCGCTGAGCTTGTCGCTCGGCACGACGTCGCGTCGGAGGCATGGATCGCAAGGGTGCGCGAGATCAGCCGCACAGGGGACTGGCAAGCCAGGGTGATCGACGCGCTGTGTGTCCCGCCGGAGAGCTTTCAGCTCAGCGGCGTCGTCGCCCACGTCTTGCACTACGCAGCACACCGACGGGAGCTCGCGCGCGGCATGCTCGCCGAACACGGTCTCGAACGCGACGCCGGTGATCCGATCCTCTGGCTGCGCGCCCGGCGCGGCGAAGCCTAGACCCAGTCACCACCTCGAAGGGAACACATATGTCTCGCCTGATCTACTACGTCGCCTCTTCGCTCGACGGTTTCATCGCCGACGAGCACGATTCGCTCGACTGGCTGCTGTCGCAAGAACAGACGCCTGGTGGGGGAAACGACTACGAAGCGTTCATTGCGAACGTCGGCGCGATCGCGATGGGGTCAACCACCTACGAATGGGTGCTCGCGCATGGCGGGTGGTCGTACGACATGCCGGCCTGGGTGCTCACAACACGCGGCCTCACCGCGCCGGCATCGCCAGGCGCAGGTGGTGCCGCGGACGTGCGTTTTGCTCGCGGGGATGTTCGGGAGGTCTACGACGCGATGCGAGACGTCGCCGGCGGCAAAGATCTCTGGGTGGTGGGTGGCGGCGACCTTGCGGGTCAATTCTCGGACGCTGGCCTCCTCGACGAGGTTCATATTTCAATCGCACCAGTGACGCTCGGAAGCGGGCGACCGTTGCTTCCGCGCCGTCTCGACCTCGATCTCATCGAGCATGGCACGAACGGAGCCTTTCTTACGGCCCGCCACAGCGTGCGGCGCAGAGGGGACTTTTCGCGCAGCAGGTAATGCCTCGTCTGCCGATGATGTGGCATAATAGATCCTTGTGCCACGGTGCGACTCTGCCGCAAGGGTTTCGCACTCACCGTGAACGCACGCAAATTCTTTGAACATTTATTCCGCGTACCGACTTGCGGCGGGCGCAGAGAGAGATCATCATGCAGAAGCTCGACCACGTCGATGCCCCGTCGCTCAAGAGCGACATCCCCGAGTTCCGCGCGGGTGACACCGTCAAGGTTCACGTGAACATTATCGAGGGTAACCGCTCGCGTGTTCAGGTGTTCCAGGGCGTCGTTATCTCGCGCCACGGTGAGGGCGTTCGTGAGACCTTCACTGTTCGTAAGATCAGCTTCCAGGTGGGCGTGGAGCGTAAGTTCCCCGTGCACTCGCCGACGATTGAGCAGATCGAGGTTGTTTCGCGCGGTGATGTTCGCCGTGCGAAGCTCTACTACCTCCGTGGCCTCACCGGCAAGAAGGCGAAGATCAAGGAGAAGCGCGACGCGTAAGCGCAACGCTTTTTGGTTCAGGCCCTCCGCCCCTTCACAGGCTGGGGGCCTGAACTGTCGGTACTGTTGATTTTGCCGTGCGCGTTCCGCATGCGGTCTGCGACGAAGAATGTGAGCACGTATGAGTGAGACTGCGGAACGACGGCGGGGAGGCCTGCTCGGCTTCCTCCGAGATCTTGTCATCATTTTGATTGTCGCGTTCTTGATCTCCTTCCTGCTGAAGACCTTCCTCGTGCGAAGCTTCTACATTCCGTCGGGTTCGATGGAACAGACGCTGCAGGTGAACGACCGGATCCTTGTGAACCAGCTCGTTCCCAATGTCGTCGACGTGCAACGGGGCGATGTTGTCGTCTTCCAGGATCCGGGTGGTTGGCTGTATCCGAAGGCTATGGCGACGACGCCGAGCCCGTTTGAGCAGCTGCTGCAGGCAGTCGGGCTCGCCGCCGACACGTCCCACGACTATGTCGTGAAGCGAGTGATTGGCGTCGGCGGGGACCGCGTGACCTGCTGTGACGCGAACGGCCGCGTCGAGGTCAACGGTGTGCCTCTGGATGAACCGTACATTGTGATCCCTGAGGGAAAGACGCGCGCGTCAGACATTGATTTTGATGTGACGGTGCCTGAGGGGTCGGTGTGGGTGCTCGGCGATAACCGTTACGCGAGCAAGGACTCACGCTACAACCAGGATCAGCCAGGGAAAGGCTTCGTCTCTGAGTCGGAGATCGTTGGTCGGGCGTTTCTGTTGAACTGGCCGCTCGACAGGTTTAGCTGGATGACGCGACCGGATGCAACGTTCACCGGGGTTGACGAGGCCCGTGCCGAGTAGCGCTGCCTCGCCCAGTAAGGATCCGACGCTCGAGGTCGAACTCGCCGCCTTTGCGGCGGGGGCCGAACTCGTCATCGGACTCGACGAGGTTGGCCGTGGCGCGATCGCGGGGCCTGTCGCAGTGGGGGCGCACGCCGTGCCCCTGGGTGTCGAGGCGTTTCCCGAGGGGCTCCGGGATTCGAAGCTGCTCAGCGAAAAGAAGCGCGAGGCGATTGCCCCGCTCGTGAACGAGTGGGGGCCCGGGGCTGTCGGCTTCGCGACCGCCGACGAGATTGACGAGCACGGGATCACCGCGATGCTCGGTGAATCGGCCCGCCGTGCGCTGCTTGAATTGCATACGGCTGGGGTGTCAGTCGACCGAGCCCTCATCGTGCTTGATGGATCACATGATTGGCTGAGCCCGGTACTGCGTGCCCCGCTGAATGTCGTCACCCGGGTCGGTGCGGACCGCGCGTGTGCGAGTGTCGCCGCGGCGTCGGTACGTGCAAAAGCGGCCCGCGATGCGGTGATGCGCGCCGCACACGAGGATCACCCGCACTACGGGTGGGCTTCGAACAAGGGCTATGGCGCTGCAGCGCACTACGCAGGGATAGCTGAGCACGGGCTCACAGGCTTTCACCGCAAGACATGGATCAAGTAGCGCGTCTCGACTGCACCGCTCGCCCCGTCGGAGCATTGTTGCCCGCGGCCAGCGGGTAAGCTTGAACCCGTGAGTACACGCACCATTTCGGCTGATGCTCCCATCGGCGTATTCGACTCGGGCGTTGGGGGCCTCACGGTCGCACGAGCGATTCGAGATCAGCTGCCGAACGAGTCGATCCTGTACGCAGCCGACACCGCGCACACCCCCTACGGGCCGCGGCCCATTGCCGAGGTTCGCGAGCTCGCGCTCGGCATCCTCGACGGTCTCGTTGAGTCGGGGGTGAAGATGCTGGTGATCGCGTGCAATACGGCCTCCGCCGCCGTGCTTCGCGACGCATACGAAAGGTACGACGTACCAGTCGTTGAGGTCATCGGGCCGACAGCGCGGAGTGCGCTCTCGATTACCCGCAACGGCAAGATTGGATTGATCGGCACGACTGCGACGATCGAGTCGGGCGCCTACAACGAGCATTTTGCGGCGAGCCCCGAGGTGACGCTCAGCTCGCAGGCGTGCCCCCGTTTCGTCGAGCTCGTGGAAGCCGGGCAGACGAGTGGCCCGGAGACCCTGCGCGTCGCCGAGCAGTACCTTGCGCCACTGATTGCGAACAATATCGATACCCTCGTGCTTGGATGCACTCACTACCCGTTCTTGCGCGGAGCGCTTCGGCAGGTGGTTGGGCCGGGAGTTGCACTCGTGTCGAGCGACATCGAGACCGCGAATCTTGTCTTCGAGAAGCTTACCGAGCACCACCTGCTGCGGGATCCGAAGGCCGGGCCGCCTACTATTCGGTACGAGACGACTGGCGGCGACACGAGCGAGTTCGTTCGGCTCGCGAAGCGGATGCTTGGCATCGGCGGTGACTCGCTTGGCCCGATCGTTCACGGCACGGCTCCTGTCGTTGCCCAGCGACCGCAGGTGGACGATTCTCCCTAACCGATGAGCGCTGCTGCGGCGCACCGGCCGCGCATGACATGCCTCGACAGGCAGCCACGTTGCCATGTGGTCGCCACTCGCCACGATAGAACCAACTGTTCGGAGGAAACATGACCGAGATTACCCGCGTTGATGGACGCACCCCGGGCCAGATGCGCCCAGTCTCGATTGAGCGCGGCTGGAGCGCGCAGGCCGAGGGATCCGCGTTGATTTCTTTCGGAAACACGAAGGTACTCTGCACCGCCTCGTTTACACCGGGCGTTCCACGTTGGCTCATGGGCAAGGGCACCGGCTGGGTCACAGCCGAGTACTCGATGCTGCCACGGTCGACAAACGAGCGCATGCAGCGCGAGTCTGTCCGTGGCAAGATCGGCGGGCGCACGCACGAGATCTCCCGTCTCATCGGGAGGAGCCTGCGCGCGATCATCGACACGAAGGCGCTCGGCGAGAACACAGTCGTCATCGACTGCGACGTGCTGCAGGCTGACGGTGGTACCCGGACCGCATCGATTACGGGCGCATACGTCGCCCTCGCCGACGCCGTTGAGTGGGCTCGCGCGAACGGGCACATCGCCCGCAACGCGAAGCCGCTCGTCGACACAGTCGCGGCAGTCTCCGTCGGCATCGTCGACGGCGTACCTGTGAGCGACCTGAACTACATCGAAGACTCGGGGGCCGAGACCGACATGAACGTTGTTGTCACGGGCGCAGGGGACTTCGTCGAGGTCCAGGGCACGGCAGAGGGTTCGCCCTTTAACCGGGCCGAGCTGAATTCGCTGCTCGACCTCGCACTCCTGAGCACGTCTGAGCTCGCCGCACTGCAGCAGGGCGCGCTCGCCGAGTAGGTCTCGTCGTACGGCGAACCATTTTGATGGCCGTGCGCTGCCGGGGAACAGCGCGCGGAAGTAATGTTTGGAGCTACCAATGTCACGTACCCTTGTTCTCGCATCACACAACGCCAACAAGCTCATCGAGCTGCGGGCGGTCCTTGAGCCACTGATCCCAGGGATCGAGCTCGTCGGCTACGACGGACCCGAGCCAGTTGAGGACGGGCTGAGTTTCGAGGCGAACGCACTATTGAAAGCCCGTGCCGCGGCAGCGCACACGGGCTTGCCCGCGCTCGCGGACGATTCTGGCATCGCTGTCGAGGTGCTCGGCGGCAGCCCCGGAATCTTTTCCGCGCGTTGGGGCGGGCACGCCCGAAACGACAAGGCGAACGTCACCCTGCTGCTCGAGCAACTCTCCGATATCGCAGAGGAGCACCGCGGAGCCGGGTTCGTGTGTGCCGCAGCACTGGTGACCCCTGACGGGTCAGAGGTGTGCGAGCTTGGCGTCTGGCAGGGGTCGCTGCTCACCGCGCCGGTCGGTGAGAACGGCTTTGGCTACGATCCGATCTTCATGCCGGAGGGAGAGCGCCGCTCGGCAGCAGAGATGCGGCCCGAGGAGAAGAACCTCGTGTCGCATCGAACTCGAGCGTTTACGCAGCTTGCGCCTGCAATTGCTGCGCTTTTCGCTGACACCGAGTAATTCGTCGCTGACCGCTGGGGTTCTCACACCGCAATCGGGGCGCAGTATGACTGAGGCCCTAGCCAAGCGATACACTCTGCTCAGAATCGTTTGAGCGCGCCAAGCGCAAGTGCAAAGGTGGTTTCCTGTGGTGCAACCGAGTGGTGGCCTTGTTCGGCCTGACGTTTCCGAGGCTGACGCAACCGCGATAGCGAGCGATCACTACGGCGTTGACGTCGTGGCTCGTGAGCTCGGGAGTAACCAAGACCGAAACTTCGTTCTCGAGGCAGCGGACGGCTCGCGCACTGTGCTGCGTGTCGACCACCCAGTATTCGAGGAGTCGGCACGTGAGGCTCAGCACCTCGCGCTCGACGCATTCCGTGCAGCTGGTGTTGCCGTTCCCAGCGTGCTCCCCGGCCTCAATGGCGACCTCGTCCAGCGCTGGGGCGAGTTTGCCGTGCGCCGGAGCGAGTTCGTTTCTGGCGGGTCGCTTGTCGACTGCGGGTATCTCGCGCCTGTAGTGATCCGCGAGTTCGGGGCGCTCGCCGCTGCATCGGTGAATGCCCTCGCTGGGCTCTCGCACGAAGGGCTTGAGCGTTCGCACATGTGGGACATGCGTGTAGCGCACGAGCACACGTTGAAGCTCGCGACGGCAATCACTGATGAGGGGCTCCGGGAGCGCGTGCTCGCAGCAGCCACCGAGGCGCAGGCATCGCTTGAGCTCGTCGCAGCCGAACTCCCTGTGCAGGCGATCCACGGGGATCTGACCGACGACAACGTCGTCGGTGTGGTGGGCGACGACTCACGCGTGCACCCTGAGACAGTGCTCGACCTTGGCGACCTCTCGTACGGCTGGCGCATCGCAGAGCTTGCAGTCACGCTCTCGTCGCTGTTGCACCACGACGCCGCCCGCCCAGTCCGTGTGCTCGATGCCGTGAGCGTTTTCAACGAATCGGCGCCGATCGCCCAGCCCGAGGCGCGCGCCCTCTGGCCGCTCGTCGTGCTTCGCTCGGCGCTGCTCGTCGCGAGCGGCTGGCGCCAGCTTGAGATCGACGGAGGCAACGATTACGCCCGGGATCGTATCGCGGGCGAGCAGGCGATCTTCGACGCTGCGACCCGCTTTCCGCAGACCGAGATGACTGAGCAGGTGCTCGCGCTTCTCGGCTTTATCGGACAGCCTGGCGGCGGCGGCCTCCAGCTGCAGGCGGCCGTCGCGGTAGCGCCTCCGGCGTCGGGCGAACCACAGCCACCGCTGCGTGCGCTGTTGCCTGACCTGTCAGGCGAGGTCGTCGTGCTCGACCCCGGTGTGGAATCCGATGCCCTCGACGCAGGGAAGTGGCTCGCCACTCAGATTGAGCAAGATCTCGTTGACGATGCGTTCGTCACCGGGGCGGCAGCCGCTGTATTTCCATACGGCGTCTACAGGCTCACCCGGGCAGCGATCGACGCCGTCGATGGTGCTCCCACCTGGCCGATCGGCACCGAGGCGTGGATTGCACCGGGCGTCGCAATGACAGTTGCCGCACCTGTCGCAGGCACCGTCGTGACGGCGACCACTCGCGGGCTCCTCATCGACGCCGGCGATGGCTGGTTCCTCTCTATCGACGGCGCGGTTCCGACGGTTGCTGCGGGTTCGAAGGTCGGCACGGGCGACACCGTTGGCGAGCTCGGTGCATCTGACGACCCGCGTGCCATCGCGGTGATGCTGTGCCGTGCAGACGCGGTGTCGGGGCTCGCCCCCGCGATCCTCGATATTGACGGGCCAGCGCCTGGCCGCGCACAGTTCGTCGCGCCGGAGCGTGTCGCTGCTTGGCGGCGCCTCACGCAGGATCCTGCCCCGCTGCTCTCGCTCGCGTCCCTTTCGCAGCGCGATGAGGCAGGCGACGAACTGGCTCGCCGGGCGCAGATCTTCGCGAGCGCGCAGGAGCGCTACTACGAGAGCCCGATGCAGATCGAGCGCGGTTGGCGGCATCACCTTGTCGACACGACCGGGCGCACATACGTCGACATGGTGAACAACGTGACCGGTCTCGGCCACGGCCACCCGGGCGTGGCCGACGCGATGAGCCGTCAAATCAGGATCCTGAACACGAACTCCCGCTTCCTGTACCGCGAGCTCGCCGAGTACAGCGAGCGACTCCTTGCGCTCCTCCCAGCGGACTCGGAACTCGACACTGTGCTGCTTGTGAACAGCGGCTCCGAGGCGGTCGACCTGGCGCTCCGCCTCGCCCAAGCCGCGACAGGCCGCAAGACCGTTGTTGCGCTGCGCGAGGCCTACCACGGCTGGACTATGGCGAGCGACGCGGTCACCACGAGCGCCTACGACAACCCATACGCGCTTGAAAACCGCCCTGACTGGGTGCACGTCGCCGACGTGCCGAATCGTTTCCGCGGCACGTACCGCGGCGAGGCCGGGGACGCTACGGTCGGGGCTCGGTACGCCGCTGACCTCGGGAACGACCTCGACGAGCTCGCGCGTAACGGGCGAGAGGTCGCAGCCTTCATCTGCGAGTCAGTGCTTGGCAATGCCGGCGGCGTGCTGCTGCCAGACGGTTACCTGCGCGACGCGTACGCGCGAGTGCGTGCAGCGGGCGGGCTCTGCATTGCGGATGAAGTGCAGGTTGGCTTTGGCCGAATGGGCTCATCGTTCTGGGGCTTCGAGCAGTCAGGCGTCACCCCAGACATTGTGACGATCGCCAAGCCCATGGGCAACGGCTTCCCGATCGGTGGCGTCATCACCTCAAAGAAGATCGCCGACGCGCTTGCGAGTCAGGGGCAGTTCTTCTCGTCGGCTGGCGGCAACCCGCTGTCGTGCCGCGTCGGCATCGCAGTGCTCGACGCAATGCGCGACGAGCAGCTGCAGCAGAACGCGGCGACTGTCGGCGAACGGCTCGCATCCGGCTTCCGCGAGCTTGCCGACCGCCATGACATCGTCGGCCCGGTTCACGGCGAGGGCCTCTACCTTGGCGTCGAGCTTGTGCGCGACCGCGCCACGATGGAGCCCGCGACCGCTGAGGCCGCGGCCATTTGCGAGCGCCTGAGGGAACTCGGCGTCGTCGTGCTCACGACGTCTGAACGATCAAATGTGTTGAAGGTGAAGCCGCCTTTGACCCTCAGCACGGAGAGTGCGGACTTCATGGTTGCGCAGCTCGACAGGGTGCTCACCGAGGGCTGGTAGGGGAGCGGCCGCGCAGCCCTTCGACCCAGGCGTCAGTCTGTGCCGGCGACTTAAGCCTCACGAGGGTCAAGTGGGGGTTTCGCTCCAGTGCAGCGGGCATTCGCTCACGCCAGTTGTTGCGCGTCTTGCGCTGCCAGGCGAGGATGTTCTTTTCGGGGTCGCGGTCGAAAAGGCGGAGAAGAGATCCCTCGCGGTTGCCGTTCCACAGTTCCGCGCGCGTGACGCTCCGTGAGACGGTGCGCCGAATGAGCCTCCTGCGCGCCACCCGCCACGGATAGTCGAGCCACACGGCGAGCTGCGCGCGCGGTTCAAGAATGCCGCCTGCTCCTTTGCTCGTGTATTGCCACTCGGTGACCCACCGCTCGGTCGAAGCAAACCTGGCGACGTCGTCGAGAAACGTCTCTCTCGGCACCCAATCGGGGCCGTGGTAGAGGCTATCGAGCTCGACGTGGGTGAGGTCCCATGCTCCGGCAAGACGCCTGGCGAGTGTCGTCTTACCGGAGCCAGTGAGGCCAGCGATGAGCACGCGATCAAACGGCCCCATCGGGAGCGAGGAGGGAGAGTCTGTCATTGCAAACCTCGCCGACAGTGGCGGCTACAGCCCGAGCACAGTGCGTGCGATGAGGAAGTAGATGATGAGGCCGAGTGCGTCAACAAACGTCGAAATGAACGGGTTGGAGAACACAGCTGGGTCGACCTTCACCGCGCGGGCGAGGAGCGGCATGCACCCGCCGACGGCGGCCGCGAGCGTGCAGACCGCGAGCAGGGTGAGGCCGATAACGAGCCCGATCTGGGGCGAGAAGGCGACCGCGGCAATGGCAAAGCCGAGCGCTCCAAGCAGCAGGCCAAGCATCGCACCAGTGCGCAGCTCGCGGGTGAGTACCCGCCAGAAGTCGCGCGACCCGACGTCGCCAAGCGCGAGCGCACGGGTGACTGTGGTGGCGGCCTGGTTGCCTGTGTTGCCGCCTGTCCCGATGAGCAGGGGGACGAACAGCGCGAGCACTGTGACCTGCTCAATCGTCGCCTCAAACACCGACAGTACTTGCACGGTGAGCGTCGCGCCGACCGCGAGCACAAGCAGCCAAATAACGCGTGACCGCACGAGCGCGCCGACAGGGGTTGAGAGATAGGGGCGACGCAGTGGTTCGGTGCCGCCCTGGCGCGCGGCGTCCTCGCTCTCCTCGAGTTCGAGGATCCGGATCGCATCATCGATTGTCAGCATTCCGACGAGACGATTCTCGAGGTCGACGATCGGCAGGGCGAGCAGCCCGCGGTCGGCGCAGCGCCTCGCGGCCTGCTCGGCTTCCTCAACCGCTTCGGCGGTGTGTACCTGGCTCATCATGTCAGAGACAACAGTCGAACCGTCTGCGGCGAGCAACTCGCGCAGGCTCACGACTCCAACGACGTGCCGCGAGTCGTCGAGCACAGGAATTGTGTAGACAGTCTCTGCGTCGTCAAGGCGTCCACGCACGCGCTCAAGCGTCTCGGCCACGGTGAACGACGCGCGCGTCGACACGTATTCGAGCGACATGCGCCGACCGACGCTGCCTTGCGGGTAGCCCAGGAGCGCAGAGGTGAGCACGCGTTCTTCCTCGGGGAGGCCACGCAGAAGCCTCGTCGCGAGGGCAGCAGGTACCTCGTCCAGTAGCCACAGCCTGTCGTCGTGGTCGAGGTCGACGAAGAGCTGGGCGACCTCGGCGTCTTGGAGTCCGTGTAGCAGGTCGCTCTGCAGCGCCGGATCGAGGATCTCGAAGACCTCAGCCGCCTTGTCCTTCGGCAGCAGGCGATACACGACGGCACGCTGTTTGTCGCTCAGTCGCTCGAACACCGGAATGATGTCTTGGGCGTGCAGCGGTTCGAGCTCGCGAGTAATCGCGCTGAGATCGCGTGCCGCGTACAGCTGGGTGATGCTGTCGACGAGCTCGTCCTGCGTCTTGGGCTGCGGGGTCTGCTGTGGGGTCTGCTGTGTGGTCGTCATGGCGTAGCTCCTTGGCTGCGAGCGCACGCGTGCCAACTCAGCGCGCGCGAATGAGAATGCGGGCGCCGTACACTGTGGCGGCACCCGTGATGGAGCCGGACGGCGAGAATGCAGCTACGCAGTTAGAAGCGCGAAGCGAGCGAACGCGATATCCGGCCGAGGACTGCAACTGTCACTTGTCACGGAATATCACCTCACTTCGGTCGAAGACTTCATGTGGGGAGCTTGAGGCTGCCCGCACGAACCCTATCAGCGGACGGCCCGGTCCACAAGGCGAGATGCTGGCGTCGCTGAAGTTCTGTCCGCTACGCGTCAGTGCGCCTCTCGCGCACGTAGAGCTGACGTCGCACGGATGCGACAAGCTCGCCATCCTCGCCAATGATTGGAATCTCGAACCAGCGCAACACCTTCGCGCCCCCAGCGGCGGCCTCTCGCAGCTCAGCGACCGTGGCCGCTGGCATCTCGACCGTTGCGTAGACAGAGCCACGCCCGGGGGAGACGAACTCGATCTCGGCAGCCTTGTCCCACACCACGTATCCAGGGCCGAGCTGATTGATCGTCATGATGACGAGAAACGGGTCGAGCATCGAGAACAGCGATCCGCCGAAAGCCGTGCCCATGTAGTTGGCGTTCTCTTCGGTGACGTCCATTCTGAGCTCCGCGCGGGTGAAATCATCGGAGAGCTCAACGACAGTGACACCCTGCGTCTTGAGCGTTGGCCAGCTGTTGAACCCCTCGCGGTGCGCTGCTGCGTTCTGGCCGTTGAGATCTATGCGACTCACTGTGACTCCTTCGTCTGCTATTGCGCCACCTGGGCGGTTTCCTCTAGCCAACACGAATTTCGTCGGATGCGGTGGATGTTTGTGCCTGAGCGCACTCGTGAGCGTGGCTCGGTTCGCGTCGATGCGTGCGGTATGCACAGCCGTGCGCAGTGCTTTGGGAACGTCCCTCACCGGATCGGCTTGACCGCCGCTATCCTGGTTCCGTGACGGCACTCATCTGGTTTCGCGACGATCTTCGGCTCACCGACAATGCCGCGTTGCGGGCAGGCAGCGCCGATTCGGGTGGAATCGTCGCCCTGTACGTGCTTGACGAGGAGAGCCCCGAGATGCGGCCGCTTGGGGGCGCCGCACGGTGGTGGCTGCACGAGTCGTTGAGCAGACTGCGCGAGAGTCTCGCGGTGCACGGTGTGCCGCTTGTGCTCAGGCGAGGCCCGGCCGAGCGTGTCGTTTCGGAGATCGTCGAGCAGGCACAGGCCGATCGTGTCTACTGGAACCGGCGCTACGGTGACGAGCGAGCCCTCGACGCTCGGCTTAAAACTGCCCTCCGGGAACGCGGGGTCGCAGCTCAGTCGTTCCAAGGTGGGATCCTGTTTGAACCATGGACAGTGCTCACCGGAAGTGGCGGCCCATACCGCGTGTACACGCCGTTCTGGCGGGCCTGCCTTGCGGCGCCCTCCCCGGCGCCGCCCGAGCCTGCGCCCGAACGCCTTCGCGCGAGCGACGTGACACCGGTCAGCGATGTACTTGAGGACTGGGAGCTCCAGCCAACCTCTCCAGACTGGGCTGGTGGCCTCGCGGAGCGTTGGGAACCGGGGGAAGAGGCCGCACTCGCTAAGCTCGATCGATTTCTCACTGAACGAGCTGCCGGGTACGAGGCGGGTCGTGACACCCCTGCCCTCGACGTCGGGTCCGAGCTCTCACCGCACCTCCGCTGGGGCGAGATCAGCCCCCGCACGGTCTGGCATCGGACGCTTGACTCGGGCGTCAGCGCTGGCGGGTTCCTGTCGGAGCTCGGGTGGCGAGAGTTCGCCTCGTACACTGCCTTTCACAACGGGCGGCTGCACGAGCGAGGACTGAACGCGCAGTACGACGGCTTCCCGTGGCGTGCATACGATCCAGACACAGTGGGGGCGTGGCAGCGCGGCGAGACCGGGTTCGGGCTCGTCGACGCCGGGATGCGCGAATTGTGGCAGACGGGATTCATGCACAACCGGGTTCGAATGGTGGCGGCCTCGTTTCTCACGAAGAATCTCCTCACGGACTGGCGAGTTGGAGAAGCCTGGTTCTGGGACACACTTGTCGACGCAGACGCAGCGAGCAACCCATTCAACTGGCAGTGGGTTGCGGGCTGCGGTGTCGACGCTGCGCCGTACTTTCGCATTTTCAACCCCGCGACGCAGCAGAAGAAGTTTGACGCCTCTGGGGAGTACGTGGATCGCTGGGCGCCTGAAAGTATTATGCTGCCCGAACTCGTCGACCTGCGCGAGACCAGACTGCGCGCGCTAGCGGCATACGAGTCGATACGGGGTACGTCGCGGGAGCGGTGAGCTGATCGTCAGGGTGTCAGGGTGTCAGGGCGTCAGCCCGTTAGCCCGTCAGCCCGCAAGCGCGGCGCGGACGGCGTCCGCTGCGTGTGCGTGCGCGAACTCGAATCCTGAGCTGAGCAGTGCCTCCGGCCGAACGTCTGCGTCACTAAGCAGCAGCGAGTCTGCGGCGTCACGCCCGAGACCAAGCCGCAAAGCCCAGGCGGGCGCGGGGAGCACGTAGGGGCGGCGCAACTCGGCAGCGATCGCCTCTCCGATAACGTTCGCGCTCGCGGGCGTGGGGCCGGTGAGGTTAACAGGGCCCGTCAGCTGGTTGTCGATGATGTGGCGGATCGCGCGCACTTCGTCGGCGAGCGATATCCATGGCCAAATCTGCCCGCCGCCACCGAGCGGCCCACTGAGACCGAGCCGAGTGAGGAGCACGAGCGGTTTCAGGACACCTTTCCGGTGGATGATTGGGGCGGTGCGGAGCAGCGCCACCCGTGCGCCGGGGCCAGCCTCCAGGGCAGCCGACTCCCATTCGGCACTGAGGTCGGCGAGAAACGTATCGCCGCGTTCAGCATGCTCGGTGAGCACTTCGCGGGGCCTATCTCCGTAGAACCCGACCGCCGAAGCCGAGACGAAGAGCGGCGCGTCGGCGCCAAGCTGCGCGACTGCGGCGGCAATTGTGGCCGTCGGAGTGAGTCGTGAGCTGCGCAGTACCTCGCGGTAGCGGCGCCCCCAGGGCAACCGCCCGATGCTTGCGCCGTTGAGGTTCACCACTGCTCCGGCACCGGCGAGGACCGCGGGATCAAGCTGGCGCTCACCGGGGTGCCACTGCACCTCTCCAGCGTGTGCGGGCTCACGCCGGACGAGCCGCGTGACGGCGACGCCGTCGGCGCGCAGCGCGTCGACGAGTGCGGAGCCCACGAGACCTGACGACCCTGTGACAACGATTCGAGATGTGGTGCTCATTGCTTCCCCTGTTTCCCCTGTAGGTGTGCGAATCATGGTGCGGTGAGCTCTGGACCGGCCGGGTCCGCCTCTGGCCCGTTAGCCTCGGGTGAGTTCACGGTGGCCTCCGTAACGTCGTGGTGCTGTCAAGCGTAGCTGCCCTGGGCTGCGGAAGCGACAGCGCCCCGCCGCGACGACTGTCGGGGTGGGGCGCTGTCGATACGGCCGCGATCGCGTGCTACCTATGCCGCGACCCCCGCCGCTCCGGCGCCCGCGTGCGAGCGCGCGACGGCCTTGCGAAGCGCAACGAAGAACACGATCATGCCGGCGGTGAGGAGCATGTGGCCAAGACCCGCGATACCGGAGATCATCTTCGAGGACTCCTCACCGAGCACGGTGAGGCTGCCATGCCAGACGAGCATTGCTGACGTGAGCACGACGCCAGCGTTGTAGAGCCAGAAGAACCAGGCGAACAGCTTTGGTGTCGCGCTGAGCGCGAAAGTCTTCTCGAGAGCTAGCGCGATGAGCAGCACGATGAACCCGAGCGTGAGCAGGTGGGTGTGCGCGAGTCCAAGCTGAGTGAACTGCCCCTCTGGGAAGTCATTCAACTTGGTGAACTCGCGGTAAAACAGGCCGGAGGCGACTCCGATAAGCATGTAGATGAACGCAGCATTGAGGAGTTTCTTCATGGTGGTGACCTTTCAACTGTTGGTGATCGATTGGCTGGGAAAAGAGTTGGTGCGGACGGTTTCGGGCGCGCTCGCACATCCCTCCCGTGCACCAGGGAGGGCGAGGGATATCGCGGCTAGATCAGGCCGGTTTCTTGCGCGAGGTGAATTGCGCGGGCTCTGCTATCGACGTCGAGCTTCGTGAAGATGTGGGCGACGTGACTTTTGACTGTCGCCTCGGTCACGAACAGCGCCCGCGCGATTTCCTTGTTTGCGGCGCCTGTCGCGAGCAGCCGCAGCACCTCGACCTCGCGGTCGGTGAGCTTCGGAAGCGGATCTCGCATGCCTTTGATCACGCGCGAGGCGATGTCTGGGGTGAGGAACATGTCGCCGGCCGCGGCGCGTTCGATTCCTTCGACGATGACCTCGGGTGCGACGTCTTTCAGTAGGTACCCTGCAGCGCCGGCTTCGATGGCTCCGAGAATTTCGGCGTCGCGGTCGAACGTGGTGAGCATCAGCACCGCGGGTGCGGGGTCCAGCGCGCGGAGCGCCGCCGTGGTCTGGATCCCGTCGATCCCGTCACCAAGCCGCAGATCGCAAAGCACGACCTGGGGGCGAAGCTGGGAAGCGAGCGCCACCGCTGCCTCGCCTGTCGCCGCCTCTCCGACGACCACGACGCCGCCGCCGGTTGTCGTGACGCCAGCTGTTGTGACGCTGCTGTCGAGTACAGCGCGCAGCCCGCTGCGAACGACTGGGTGGTCGTCGACAAGAAGCACTGTGATGGTCATGCGGGTTCCTCGTCTCCTGGGTGAGTGCCTGAGGCGGCGCCTGTATCGGCGGCGCGGATTGGGAGGTAGGCCGAAAGTGCCGTGCCCTCGCCCGGGCCGCTTTCGACGTCGAGGCCGCCGCCGAGCTCGCGAAGCCGATTGCGCATGAAGCGCAGCCCGTAGCTTGATGCCCCGATGGTGGAACTCTGATCCCATTCAGCGACGTCGAAGCCGCGGCCGTCGTCGATGATATCCATGCGGACCGTATCGCCGGCGTCAATGAGGCTCACCACGACGCGCGTGGCGGCCGCGTGGAGCCGCACATTGGCGAGGGCGGACTGCGCGCTACGCAACAGGCCGACCTCGACTTCCGTTGGTAGCAGTGGCAGCGTCTCGTCCACGTGGAGTTCAACCGCTATGCCGGCCTCATCGCGGGCCCTGTCGAGGATGCGTTCGAGTGCAGCCGCGAGCGCGCCGTCTTCGAGCTCTGCTGGCAGCAACTCTGCGACGATCCTGCGAACATCGGCGAGACTGTCGCTCGCGAGGCTCTCGACCTGTCTGAGGGAGAGCGCAGCGGCGGGATCTTCGGTGCGGCTGTTTGCGGCGTGAGCGATGAGGCGGATCGACGAGAGTGCCTGCGCGATAGTGTCGTGGATGTCCCTGGAGATACGCGTCCGTTCGGCGATCGCCCCGGCCTCCCGCTGGGCGACGGCGAGCTCGTCTTGCAGCTCAGACATCTCGGCTTGAGCGAGTTTCAGCGACGTCACGAGTCGCTCCCGCTCGGCCGCCTCGTGCAGCAGCTGGAGATAGCCTCGCGAGATCCCAAAGGCGAAGATGCCGCCGATCAGTGGACCGAACAGGTTCGCATAGCTCGTTGTTCCGTGGTGCAGGATCGGCGCGATCGCGACAACCGCGAACACGAACACTGAGAATGCGACGCCCCAACGCAGCGGAAGCAGATGCCCGGCGAGGAGCCACAGCAGGAATGCGAGCCAGACAAATTCGGGGGAGACCGCGACGGCGGCGATCCAGACCGCTGCGAACCCGACGAGCCACCACACGACGGCGTTTGGGCTCAGCGTCTTGCGCGGCAAGAACGTGCCGGCGGTGTGCCAGGCGAGTATCGCGAGCCCGGCGGTGATCGCCGCCGCGGCCGGGACACCGTCTCCGACTGCGCGGATCGCGCCGATGATCGTGAGCGCGAGGGCAATGAGGTGCTGGCCAACCTCCATCGCCCGCACCGTCGGCTCGGACGGTCGGCCGCTCGGCGCGTGCCCACGGGGTAGCGGTGCGTCTACGAGACTCATGGCTTCATTGTCTCGCGTGTCGCTGGTTTTCCGGGCAACCAGATCCGATCGCCGACGAGGGTGAAGAGCGCCGGCACGATGACTGTACGCACGACGAGAGTGTCGACGAGCACGCCGACGCCGACGATGAGCCCGAGCTGCCCGAGCGTCACGAGCGGCAGCACTCCGAGCGCCGCGAAGACGGCCGCGAGCACGATGCCGGCGCTCGTGATGACGCTTCCTGTGTGCGCGACTGCCTCGATCATGCCGTCGCGGGTGCCATGAACCTTCGCTTCTGATCGGGCACGGTGCACAAGGAAGATCGTGTAGTCGATCCCGAGCGCGACAAGGAATAGGAAGGCAAGCAGCGGCACCTGCAGGTCGAGCGCCTGCTGGCCGAACACGACCCGGCTCAGCCACGCGCCGGCACCGATTGCGGCGAGCGCGCTCGCGAGATTCACGACGAGCAGGATCGCGGGCGCCACGAGCGAACGCAGGAGGAACGTGAGCACGAGGAAGCTGATTGCAAGGACGAGCGGTGCGACGAGCAGGAGATCCTGCTGGCCGCCTGCGCGTGCATCGACGTCGGTGGCAACGGCTCCGCCGACGAGCGTGTCTGGAATGTCAGACACCGCTTCGCGAAGGTCGACGATCTGGGCGAGGCTCTCTTCGCTGCTTGGCGTGTACTCGCTTGTCACCATGATCTTCGAGAGCGTGCCGTCGGTACTCTCGCCGATCGGGTGGGCGCGCACCACACCATCAACGGCGCTTACTGCCGCAACGGTTTCTGAGGCGGTCGACGTATGCGTCACGATGAAGATCGGTTGCGCCTCGCCTGCGGGGAAATGCGCTGAGAGCGTTTCGAGGCCGCTCGCGGATTCCGAGCCACCGCGGAACTTGTCGACCTGGTCGAGTCCGACGGTGGTGCCGAAGAGACCGGCGGCCATCACCGCGAGAAGCGCAAGGCCAGCAACCAAACTCGCGACCGGGCGCCGGGAGACCCTCGTCGCGATCCCGCGCCACACGCCCTGGCGGGCCTGACGGGTCTCGCTGCCGGGAGCTGCGGGCCGGGGGACGAACGGCCAGAACACCTTCGGTCCGAAGATTGCGAGGAGCGGCGGCAACAGGAACAGGACGGCGCCGAGTGCGATAACGAGTCCGATAGCCGAGGACACCCCGAGGCCGTGGTTGCCAGGAATGACGGCGAGAATGAGGGTCGCGAGCGCAGCAACGACTGTGACGTTCGAGGCGAGGATCGCGGGCAGCGTCTTCCGCCACGCAGTGCTGAGGGCGGCCCGGTGATCGTTGATTCGCAGCAGCTCCTCACGGTAGCGCGAGATGAGCAGTAGGGCGTAGTTCGTGCCTGCGCCGAAGACAAGCACACTGATGATGCCGGCATCAAACTGCAGGTTCCACGCGGCACCTGCGGCTGCGGTAACGCGACCGGCAAGTCCGTCGGCCAGAGCGACGACGATGAGCGGCACGAGCCACAGCACGGGGGAGCGATACGTCACGATGAGCAGCACCGCGACGATAAGGATTGTGACGAGCAGGAGCGTGAAGTCTGCACCCTCGAACGCGGCGGCGATGTCGGCGCCGAAGGCCGGGCCCCCGGTGACCTGCAGCGTGACGCCGGAGATCGCGTTGCCTGCGAGCTCGGCCCGGATATCGCTGATCACCTCGGCGGTGTCGGTATTCGTCTCACCGACGGTGATGGGCGTGACGAGTAGAGCCGCCCTGCCGTCATCGCTCACCATCGGCCCTGTCGGTTCGGCGGAGGTATGATTCTGCAGCACAGGCAACAGCGCTGACAGTGCTTGAGTGTCGGCTGCCGTGAGTGCGCCGCCGTCGCCACGTTCCGCGACGACGAGCACTGACTGCTGATCGGCGCCCGGGAACTCGGCGAGGAGTTCGCTCACGCGAGTCGATTCCGAGTCGTCTGGGGCCTGCGCGTTTCGCGCGGGGGCCTTCGCGCTCCCGAACACGCCGAAAAGTGCTACGAGCACGAGCAGCACCACACTGAGCGAGATCCACGCCCCACGGCGTGAGGTGAGGGCGTCTGAAAACCGTCTGCGAGGTGAGCTGTCATCCATACCCCCAACTACACCAGTGCCCGCGGGTTCAGGCATCGGGGGCGAGGCTGAACTCTGTGTCATCCAAAAGGATGATGCTTGTCGCGGCTGTCCCGAGGTGCAGGGGCAGCGGCGGGCCACCCAAATGCAGCTCGGCAGCATCGGGTGGCCCGCGTCGTTGAGCCCGCTGAACTGGAATCCCGTTGGGCCCGCCTGCCCGCGCTAGATTGCGAGCGCGAGATCGTCGAGGTCGTGCACAGACCTTCCCTCGGCGAGCGCGGCCTCGTATGCCTGCAGACGTTGCATATCAATCTGAGTGTTTGTGGTCCCACGCCTCCAATACCCAAAGACAGCGACATCATCTTTCGCGAGGCCGTTGTCGTTGCGGAAGAACGATCTGACAGCTCTCATCTCGTCACGCTCACCGGCGCCCCAGACAACGACCTTGCCTGGGTGTGGCAGCGTCGCAAGCTCGTCGGCGAAGCCCGTACCCGGCGCAACCCGCGTGAGGGTGAGGCCCGGGAGTGCCGGGAGCTCGGAGAACGCGTGCTCATCGCTCGTGGCGACCCACCCGCGCCCGGTGAGCCCTTGGTCGGCCTGATCCAGAATCGCGTACAGCGCTGGGATCGAGGTTGCGTCGGCGAAGATGACGACATCGCGGCCGCCAGTTTCTGGGATATCGAAGTGCGGACGCGGGCCGCCAAACTTCACGGTGTCACCAACCTGGAGCGTGTCGAGCCACAGCATCATCGGGCTCGTGGCGCCGTGGCGCACGACATCGACTTCAATGGTGCCCGCCGCCACATTGGCGGAGCGGACCGTGTAGACCCGCGTTGCGCTCTCGAAGCGCTCGTCGAGATAGAAGCGGATTGCGACGTTGGGGCGCACCCAGTTCGGCTCGGCGGCTAGGTCAGGGATACTGACGACGACTCGCGCAAGCTCGGGGGTGACGTCGGCGAACGATTCGATCGTCGCTGTGCCGAGCTGGAGGCCTCGGTTGTGGTCCTCTGACTGCGTCGCTGGGGAGGTGACGAGCTGCGACGTGCCTGTCGCGGCCCTCGTGTCATGGGTGTCGGTCATGCTGGCTCCTGTTCTGCCGCGATTGGCTCGCGGCGTGGTGATTGTCGAAAAGTGCGTGGTGGGTAAGTGTGTTGCCGGGAGGTCTGTGGTCGGGAAGTCTGTGGTCGAGGGGCGTGCGTGCGGGTGTCGCGTGGCACGACGAGCGGCCGGCCCGTCTCTGGGTCTTCGATGACGAGTGCCTCAAGCTCAAATACATCCCTGAGAAGCGCAGGCGTGATGAGCGAATCGGGCGGCCCCTGCGCGACGATCTCGCCTGCGCGCATCGCGACGATGTGGGTCGCGTAGCGCGCGGCAAGGTTTAGGTCGTGCAGCACGGCGACGAGCGTGCGGCCCGCAGCATGCAGCCGCGAACAGAGATCGAGCACGTCGACCTGGTGGGAGATGTCAAGATACGTTGTCGGCTCGTCGAGCAGCAGGATCGGCGTCTCCTGCGCGAGTGCCATCGCGAGCCAAGCGCGCTGCCGTTGGCCACCGCTGAGCTCCTCGACGAGACGCTCGGCGTGCGCTGTCATCTCGACCTCTGCGAGTGCCCGCGTGACGGCATCGTCGTCGGCCGTGCTCCACTGTCGAAGGATGCTCTGGTAAGGATTTCGGCCGCGCGCGACGAGGTCCGAGACAGTGATCGCGGTCGGAGTTGCTGGGGCCTGCGCCAGGGTGCTGATGCGCCGCGCGACATGCTTGGTGCGGACTCCAGCGAGGTCTGCACCATCGAGGGTGACAGCCCCGCCTCGGGGCTTCAGCATCCGCGATAGGGCGCGAAGCAGCGTCGACTTGCCGCAGCCATTCGGTCCGATGATGACTGTGAAGCCTTCGGGCGGCACTTCGAGGGAGAGCTCCCTGACGATGGTGTGGCGGCCGTATCCGAGCTCGAGATCTGTGGCAGCGAGGCCGTGAGCGGTGGACGATGAAGTGGGATTGCGTGACATAGTGAGGTTCCGTTCAGATGCGCCGGGCAAGCAGCCACAGCAGGTAGAGGCCGCCGAGCAGGCTCGTGACGAGGCCGACAGGTGTGCGCATGCCGACGTCGAGATTCTGCGCGAGCAGGTCAGCGCCGGTGAGAAGCACCGCGCCAACGACTGCGGAGAGTCCGACAAGCACGCCAGGCACCGGCGCAAGGTGACGCGCGATGTGGGCGGCCGCAAACGCGATAAATGCGATCGGGCCGGCGACGGCGACGGCAGCGGCTGCGGCGACGACCCCGACGATGAGGGCAACGAACCGGATTCGCTCGACGCGTACGCCGACGCTGTGCGCAGCGTCATCGCCCATCTCCATGAGGGCGAGGCTTCGCCCGAGTGTGAGCAGGAGGGGAGCGACGAGCGCGAGCGCCGCGATCGCGACAGCGGCATGAAGCCAACCCCGGCCCAGCAGTGAACCGGCGCTCCAGAGCTGTGCGACCATCGCGTCGTTGATGTCTGCGCGCGCGATCAGCAGCGACGAGAACGCGCTCACGACAGCGCCAACGCCGATGCCAACAAGTACGAGCCTGAGCCCGCCGGTCACGCCGTCGCGGCGGGCGAGGAAATAGACAGCGAAGGCGGTGATGATCCCGCCGATGATCGCTGCCGCTGCCGTCGCGAGCATGCCACCGCCGAACACGACGATTTGGAGCACCGCGCCTGTGGCAGCACCAGACGTGAAACCGATGATGTCGGGAGAACCGAGCGGGTTTCGCGACAGCGACTGGAACGCGGCGCCGCTCATGCCGAGCAGTGCGCCGACTGCGGCCGCCGTGAGCGCGCGAGGCAGGCGCCTGCCGAGCACCGAGCGGGTGAGCGACGGCTTCGCCTCGCCCGACAGGACGGCGACGAGGTCGCTGGCGTCGAGCGGAATCGTTCCGATCATGAGAGAGGCAATGATCCCGGCACCAAGCACCGCGGCCGCTAAGAGGCCGACGGTGATGATGCGCGGCCGGATCCGGATCGAGAAGTCGCCGATTCGGAGCGTGCGGCCCGAGACTACAGTCACAGTGCAGCAACCTTTCGTGAACGGACGAGGGCGACGAACAACGGTCCGCCAAAGAGCGCGGCGGCGACGCCTGTCTGCAACTCGGCCGGTGCGACGACGACACGGCCGAGCGTGTCAGCAACGACGAGCAGGGTCGCGCCGAGCAGCATCGCCGCCGGGAGCAGACGGCGATGCTCGTTTCCGGTAAAGAACCTCGCGACGTGCGCGGAGCCGAGCCCGATGAAGCCGATCGGCCCAGCCGCGGCTGTCGCAGCCCCAGCGAGAAGCACGACCGCGACGGCCGCACCGATCCTGGCGCCAAGAGCGCTCGTCCCGAGCCCCGTCGCGACGTCATCGCCGAGCGTGATCGCGTTGAGCGGGGAGATCAAGGCGAGACTGAGCACAATTCCGACGGCGACGAACGGCAGCACAGTGAACGCGACACCAAAGTCGCGGCCCTGCAGCGAACCGATCGCCCAGAACCTGAAACTATTGAAGGCAGCATCGTTGCTCAGCAGCACCATCTGAGTGAGCGCGCCGATGACAATGCTCACCGCGGTGCCCGCAAGGGCGATCCGAACGGGGGTACCGACGTTGCCGCGTGAACTGCCGAGGAGATACACGAGAGCGGCTGCAGCCGCCGCGCCGACGAACGAGAACCAGATGTACCCACTCACGTCAGTGATGCCGAGAAACGCGATCGCGATGACGACAGCGAACGAGGCGCCAGCGTTCACCCCCAGAATGCCCGGGTCCGCGAGCGGGTTTCGTGTGACCGACTGCATGAGCGTGCCCGCAAGCCCAAGCGCGGCGCCAACGATCACGCCGAGCGCGATTCTCGGCAGTCGCGAGAGCACGACGACGAGGTGGTCGTTGTGCGTCGGGTCGTAAGTCACGAGCGCCTCAACGACCCGAGCCGGCGGGATCGGATTCGAACCGAGACCGATACCGAGGATCGCGGTTGCAGCGAGCGCGAGTGCGCTCGCCGCAACCAGAACAGCGGTGCGGCTCGCCGCTGAGCGCCGCGGTGAGTCCGCGGCGCTCCGCTCCGTCACGGGCGCGGCCACGCGTTAGCCCGAGAAGGTGTCGACGATGAGATCTACAGTGAGCTTCGCGCTGTAGTAGTCGAGACGAAAGGCCTGCGTGCCCATCGTGTAGACGTTGCCGCTTGTGAGCGCGGGAAGGTTTTTCAGCAGCGGATCCTTCGCGAACTCAGCGACCGGGTCGCCCCCGAGCATCGCAACGATCATGATGGTTTCAGCCTCCGCGAGGCCGTCTGGGGCGTTCTCGCTCGTGAGGATCCCCACGCGGCCGCCCTGACCCTCGGTGAGGAATTCTTCGCGCGGCGGCTGGTAGTCGAAGCCGAGCGATTCAAGCAGCATCGCCTGCGGGCTCGCCGGGTCAAACGGCCACGACCCCTCAGGGCCCATGTAGACGAGCGCTGTCGTCGGTTGCGGTGGAAGCGTGATCTTCGTTGCCTGACCAGCAACCCAGTCGTCATACTCCGCGAGCACCTCCTTCGCCTTCGACTCGAGCCCCGTGATCTCGGCGATCTGCTCGGTGAGCTCCTGCCACGTCGCGTCGCCATAATCGAGGAGCACCGTCGGGGCAATTTCCGAGAGTTGATCGTATGCGTCTGACGTGCTGTCGCCGCCGTTCGCCGAGCCGATGATGAGGTCGGGCTCGAACTGATCGACGGCGTCGATATCGAGCTCGAGATCCTTGTACGCGACTTCGACGCCGCGCTCGACCGCGACGTCTGCCCACTGGGTGAAGAACCCGTGCTCGTCGGAGAGCGGTGTGACCGGAGCTGCTCCGGTCGCCACGATCGGAGCCTCGAGCGAGAGCAGGCCGCCCGTGATAGATGGTGCGACTGACACGATGCGGAGGGGAAGGGCGTCGATCGTGGTGGAGCCCGCGGCGTGCTCAATGGTGCGGGGCCAGTCGCCGCCGGTGTCGGCGGCTTCCGTCTCGGGCGTTTGCGAGCCAGAAGCGGCTGGGCTGCAGCCAGCGAGCAGCAGTGCGGCTGCTGCGAGGGCAGCAAGGGCGGGCAGGCGTCTAGCCATGCGGGAAACCTCCGAGTGTTCCTGGTGTTGTGTGGCGGCACAGCGGTGCGCGCTATCCTCAAAGTTAGCTAAGCCTTACTTTCATCTGTTGATTGGAAATGACATCGTGTTACCAGCTGTTCAGCTGCCGGGGGTTCGCCTCTCAGAGTCGATGCTCTACGCCGTGCTGCGAGGGGCCGCCGAGGTCGAAACTGGCGGCGAGATCCTGCGCCTCGAATCCTGCACAGGAATCTGGGTTCCCGCCGGCGACGTCGTCGCCGTTCGGCCGGCGCTCGGAGCGGTTGTGCTGCCGATCCCAGTGGCAGGCGGTGGCAGAGCTCTTGCGACGAGGGTTGCAGTCCCAAAGCACGCTCACACGAGCCTGCTGCACGCATTCGCCAACGTGCTCGGACACGTCGACGGCGCTACGGGCCCAGCTCAGCTCGAACTCTCCGGCGGGGGCCCCGAGCGGCTCGCACCCCCTCCTGCTCCCGCCTCCGAAGCTCTCGGGGTGCTCGCAAAACTGCTCACTGAGCGCCCCGAGATGCGTCTCGCCGACGCGGTGGCTGAAGCCGTGCCCGGGTGGAGCGTGCGCACCGTGCAGCGCCGCTTCCTCGCCGAGACCGGCTGGAGCGTCGCAGCCTGGGTGCGGCGGCAGCGCGTCCGCGCGGCCGCCAAGCTGCTCGCCGAGGGCCGCGACCTCCAATGGGTCGCACACACCGTCGGCTACAGCGGCGTTCCAGCGTTTAGTCGGGCATTCTCAGAGTCGACGGGGCTCTCCCCGGGGCAGTGGCGGCACAGTTCGGCTGCGGCGACTGCGGGTGTCGTCCCCGCAGAGATCGGGCTCGGGCACCTGTGGGAGGCGGCTGAGCGCCGCACGTGGACCCGAGTGAACGGTGCGCACGTCGCAGTGTGGGCGGCGCTCGGAAGTGCAAATCTCGTCGTCGGAGGCAGGAATGTTCACCTCTCCGAAGGCGACGCCGTCGTGGTTCCGGCCGGAACCCCGAACGAGTTCAGAATTCCGAGCGGCTCGATGCTTCTGCCGCTCGGGTTTCGCTCCGCACACACTGGCGAGATCGGTGCGCCTCTGCGCCCGGCGTCGATCGGGTCGCTGGGAACCGCAGGGCTGCTCGAGGCGGTGCTCGCGAGCTACACCAAAGTTGGCGTTATCGACGTCGATCCAGACCACGGATTTCAAGCCGCGCTCTCAGGCTCGGTTCGCGCGCCAACCACGAATGACGACGTACTGCTCGGCCGCGTCGCGAACCTCTACGCGCGAGAGCCATACCTGCGCATGACCGGTGCTGCGGCGCGGCTCGGTGTCGACGAACGCGAGCTTGGAGCCGCCGTGCAGCGGCGCGCGGGCGTTCAGTTCTCGGCCTGGTTGCGGCTGCTGCGAATGACGCGGGCGCGCAACCAGTTGGGCGACGGCGAGACCCCCTCTGAGATTTCACGCGGGCTTGGGTACGCGCATCTTCCGGCGTTCTCGAGGGCGTTCCGTGCGGTGCACGGCGCGGCCCCTGCAGGGCTCAGCGTGCCGAACCTGAAACCGACGAGGGCGGCCTGGGGTCGGGAAATGCGAGTACCAGCAACGGCGCTGTAGCGACGTCCGCGGCTGGACCGCCATGTCACCCGGCCAGGCGCAGTTGGCACTTGTGGTCGCTTCTCGTCACCTCAGGCGACAATAAGTGCCAACTGCGTGGGGCGGCTGCGTGGGGCACCTGCGTGGGGCACCTGCGTGGGTTGCCCGCGTCAGGCGAGGGCAGATCGGGCCGGGCTAGGCTTCCTGGCCCCGCGCCCCGCCTGTCTCGCGGCCGTCCGTGGCGCCGCGCTGTGCGCTCGGCAGGGTGCCGTAGATCTTGCCGAGGATGAGCCGCTCGCAAAGTGTCCAGGTGGTGGTCGTTGCCAAGTATAGGGCGGCTGCTAGCGGCACGATCGCCGCGATCACGACGGTGATGAACGGCACGAAGCTCATCATCTTTGTCATGCCGCTGAGGTCTGGCATGCCTGCCGGGAGGTTCGCGGGTTTGGGTGCCGGCTCGGGCATCGGCGGGGTGAGGAGCTTCCTCGAGGTCTGCGTGACGGCGCCAATGAGTGCGACGATCACCAGGCCAACGATGATGTGTGTTGGGGTGACTGTTCCGCCGGCCACCTGCGCGGCGAGACCCGCGTCAAGCGGGATGCCGAGAAACGTTTTGGTCAGCAGCTCATTTGGATGCCCGTCAACCTCCGGCAGAATGAACAGCCCGTATACAGCCATGAGCACCGGCATCTGTGCGAGCACGGGGAAGCAGCCGGCGAAAGGCGACGCCTTCTCGCTCGCGTAGAGTTCCATTGTCTTGCGCTGCAGTACCTCGGGGTTCTTGTACTTGCGCTGCAGCTCGGCCAGTTTCGGCGCGATGCGTTGGCGCGCAACTGTCGCCTTCACCTGCGATCGGCCGACTGGTATAAGGGCGAGCCTCACGGCGAGCGTGAGCAGGATGATAGCGATGGCGGCGCTCTGTGCCCCGGCGAGCGGCTCGATGAGGTCGCTCAGGGTCGTTACGAGCCAGTACGCGCCCCGGATGAGTAGCTTGATTGGGAGGAACTCATAGATGTTCATCGCGCGCCTCCAACCAGGAGGAGGGCAGCGCTGACGCGAGCGCCATGCTTGTCGGAGCGACGTGCGGGGTCGAAGTCGTCAGGCCGCGCCTGGATTTGGGTATGCGTGTGTGAGGGGGTCATGGAAAGCTCGTTTCAATTCGTCGTGCGTGCGGGCAAGACCCCTCGGCGACGAACGTGCCGCGAGACGGCGCCACGTCTGTGCCGCGCTAGGCGGCGTGGGTGTGGCGTGCGCGTCGTTCGACCGAGGAGTGGACAAACAACGAGGGTGCGCGGGCGAGCGCTGAGCCTGGCGTGCCAGGGTCGGCAGCCACACGGAACGTGCGAAAGGAAGCAGCCCGGGAGCGCCTGCGAGAAGCTTGGGCTGGGCAGACGGCTGTCGGTCGGCGCCCCCGCAAGAACACCGTGACGATTGGTGCGAGCGCAAGAATGCCAGCCGCGCCAACGAGCGCGAGCTGCACGGGGGACTGCGGCCCGGCTGCGCCAAATGCGACGGCAGCCGTGAGAAGTGCGAACTGCGTCATCATCCACAGTGAAAGCAGCACGTATCGCACCTCCTATTCATGCTCGAGCGATCCAAGCCTACCGCGACGCTACCGCTTTGCGCCTCCGTCCGTCGAGGGCGCCTGAACGCTGCGGAGGGCCCGGGTAACGATCCGCCTCGTCTCTGGGGTGTCGCTCTCAGCGCGCCACCGAGCGCAGAGGCTCTTCGCCCAGTCGGGCGAGGTCTTTGAAGCGTCGTTGATCCAGTTCGCGACAGAATCCTGGACGTACTTCTCAGGATCTGCCCGGAGTGGCTCCAACAGGGGTTCCCCGAGCTCGGGATGTTGTTTCAGGTCGGCGATGTGTGTCGCCCATACGCCTCGGGGTCGGAGTGCCTCGCTCGCGAACCTCCGCACGTTCGGCCGGGCGTCCGCCGTGAGCGGGGCGAGGAGATCGATCGCGCCGGCGAGGTCTTCGATCAGTCGCGGGCGCAGTGCCATCCACACCCATTCGCGCACGGTGAAGCGCGTGTCGTCGATGCGGGGGATCACTGCGGTGACAAGCTCGGCGGGAGAGGCGTCGCGGCGGGAGGCGATAGCAAAGCACCACCAGCCGCGCACGGTGTCAGAGCGGTGTTCGCTGAGTTCTGCAAGCTCATCCGCCGGAAGGTGCGCAGCGAGCGCGGACCCGATTGTCGCCATGCGCCTGAGAATGCCGAGGTGCTGCGCCTCCGCGATGGCTGTTCGCAGCGCCTCGCTCGCAGCAGGGAGGGTCACGGCGAGGAGGGCTGTGTGGTCGATTGCGAGCGCCTCCGTGAGGGTGCGGGCCTCGGCCTCGCCTGCATTGAGGGCCGCGAGATGTTCCTCAGCGACGTCGGCCATGCGGCTCGCTCCGCGCTGAGCGCCTGCCCGTGTCATCGTGTGCCCTCGGCGTCGAGCGCCTGAAGGTTCTGCTGAAGGATGCCGAGTGCCGTGAAGGTCCCCCGGGCGTCTGCCTGCGTGATCCCTGCCGACAGCGCGGTCAACCAATCGCTGTAGCGCGGGGCGAGGTCATCGAGGGCGGCTGACCCCGCCGAGGTAAGTGTGATTGCGGAAGAGCGGCGATCGCTCGCGCTGCCGCGCCGCGTGATGTACTCCTGGCGTTCGAGGCCGTCGAGTAGACCCGTGACTGCGGCCCGCGTGACTCCGATGGAGGAGGCGATGAAAGCTGGTGTGGCTTTCGGCTCGCGCGCGACGACGAGCATCACGCTGAGGCGCGCCTCCGTGAGATCAAACGATGCGAGTTCGGCCGCGCAGGCCTTGTCAATCCGGGCGGCTGTGTGCAGCAGCGACATGACGAGTGCAGCGTTCTGGGCGGCCCTGTCGATGGGGCCGTTGCCGTCGGGGCTGTTATCGCCTGAGCCGGTGCCCGGGTCGGTGCCTGGGCCGTCGTCTGAGTCGTCGCCGCCAGGCCTGCCGAGGCCGGCATGTTCAAGGAGTAGGGAGTGTTTGTGGTCCATGAGGGCATTCATTAAGGACCATACTATTAGGTGGTTAACTAGTGTGGCGGCTGCGGTGCGCGCGGCGCGCGACAAACTCGAGGATCATGGACGCCACGGGTTCCGGGCTTTTGATGACTGCCTCATGCCCGCGATCCGGAATCTCCTCGTACTCGGAATCGGGGAGTGCGGCGGCTACCTCCTGCACCCAGTCCCGTGGACACACGTGATCAGTTTCGCCGCGCATGACGAGCGTCGGGGTGGCGATATCCGGGCACACGTTCTCGATCTCGTGGTCGAGCATGAGCCGCAACTTGTTTGCGAACCACAAGGGGCTCGTTTTCGCGTACTCGACAACGCCCTCCACGAGCACCTTTGGTGACTCTCCGTAGAGGTCTTGGACCATGCGTGCGGCCTGCTTGGTGGCGCTTCGCTCGTGCCTGTTGATTGTTGGGGCGATGAGCGCGAGCGTGTCGATGCTCCCAGGGAATTGCTTCGCAACCTCGGCCACGATCTGCGTTCCCATTGAGTGGCCGACGAGCGTGACGTCGCCAGTCGCCTGGCTCGCGATGAATCGCTCAATGAGATCGGCATTGTCCTGGATCGTTGCCTCAGTCCCGGGCTCGGGCGAGTCACCAAATCCTGGTAAGTCGGGCACCAGCACCCCGCCCTGAACGCTCAAAACCTCAGCCACCTCGTCGAACACGATGCGCCCCATGCCGATTCCGTGGATCAGTACGAACGTACGCGAAGTCGGGCCAGGGTAGCTCGAGAACTTCATCGTGTAGTCGCCGTGCGTGAACGTGTGATCTGCGTGCACCATGCCTCATAGGGTAGCGCGACGTGCGTGAGGCTATGGGCGTATTGTGAGCGAGCCTGCGAGATGCTCGCCCCTGTCGCGAATAAGCCTGCGCAGGTGCGGCACGAGCACGAGGCGCTCGGCGAACGCCCCGAACACCGGCGACGCGACCGTGATGGTGTCGTGCATGACTACGAGCTCACCTTCGCGCTCGAACCGGTGCACGTGTCGGAAGTGTTTGAATGGCCCGCGCTGCTGCTCGTCGACGAAGACGTTCGGGCGGTCGAGATGGGTGATGCGTGAGGTCATTGTGAACCAGATCCCAAAGTGGCGGCCTCGCCAGGTGACGCTGTCGCCGAGCCGCATGACACCCGATGTGACCCCAGCGATCGCCCGCTCGCCTGTCGCCGCCATCGACGCAACGTGGGAGTCGACGCTGAGCGCTGCGTCAAAGAGGTCTTCGATGGGGACCCGGGCGCGCGTTGTGACCGTAAATGTCTGCACCATGGCTTCAGTCTGCCAGTGTGCCCGCCCCAACTGGGCGGCTTGCGGCATGTTGCGCCGCCCGGCGCGCAACGAGCCCAGGCTCGCGAGGATTCTGCTCTGGGCGGAGAGGCCTCGGTGCGAGCGGCTCTCGTGACTACGATCAGGTATGACCGAGAGCGCTCCCACAGACCTGGCCGGACATCGAGATATGGCCGGGCATCGAGAGATGGCCTGGAACCGAGGGGCAGCCGGGCTTCGAAGGGCTGCCGAGCTTCGAGAGTCTGGCGGGCCTCGCGAGACGGTGCGGCATAGTCCGCGCCGGCTGGTGACCGGACGCCCAGTTCATGGGAGGGATGCCCCCGCTACTGGCGCCAAGAGTCCACTGCCCTTGTGGCGCCATATGCTTGGGGCGGAGATGCGCAGGCTCCGCCACGATCGCGGAGAGACGCTCAGCGACACTGCGAAGCGAGCCGGCGTATCGCCCCAGTATCTTTCAGAGATGGAGCGGGGGAGCAAGGATCCCTCGAGCGAGATGATCGAGGCCGTCGCCGGCGCGCTCGAGGTTACCCTCCTCGATCTGACGCTCGCCGTCACGGAAGCGTTGCGGGTCGGGGAGGCCAGATCCGGATCAGTGGCCGCCGTGTCTGTAATCAGCGGGTCGCCCGCTCCACGTTCAGTTGCACGTTCTGCCCGTCTAACATCACTAGCCCCTGTGCTCGCGCTCGCCGCATAGGCTGACAAGAGCGCCCCGAACGACCCCGTCGTGCGCTGAGACTATCTCTCGACGATGATCCGATCGAGGAGGCCATACTCAAGCGCCTCGGTCGCCGTGAAGACACGGTCATGGTCGGTGTCGCGCCGCAGCTTTTCAGTCGACTGCCCGGAGTGCGCCGCGAGCACACTCTCGAGGTCTGCGCGCAGGCGCACCGCCTCGTCAGCCTGCAAGATGAGGTCAGGGATCGTCCCGCGCCTGCCCTCATTACTGGGCTGATGGAGGATCACGCGGGTGTGAGGCAGCGCCATGCGCCTCCCGGCGGCTCCCGCAGCGAGCAGCACCGCTCCGACCCCGACCGCCTGGCCGACGCAGGTCGTGGCGATGGGCGCCCGCACGTAACGCATGGTGTCGTAGATCGCGAGCATGGCGCTCGGGTCGCCGCCCGCGCAATTGATGTAGATGTTGATGTCTGACTCGGCGCCACCGGCGTCAAGATAGAGGAGCTGGGCGATGACTGCGTTCGCCACACCGGCGTCGATGGGGGTGCCGAGGTAAATGATTCGTTCTCCGAGCAGGTGCGAGTAGACGTCCATTATGCGATCTCCACGCGGGCTCTGCGAGACAACGTTTGGAATCGTGTAGCTCTCGCTCATCGTGTACCCTCCGGGGTCTCGTGTGCGCGTGCACTTCTGTCACGTGAGAATCCAGCATGCGCTGTCGTGCTCGGCATCACCTCGTCGAACGACGCAACAATGCCGTCGATGAAGCCATACTCAACCCCCTCCGCAGCCGTGTACCAGTGGTCGTGAAGGGAATCCTCGAAGATCCTGTCAAGCGGCTGGCCGGTGTCGGCGCTCGTGAGACCGAGGACTGTGTCGCGGGTGTGCCGAAGGTGCGCAGCCTGAAGCTCGACATCGACAGTGGTGCCGCCAATTCCCGCCGAACCCTGGTGCATGAGAATGCGGGAATGGGGGAGCGCCAAGCGCTTTCCGCGGGTGCCTGCCGTGAGCAGGAACTGACCCGCGCTGTAGGCGATCCCGAGCGCGAGGGTTGAGACGTCGTTTGGAATGATCCGGATCAGATCACGGATCGCAAGCATCGCAGGCACCGAGCCGCCCGGCGAGTGAATCCACAGCGCGATGTCCGCGGAATGGTCTGCGGCCGAGAGTGCGACAAGCTGGGTCGCGAGCAGCACGCCGTTGTCATCGTTGAGTTCGCCGTCGAGTACGAGCACGCGGCGCTCGAACAGTTCGCGTCGGTACGGGTCGGTGAAGAGTGGTGGCTGAGATGATTCGCTCATGCCTCAAGCCTCGCTCCCTCCGCAGCAACGGTCGAGCGATTCTGCTGGAGGCAGCGCTGCTGTGAGCGGCGCTATGCGCTCGAACGCTCCTGTCCAGGAGTCGGCCCAGGAGTCGGCCCAGGAGTCGGGCCATGCAGAGCGTGTTGCTCAGCTGCGTGCTTTCGAAGGGCCGAAAGCACGGCAGTCCTGATAATCACCCAGAGGGCGGCGCCGATGAGAGCAAAAATGAAGAGCTGCACGAACAACGTGCGGGCGAAGAACATAATGTCTGGGTACATGACCACACCCTAGGGCGCGTCCTTCGCGAGTGTCACGTTCCCGAATGGCTCCCTGCCGACGGGGCGGCGTCAACGACACCGAAGAAGCTAGTACCAACACCATAGACGAATGAGCGCTCTGCTCCCACGACTGGCTGGGGCAGTTCACCTGCCTCGTGGGTGTCGCACGCGAGGAGCGAGAAGACGGGCCACCACTTCTTCGGGCGGGTGATCTCCTCCACGCCGCAGACCGCACACGTGAGCGTCTGCCAGACCGGCTTCTTCCCGGTGCGGTTTGCCCGCGACTGAACGAGCCAGGCCGGCGGGTCGGCGGCGATCTTCTCGAGCTCGACCTTGCTGATCTGCGAGGGAATCCCGTGGCGCTTTGCCATTTCCAAAGGAATATCGAGATGGATCGCGGCTTCGTAGCGGGTAGGCATACCCCCAGGCTACGCTGTTGCCTGTCGCACAGTGGCGTGCGGGGAACGAATCGAGCAGGACAGCATATGATCAACGGCAAGGTTTCTCACTGGTGGCAGCAGGTTGGGGTGCCGGCGGCCCGGCCGGAACTGCCCGGCGCGCTCGCCGCAGACGTCGCCATCGTTGGAGCGGGCTACACCGGACTGTGGACCGCGTACTACCTCAAACAGCGGCGCCCTGACCTTCGAGTCGTCATCGTTGAGCAGCGCCACGTTGGCTACGGCGCCTCGGGCCGAAATGGGGGCTGGCTCACGAACGCCATCACCGGTGGACGCGAGCAATACGTCGCCGAGCACGGGCGTGATGCGGCCGAGCGCTTTCAGCTCGCGATGAACGCGACGGTTGACGAGGTGATCCGCGTCGCCGCGCACGAAGGCATCGACGCCGACATTCAGAAGGGTGGCGAGTTCAACGTCGCCTACACCCCGGCGCAAGAAGCCAGGATCCGTGCGTTTGCAGCGTCCGAGCAGACGTGGCGCTCGACGGATTTGCAGCTACTCGAAGCGCCCGAGGCCATGGCGAAGATCAACGTAGCGAACACTCGCGCGGCGGTCTGGCATCCCCACTCGGCACGGATACAGCCCGCGAAACTCGTGAAAGGCCTTGCTGACGCGGTTGAGCGGCTCGGCGTCGAAATCTACGAGAACACGCGCGCTGTCGAGATCACCCCGGGCAACGTGCGTACGACTCACGGAGTGGTCACCGCCGAGATTGTGGTGCGCGCGACCGAAGGGTTCACTGCAGGATTGAAGGGGCTCAAGCGCCTGTGGCTACCAATGAACTCGTCGCTCATCGCGACCGAGCCGCTGGACGCAGCCGTCTGGGATGAGCTCGGCTGGGACAACGGTGAGGTGCTCGGCGACTTCGCACACGTCTACATGTATGCGCAGCGCACCGCTGACGACCGCATCGCGATCGGAGGTCGCGGTGTGCCCTACAAGTGGGGATCGGGCGTTGACCTTGATGGTGAGACGCCGCCCGAAACTGCGCGGACGCTGGCGGCGATCATGCAGCGGTTCTTTCCCGCGACTGCAGGGGCGGAGATCGAGCACCTCTGGTCTGGCGTGCTCGGGGTGCCTCGGGACTGGGCAGCGACAGTCGGGCTCGATCGCGCGACGGGTCTCGCCTGGGGAGGAGGGTACGTGGGAACGGGTGTGACGACTACCAACCTCGCCGGTCGGACCCTCGCGGATCTCATCCTCGGCAACGACTCGGATCTCACAGACCTGCCGTGGGTTGGGCACCGGGTGCGCAAGTGGGAGCCGGAGCCGCTGCGCTGGATCGCCACCAAGGGGCTCTACGCGGCATACGGGGTCGCTGACACGGCGGAGGATCGCGGACGACGCACTACATCGCCCATCGCAACGATCGCGGACGTCGTCACCGGGAGAAACTAGCTGACGCGACGCGTGTCTCGCCATGCTCTCGCGAGCACGTTGGGGCGTTCACCGGGACCCCGGTGAACGCCCCAACGTGTGATTGCGGTGCTACAGGGCAGAGAACGCAGTATCGAGAATGCTCAGAGCCTCGTCGATGAGCTCGTCGCTGATGTTCACCTGCGGGAGCAGGCGCAGGACGTGACCGTCGCTGCCACCCGCCATGACCAGCAGGCCGTTCGCAAGCGCGGCCTGGCTGACAGTGGCAAACGCCGGGGCGTTGGGCTCGCCATCGGCGTCGACAAGCTCGATGCCAAACAGGGCGCCGTGGCCGCGGACGTCTCCGATCACCGGGTACTTCTCCTGGAGCTGAGCGAGACCCGCGCGCAGCCGCTCGCCGATCTCGGTTGTGCGGTCCATTGCGCCCGGAGCGGTGAGCTGCGAGAGTACCTCGATCGCGGCCGCGCAGGCGACAGGGTTGCCGCTGTAGGTGCCGCTCAACCCGCCTGCGGGAATCGCGTCCATGATATCTGCGCGGCCGGTCACGGCCGACAGTGGAATACCTGCGCCAATCGCCTTTGCGGTGACGACGAGGTCGGGGACAAACCCGAAGTGCTCGCTCGCAAACAGCTTGCCTGTACGCCCGAGCCCGGTCTGGATCTCGTCGGCGATCACAACAATGCCGTTGTCGGCGCACCACGCCTGCAGCGTCTCGAGGTAGCCAGGAGCGGGTACGACGATGCCCCCCTCGCCCTGAATCGGCTCGATCACGAGGCAGGCGAGGTTGTCTGCGCCTGAGATCTTCTCGAGCGTCTTGATGGCCTTCCGCGCGATGACCGACCCGTCTTGTTCACCATCGCGGAACGGGTAGGAGTTCGGTACACGGTAGATCTCGCCGGCGCGCGGGCCGACTCCGGTTGAATACGGCTGTGCCTTGTAGTTCATGCCGAGTGTGAGATTTGTGCGGCCGTGGTAGCCGTGCTCGACAACCGCGATACCGTTGCGGCGGGTGAAGGATCGCGCGATCTTTACTGCGTTCTCGATCGCCTCGGCGCCGGTCGTGCTGAGCACCGACTTCTTCGCGAAGTCTCCCGGCGTGATCTCGCCGAGGAGGCGCGCGACCTCCGTGTAGAGCTCGTACGGGGTGACAGTGAACAGCGTGTGCGTGAATGCCTCGAGCTGCTCGCGCATCGCGCCGACTGCCGCCTCATTTGCGTGGCCGAGCGACGTGACACCAATGCCGCACCCGAAGTCGATGAACTCGTTTCCGTCGAGATCGGTCAGGATCGATCCGTCGGCCCGTTCAATGTAGATCGGCATGTACGACCCGACGGAGGCCGAGACATGCTGCTGACGCGCTGCGTGAGCACTCTGCGACCGAGGCCCGGGGACCGCCGTCGTCACGCGATTGGGATAGCTGTTGGACATAGTGGGTTCTCCTGTTCTGAGATGTGTTGAGATGGCTTCGTTGCCGAACTAAGCGGTGTCTCGGCGTGCGATGTTGTAGAAACGGATCTCCTGGTACTCTTCGAGCCCCTCGTGGCTGCCCTCGCGGCCAAGTCCCGACTGCTTCATGCCGCCGAAGGGCGCGGCGACGTTTGACGGCACGCCGTTGTTGATGCCGACAAGCCCGGTCTCGAGCCTGTCGGCGACGTTGAGAGCCCGGTCGAGGCTTTCGGTGAAGACGTATCCGGCAAGCCCGAAAGGCGTTCCGTTGGCGAGCGCGATTGCCTCGTCCTCCGAGCCAAAGCGGCTCATTGCCGCGACCGGTCCGAAAATCTCAGTGTTCGCGATGTCTGAGTCGCCGGGCACCCTGTCAAGCAGTGTCGCCTCGAAGAAGTAGCCCGGCTCGTCGGGCGCTGCGCCACCTGCGCGAAGCTCGGCGCCGCGATCGGTCGCGTCTGCGACGAGCGCGGTCAGACGGTCGACTGCGCGGCGGTCGATGACAGGTCCCAGGTCGGCTCCTTCTGCGACGGCGTCTCCGAGCTGAACGCTTGCCATCTTCTCAGCCAATGCTTCGGCGAACGCGTCGGCGATCCCGTCCTGCACGAAGATCCGGTTCGCCGCTACGCATGACTGGCCACCGTTTCGCATCTTTGCGAGGAACACGCCCTCGACAGCCCGCTCCAGGTCGGCATCGTCGAACACGAGCACCGGTGCGTTGCCGCCGAGCTCCATCGAACTCTTGACGATGTTCTTGGCGGCGAGGCCCATAAGCGTCGAACCGACCTCGGTGGAACCAGTGAATGAGATTTTGCGAACTCGCGGGTCACCGAGAACGGCCTCGCTGAACGGCCCGGGGTTCTTCGTTGTGACGATCCGCATGAGCTCTCGCGGCACGCCAGCCTCCGCCATGAGCTCGACGGTGAGAAGCGTGGTGAGCGGGGTGAGTCCGGCAGGCTTGATCACAGACCCGCAGCCCGCAGCGAGCGCGGGGGCGATCTTGCGAGTAATCATGGCCATGGGGAAGTTCCACGGGGCGATGAGCAAGGCGAGACCGACGGGAGCACGCTTGGTGAGGATCGTCGAACCGCCAGCCGGGTTCTCGCGGTACCCGCCTGCGGGTCGGAGCAACTCGTCTGCGTACCAGCGAACGTAGTCAGATGCGTACTGGACTTCGCCCTGCGCCTCGGCAAGCGTCTTGCCCATCTCGCGACTGATGACGAATGCGAGCCTGTCGCGGTTGGCCATGAGATGAGCGTAGACGCTGTGCAGTACGTCGGACCGGTAGCGAGGCGTGGTTGCCGCCCATGCGCGCCCGGCCTCGTCGGCGATCGCGACCTGCTCGACCGCGTATTCGGCGGAGTAGCTCGGGAGGGTCGCAATTCGCTGCTCTGTAGACGGGTCGAGCACGGCAAACTCATCTGCGCTGGGCTCATGGTTTGCGAAACCGGGGAGGGTTTCGAGTGCGGCGGTTGAAGCTGCGAGGCGCTCTGCGGATGCGCGTAGCACGGTCATGGTGACTCCTTGGGGTGTGGTGCTGAGGGTTAGTTGCGGTCGAGGACTGTGCGAATCGCGCCGACGAGGTCGGTGAGCTCCTGCGGTGTCGCGATAAATGGCGGGCTAATCTGGATCGTGTTGCCGTTGAGCGGTCGGGTGATGAACCCCAGGTCGAGAACTGCGTTGGTCACGGCTTCGGCGCTCACCGACTCTGCAAGTGAGACCCCTCCGAGGAACCCGCCGACGCGGGTCTCGGTGACGAGCTCGTGCGAGTTGAGATCGGCGAGCAGTGTTTCCAAGGTGCTTTCGAGCGAGCCCGCAGCCTCGACGAGCTCCTCGCGTTCCAGGATCTCGATGTTCTTCAGCGCGATGGCAGACGCGGTAGCGTGACCGGAGTACGTGGTGCCGTGCCTGTAGATAGGGCTGTCCGAACCGCGCTCAAAGAACGGGGCCCACAAGCGAGGTGCTACGTAGATGCCGCCGAGTGCCGCGTAGCCCGAGGTCACGCCCTTTGCGAACGTGACGATGTCGGGTTCGAGGCCGTACCGAGTAGTCGCAAACATCGACCCAGTTCGGCCGAAACCGGTGATGACTTCGTCTGCGATGAAGAGAATGTCGTGCGCCTTGCAGAGCCGAGCCACTTCCTCGAAGTAGCCATCCTGGGGTGGGTGGACTCCGCCTGTGCCCATCACCGGCTCGGCGATGTACGCTGCGATGTTTTTCGCGCCAATGCGCTCAATCTCTGCCTGGAGCGCAGCAATGTCATGCTTCGGCACACGAACGGTGTCGGGGACGAGAGAATCAACTCCGAAACCATCCCGATTGAAATCGAGACCTGCGACGCTCGTGCCGTAGGCATGGAGGCCGTGGTACGCGTGCTCGCGGCTAATGATGACCCGCTTCTCGGGCTTGCCCGTCAGCGTCCAGTATCGGCGCGCTAGCTTGCACGCAACATCGATCGAATCGGATCCGCCGCTGTTAAGAATGACCTTTGAATCGGCGATTGGTCCGATCTCAACGAGCTTTTCTGCGAGTTCAACCGCGCGGTCGTTCACGTACCGGCCGAAGACATGATAGGTCTCGAGCTTGCGCATCTGATCGTAGGCGACCTGCGCCATCTCCTCGCGACTGTGGCCGATGTTTGTGTGCCACAGCCCTGCGGTGCCGTCGAACAGTCGCTGACCGGTGGCAGTCGTGAGATACGAGCCCTCGGCGTGAGCCACGACAATCTGGTTGCCGACAATCGAGGGGATGTGGGCTTGAGCGCTCCACAGCGATGGGGTGCGTGTCATTGGTTCTTCCTTTGTGAAACGGGGGAGTCGTGGCGTGAAGTGGTTAGATGCCGAGTTCGCGGAGAAGTGCGTCCTGCACCTCGCCGGTGCGAAGCGAACCGCCGATGTCGGGCGTGGTTTCGCCAGATGCGACGAGCGCGTCCATGGCCGTCCGAATGCGCTCGGCAGCGTGGTGTTCGCCCAAGTGTTCAAGCATCATGACGCCGGAGCCGAGTTGGGCGAACGGATTCGCAATACCCTTACCAGCGATGTCGGGGGCCGAGCCGTGCACTGACTCGAACATCGACGGCGTATCTCCCGCGGGGTTGATGTTGCCCGAGGCCGCAATTCCGAGCGATCCGATCGTTGCTGATGCCAGGTCTGACAGGATGTCCCCGAATAGGTTCGAGCAGACGATCACGTCGTGTGACTGCGGTCGGAGCACGAGCTCTGCTGACAGCGCGTCGATGAGCACGCTGCGCCACTCCAGATTCGTGTGCTGTTCGGCGACCTCGCCTGCGATCTCGTCCCAAAACGTCATTGTGTGAATGATGCCGTTGGACTTGGTCGCGCTGGTGACTTTTCCGCTTCTACGGTGTGCGAGATCGGCTGCGTACTCAACGACCCGTGAGACGCCCCGGCGGCTAAAAATAGCCTCTTGTGTGGCGAATTCAAAGGGAGTGCCGGCTGCGAAGCGGCCACCGATCTCTGAGTATTCTCCTTCTGAGTTCTCACGAACAATCATCAGGTCTATGCCGGCCGCGTTGTGCAGGGGAGTGCGGAGTCCGGGTACGTACCGCACTGGCCGGAGATTGATGTACTGATCGAACTCGCGTCGAATCGGAATGAGTAGGCCCCACAACGTGAGCGCATCTGAGAGCCCCGGGTCGCCAACCGCTCCAAAGAAGATCGCGTCGGTGCCGCTGAGGAGGTCAAGGCCATCTCCAGGCATCATCTCTCCGGTAGCGCGGTAGAACGCGGAACCCCAGGGGTGCTCTTCCCAGTCGATACTGAATCCCTCTTGCCGGGAGACCCCGTCGAGGACGACTCGAGAGACGTCCACTACCTCGGGGCCTATACCGTCGCCAGGGATGCTAGCGATGCGGTACTGCCTTACCGTGCGATCTTGCGTGGTCACGCTGTGAGCCGCCTTTCACTGTCGTAGTGCTCGTGACGTTGAGAAGTCGGGAGAAACAACTCTGTGTCGCGACTCTCTAACTGTATTACAGTAACACAGGCTAGCTGTTCTTGGCGCCCGTCTTTTGGGAGCGGTTTCGTGAGGCAGGGACTCGTGTTGGTTTCGGATGCAGCGGCTTGTGCTGGTGCTGCCGGATCCCCGCGGTCCGACCCCGGGCGCATGTGGCGGTCGACGGGCAGGAGTTTGGTAACGATTCGCGGAAGTTTGAAAAAATGGTCACGACAATCGCAAGACTGTATTACAGTATAACTTGCGAGCGGGGCGGCTTCACCGATGTTGTGAGCCCCGAACGCTGATGGCCGATAGTCGGCCACAGAGACCAATGGAGGTTCCCCACAATGTTCTACCGCAAGGGTGCAGTGGCACTCGGGATTGTTGCGGCGCTCAGCCTGGCCGCGTGCGCGCCAGCTGGTGACAGCGGCGCAGGCAAATCCGAGGGTGAGAGCTACACAATCAAGTTCGGCAACGTCATCTCTGCCGGGGATACGCAGAACCAGGCGTACGACTACTTCGCAGAACTCGTGAGCGAGCGCTCTGACGGGCGCATCACGGTCGAGGTGTACCCTGACAGCCAACTGGGTGGCGAGCGCGAGATGATCGAGGCTGTGCAGGCAGGCAACCTGGAGATGACTGCGCCGTCTGTTGGTGTTCTTGCAAACTTTGACGACTCGCTCCAGGTCTTCGACTTCCCATTCATTTTCGAAGACGCTGAGACAGCGTACAAAGTGCTCGATAGTGAGATTGGTGACTCGATGCTCGAGGGCATTGAGGAAAGCGGGCTCACCGCTCTCGGTTGGGGAGAGAACGGGTTCCGTAATCTCGCCATGACCAAGGAAACCATCACGGCGCCAGAGCAGATCAAGGGCAAGAAGCTGCGCACGATGCAGGTTCCCATGCACATCGCGTTCTGGGAGAGTCTCGGAGCCTCGCCAACGCCAATGGCATTCCCGGAGGTCTTCACTGCCCTGCAGCAGGGAGTCGTTGACGGCGTTGAGAACCCGTACGAGTTGCTCTACTCCGCGAAGTTCACTGAGCCTGCAGCGAAGCTCACCGAGCTGCGCTGGATCTACGACCCGGAGGTTATCCTCATCGGCTCGTCCTTCCTGGAAGGACTCCCCGAGGCAGATCAGGAGATCATTACCACGGCGGCGGACGACATGATCGTCAAGCTCAGGGAGTTGAAGGCTGGCATCAACAGTGAGGTGCGCGGCAAGATCGAGGCAGATGGCGGCACAGTGGCCGACCTTGATGAGGCCGAGCGCCAGGCTTGGATCGATGCGGCAGTGCCGTTCTATGCGTCGAACGCCGCAAACGTCGACACCGAGAAGTTGAAGGCAATCCTCGAAGCGGCAGGCAACACCACCTTCCTTGACGCCATCAAGTAAGCGATTCGCTTCCGGAGCCGGCATCGAGTGCGATGCCGGCTCCGGCCCATCGGGCTTACCAGCGCCCATCGGTTTGTTATAGAAAGCCATCCACATGCTCAAACGCATCCTGCGTCACCTCGACGACTACGTCGAGGTCTATCTCGCATCCGCGGCGCTCGTGATCTTCACGGTGCTCGTGGTTGCACAGGTCATCATGCGCTACCTGTTCGGCTCCCCGCTCGTCTGGTCAGAAGAGATTGCTCGATTCGCGCTCGTCTGGTTCGTCTGGATTGCCGGTAGTTATGCGGTGAAGTACCTGCGGCACGTTCGGTTCAACGTCATCGTTGATCTCATCGGCTCCAGAGTCCCGATCGCGCAGCGCGTGATCCGGATCGTCGTGTTCGTGCTCTGGCTCGCGTTCCTGCTGCTCATGCTCGTGCTCTCGTGGCAGCAGGTACTCCAGCAGGTCGCGAGCGGCCAAGTGTCGCCTGCCGCCCGGATTCCCATGTCATTTGTCTACTTCGGGCTCACGCTCGGCATGCTGCTCATGTCGTTCCGGGTCGCGCAACACACGGTGCTCGCGTTTGTCGACATCGTGAAGCACCCCAACGAGCCCATCCCTAAGTCCCAGGTGGAGGTCGACTGATTATGGGTCTCGCAATTCTCTTCCTCGTTTTTGCGCTCCTGCTTGTGATCGGCATGCCGATCGCGTTCGCGCTTGGTATCTCCTCGGTGCTTGCCGTGCTTGCTACGGGCGTCATCCCGGTGAGCTACCTCACGCAGACCATGTTCGGTGCCGTTGACTCCTACCCGCTGCTCGCGGTGCCGCTGTTCGTGCTCTCGGGCGTGATCATGGAGTACGGCGGGCTGTCGCGCAGGCTCATTGACGTCGCGAAGGCGTTTGTCGGGCACATCACCGGCGGTCTCGCTGCGGTGGCGCTGCTCGCGACGACCGTGTTCGCCATGTTGTCTGGGTCGGGCCCCGCGACGGTCGCAGCAATCGGCGGAATCATGATCCCTTCGATGATTCGCGAGGGATACAGCCGTGGCTACAGCGCCGGCGTGCTCGCGACCGCGGGTGGCGTTGGTATCGTCATTCCCCCAAGCATCCCGCTCGTCATCTACGGCATCACCACGAACACGTCCATCGGCGACCTGTTCATGGCGGGCTTCGTCCCTGGCCTCATCATCGTCATTGTGTTGTATTTCGTGAGTCGCTACTACGCAAAGAAGGGTGGCTTTGGTACGGGGGTACCCAAGGCCAGCTGGAAGCAGCGGGGTCGCGCAATCTGGGATGCCAAGTGGACGCTGCTCATGCCGATCGTCGTGCTGGGTGGTATCTACGGCGGCGTATTTACGCCGACAGAAGCAGCCGGTATCGCTGTCGCGTACAGTGTGGTGCTCGCGCTCGTCTACCGCGAGGCGAAGCGCTCGGACATCCCTCAGATGTTCAAATCAACGCTACTAATCTCGGGCATGATCCTCGTTATCATTGCGACTGCGTCAACGTACGCGCGCATTCTGACTGTCGAGCGTGTGCCAGCGCTCGTGTCCGGCTGGCTTGGAACGCTCGCGGTGCCCTTCTGGATAATCCTCCTCGTGATCCTTGCCCTGTTGCTCTTTATGGGCATGTTCATGGAGACTCTTGCGGGCATCATTCTGATGGCGCCGATCCTGGTTCCGGTAGTTACTGGATTCGGAATGGACCCGGTGCACTTCGGTATCGTCATGATCATGGCCTCGATGATTGGGTTCGCGACCCCACCGGTTGGCGACAACCTGAACGTCGCCTCGGCGATCAGCGGGCTGTCAATCGAGAAGGTGAGCCTTGCGGCGCTGCCGTACGTCATTGCCCTCATCGCGGTGCTCGTGGTTATCACGTTCGTTCCGCAGATCAGCACCTTCTTGCCGCAGTTGATGAAGTAACGCATATTCCCGAGACACGCTGCTCCCCAGCGCCAGCCCGACAGGCTGATGCTGGGGAGCAGCGTTGTTGTGCGTCCCACCAGTACCGGGGAGTACTGCTGCCCCGCGGGATCTGGCGTGCTGCGCGCGATGCGCATCACCAGTGGGGCTTACTGAGCGCGAGCTCGGGTAGATGTGGGCTACTTCGCTGAGCAGCTTGCCAGTCCGCGTTCAAGGGCCGCTCCGGTGTCGAAGCGGAGCCCGCCCGCCAGGGCCTTCCCGGGAACCGCCGGGGCGCACCGCCTCTTGAGTACCCGGCTAGAGGGGGACGCGTTCCATGCGTGGCAGTGCGCTGGCCGACGACTTGGAAGCGTCTGGCGGTACGTGGTTGCGGCGCTGCTTGCGTCGTGACCGAGTGAGCGCGCGGGAGTGGCCCCTATTGGGCGAGGTAGCCGCCATCGACCGGGATCGACACTCCGGTGAGGTATGCGGCGGCAGGACTCGCGAGGAACACAACGGTCGAGGCGACGTCTTGTGTCTCAGCGATCCTTCCGAGCGGAATTGCGGCGGACACTTTCGCGGCTTCCGCCTCGGGGGAGGGAAGCGCGGCAAGCCACTCATCGTAGAGCGGCGTGCGGGTCATTCCCGGGGCAACTGCGTTGACCCTAATGTCGTGGCGGGCGAGCTCGACGGCCGCAGCTTTGGTGAACGCTAGCATTGCCCCTTTCGACGCACTGTAAATGCCCATTGTCGGTACGCCGATGCTCGCAAGTCGCGAAGTGACGTTGATGATCGCGCCTCCGGTGCCGTGCTCTGACATGCTGCGCGCCGCGGCGATGAGGAGATTCATTGGCGCAAACGTGTTGGACTCAAACGTCTCGCGGATCTCCTCATCAGTGACTGCGAGGAGGTCATTAGTGTGGTCCACGGCTGCGTTGTTTACGAGTACGTCAAGTGGCCCAAGCAGCTGTGTGACCTGCTAGACAAGGGCGAGTGGAGCGTTGGGCGCGCGCAGATCGCAGTTGAAGAAGGTTGCGCCGGCGCCGAGATCGCGCGCCAGGGCATTTCCGCGTTCCTCCGAGCGGCCGCTGATCGCAACTGTGAACCCGTCGAGGTGCAGTTTTCTAGCTATCTCGGCCCCAATGCCCGAGGTTGCCCCGGTGATGAGAGCGACTGGATTCTGTCTGCTGCGGTGCACGTCTGCCCCAAACTTCGATGTCTGCAAATACACATTCGACACACTGTCGTAAACCTGTATAACAGTATCGCATTTTAGTTGGCCGTGTTGAGCTCCCGCGTCAGGTGATGAATCAGGAAGTCGCGTGACTCATCGAGATGGGAGACCCAGGCGCGCTTTACCTCGGCCACCGTTGCGTCACCCGCGAGGAGCTGGAAGAGCTCTTGGTGCTCTTCGTAAGGTGACCCGCCACGCCCAAAGTGCGTCTCGGGGAGCGCGAGCAAGAGCCTGATCTCGTTGGTGATGCCGGCAAAGTAGGAGCATAGGCGTTCGGATCCGCCTGCTTCGACGACAGCCAGGTGGAACCCCGCATCTGCCTCCGCAACTTCGGCCCATGCAGGCGAAGGGCCGAGGTTTGAGAAGCGCTCGAGGGCTCGTTCGACCTTGTCTAGCGGCGCTTTGGTTCGCTTCGCAGCGCGCACCGAATCGATTTCAATAAGCTTGCGCACCCGAAAGATGTCGCGAACCTGGTTGGGGTCAAATGTTCGGACACGGGCGCTGTAGCCAGGCTCGCGGACAAGCATTCCCTCGGCGATGAGTTGCTGCACGGCAATTCGCGCAGTGGGGCGCGCAATGCCGTATTCGTCGGCGATGAGCGTGTCCTTGACTTCGGCTCCGGCTTCGTAGGCGCCGGCAAAGAGGCTTTCGCGCAGGCGATTTGTAGCCGCTTCAGCGACTGAGATCGTCTGCAGGGGTTCCTTTGTGGCCACTGTTCCTCCTCAGGCAAGGCTGGGCATAGCCTATCAAACGTAGTGTCTCTCCGTATTACAGTGAGTCACCGTGTTGCTCGGTTGTCAACTGGCATCCTGGGCGCTGCCGTCGCGATGCGCCCTTATTGTCCCGGTGCGCCTTATTGTCCCGGCGAGCTGCCGTCCCGGTGAGCTGCCGTCCCGGTGAGCTGCCGTCCCGGTGTGCTGCCGTCCCGGTGTGCTGCCGCCGTGGCGTGGGGTTTAACGGTGTTGTAGCGAGCGCACGTTCAGGGCATTCTCGCTGCAGGAACTGGTGCTCGGGTGGAGTTGACGCCGGAGCGTTGCTGTACGACCGTGGTGTCGCTCATTGGTTTCCGCGCGCCCCGGTCAGATGGCTTGGTTGCGGACCTTGCGTTGCCGGGCGCGGGAAAACTCCTGCTGTGCGCGAGGGGGGACTTGAACCCCCACGTCCGAAGACACTGGAACCTAAATCCAGCGCGTCTGCCAATTCCGCCACTCGCGCAGGTGCCGAGAACGGCACCGGTCTAGACTACCGGGTCGCGCGCTGCGAATTTGCCACTTTGTGTGCGCCTTCCTTGCATTGCTAGTCTCCGCGGGGGATCAGCGACGAATAAATGTCGGTGGTGCGTGAAGTAATGTACACATGACTTCAAATGGACGGTTTACCAGTCAGCAGCTCGCCGACATCGACAGCGCTGTTCGGGTGCTCGAAACCCACGAGGGTGAGAAGCGCCGCCTCGAGGCGGAGCAACTTGCCGCGTTGGCGAGGGCCCTGCAGCAGGTGTTTGGGCGAGGAGATCCCAAGAAGGGGGCGCCTGACCGTGAGCTCGCGTACCGATCACTCAGGCTTGAGGTGGCGACTGCGCTCAACGACAGCGAGCACAACGCAGAACGGTTGCTTTCAACCGCCTTTCTTGCGCATGAACACTTCGCGATGTCCCTCGACGCGTTGCGCAGCGGAGAAATATCGCTTGGACATCTCCGTGTTCTCACCGAAGAGGGCTCGCCGCTCGAGACCGGAAACGAGTCACGGGACAAGGCGCGCAGGCTTCGCTATGAGGGTGAGGCCCTTTCCTTTGCGAAGGAGGAAACGCCAAACAGACTGCGACCAATCGCGCGGCGACTCGCCGCTGCTCACTCCGAGGATTCGTTGGAGGAGCGGCACGAGGCGGCGCTCAGGCGACGAAGCGTTCGTGTCGTCGCGCTCGATGACGGTATGGCTGACCTGATCGCGCATCTGCCGGCCGAAGACGCATACGCGATAAAAGATAGGATCGCGGCGATCGCGAAGCGTGCGATAGCCGGCGTAGGTGAGGCCGAACTGTCTCCTGCAGGCATGACGTTTACCTCAGCAGGGGTGTTCCCCGCGGCAAACAGCCCGAGGCTGGACGGCCCTGCGCCGGGTAGGTCGGGGCGGTCGAGCGATGAAGTGCGAGCAGATGTTCTACGTGACCTGTTGCTTGGGCGAGACTTAGATCTCCTGGAAGAGGGCAACGCGGGCGGATCAGGTTCGGGGCGCGACGCCAACCTACATGAGTGGGATCAGGTGCGAGCGCACGTGCAAGTCGTGATTCCTGCCCATGGCGTACCTGAACTCGTCGGATACGGGCCGATCGACAGCGCGACAGCGGCGAGACTCGCCGCTGGTGCGAAAGCCTGGGAGCGCGTAACGGTCGATGACGCGGGCAGTGTCCTCGCCGTTGATCGCTATAGACCGTCCGCTGAAATGACTCGACTTCTGGTAGCTCGCGATCTGCATTGTCGAGCCCCGGGCTGCCGAGTACCCGCAAGCAGGTGTGACACAGACCACACCGTAGATGCGGCACTTGGAGGCGCGACCTCGACCGCTAATCTAGCGCACCTCTGTCGTGGGCACCACACCCTCAAACACCATACGGACTGGAAAGTGGAGCAGGAGCCGGAAGGCGTGATCAGATGGACGAGTCCAACCGGGCGACAGTACCGGGATAGGCCCCCGAGTCGGGTGAGGTTTCGTCGAAGCGGCACCGACGCTGCGTAGTGCTCGGGCATCAGGTCGGGGAGGAGTCACACCCCAGTTCCCCGTTCCAACTGGCGTCGAGCTACTACCGTTCTTCGGCCGGGGCTGAAGTATCCGAGTGAGGCTACAAGCGGTTGCCGTCGACGATCTCGGGGCCTGCAGGCAGCGCCGTGCCAGCCGGGATGCGAACAGTCACGAAGCCCTCATGGGCCGACGCGATCGAAGCCTCCGCGGGAGCCGGAGGTGCAGTCTGGGCTGCAGTCGAGCTTGCAGCTGGAGCCGCAGCCTGCCCTGCAACCGAAACCGAAACGCCATTTGGTGCCTGGGTTGCGAGGTCGGCCCCCGAGAGCTGCGCCTCAATCGCGCCGGCAGTGACTTCGTCACGCTGGACAGCGGGGTGGTGCTGCGCCATCTTGTCGATCCAAGCTAGCGCGAGGGCCGACACGATGAAGGCGAGGTGGATCACGACCTCCCAGAACACGCCGTCGTTCGAGTAGATGACTTTGCCCTTGGCGTCGACGACGAGGCCATCCTCCATGCGTCCGACCTCGATAAAGGTCTTCAGTAGATGGATCGACGAGATCGAAATGATCGAAACGGCAAGTTTCACCTTCAAGAGGTTCGTGTTGACGTGGGACAGCCACTCGGGCTCGTCGTGGTGGCCCTCCACGCGGATCTTCGACACGAACGTTTCGTACCCGCCGATGATAACCATGATGAGCAGGTTCGCAATCATGACGATGTCGATGAGAGCGAGTACGGAGAGCATCACGTCGGTCTCAGTGATCTTCCCCGAAATGATCACGTTCTCGAACAGATGCCATAGCTCGACGAAGAACAGTACGACGTAGACGCCCTGCGCGATGATAAGCCCCAGGTACAGCGGCGCCTGCAGCCAGCGGCTCGCAAAGATAAACGCTGCGAGGGTGCGCGATGCGGCGCCGGGTCCACGAGCAGTGCTGCGCTGAATCGGTGGCGTCGAGCGATCGTTCACGGTGGTTCTCCATTGGGGCTCAGAGCAAAAGCTGGAAGCGAGAAAAATAGAGTCATATGTTATCCCAGGGTGTCTCTGTGAGCCTGTGGGGAACAGAAAGTGAGCCTGTGGGGAACAGAAACTTTTCCTAACGCCAAGCGAAAGCGCGCGCGACGCGGTCGTTGCGAGCTATAGTTGATCACTGCGAAGGGGAGTATTCCACCTCGCTCGTATCGTCAATACGCCACGCGAAGACCGCGCGGCCGGTGCGAGCGCGGAGCAGCCCGCTGGGGCCAGCGCCGGGAAGAGACTTTCGGAGTTTCGCGCACCCTGCGCCAGCCCGAAGGAGAATGTCTCTACCGTGACAACCGCCCTACCTCTCTGGTTCGAAATTGGATCGATGGTGTTGCTCACCGTCATCCTGATCGTCGACCTGCTGCTGATCATCAAGCGACCCCACGTTCCGTCTATGCGTGAGGCAAGCCTCTGGGTCGGCTTCTATGTGCTGCTCGCGCTGCTCTTCGCCGGCGCCATATATATGCTCGGCGACGCCCAGCACGCGACGGAGTTCGTTGCAGGTTGGCTTACCGAGTACAGTCTGTCGATCGACAACCTGTTCGTGTTCGTGCTCATCCTTGGAGCATTCAAGGTTCCGAGCGCCTACCAACAGCGGGCGCTCATGATCGGCATCGTACTTGCGCTCATCTTCCGTGGAATCTTCATCCTCGTTGGCGCCGCAATCATTGAGCGTTTCATCGCGGTCTTCTTCATCTTCGGCGCGTGGCTCATCTGGACCGCGTGGCAGCAAGTGAAGCCCGGCGGGCACGAGGAGCAAGGCGACAGCTGGCTCATCCGCCAGGTCAAAAAGGTCATGCCATTCAGCGACGAGTATGACGGCGGCAAGCTCCGCACAACCGTTGACGGCAAGCGCATGTTCACGCCGTTCCTGCTCGTGCTTATTTCCCTCGGGGCGACGGACCTCCTGTTCGCACTTGACTCGATCCCCGCGATCTTCGGCATCACGCAGAGCCCGTTTATCGTCTTCACTGCCAACGTGTTCGCCCTGATGGGCCTGCGCCAGCTGTACTTCTTGCTCGGCGGTCTCCTCGAGAAGCTTCCGTACCTCAAGTACGGCATCGCCGCGATCCTCGCGTTCATCGGCGTCAAGCTGATTCTGCACGCGCTGCACGAGAATGAGCTGCCGTTTATCAACGGTGGCAATCACGTGCCGGTGCCTGAGATCAGCACAGGCATGTCGCTCCTCTTCATCCTCGCCGCAATGGTGATCTCGACGGTTGCCAGCGTACTGAAGGCACGCCAGGTCGCGCGGGCAACCGGCGAAACGCTTCACCTCGGAGCGGCAGAGCCGCACGTCGACCCTCACGGGGGCGCGGGCTCGGCTCGTGACGCCGGAACAGATGGCGGCCAGAGCAAAGCGGAATAGAGCAGAGCACTTCAGAGTAGTTCAGGGCAGTTCTGAGCAGAGCAGAGCAGAGCAGAGCAGGGCAAAGCTGCGCGGTTCAGAGCAAAGCAGTTCAGTGAATTGGGTGCGGTAGCCGCCGCAGCCGTGACGCCTGCATTGAGGCCGCTCGAAGCCCCAGTATGGGGGCTCGGGCGGCCTCGCAGTTCTCACTTCATTTCGTGGTGTGGTCACTTCGTGGTGTGGTCACTTCGTGGTGTGGTCACTTCGTGGTGTGGTCACTCCGTGGTGCGGCCACTCCGTGATGCAGTCACACGAAGAAGATGCGGTGATCGCCGCTGGCGACAAACCTGAATGTGACAGCGGGAATTGATTGCATCGGCCGAGTGTTAGACTCTTCATCATGCGTCAGCGGCACCTTCTTCTTCGTGGCCGCGACGGGATCTAGCCAACGGCCGCCCGTCGCGGGGTTCTTGCACGGCCGATTCACTAGCGCGCGCCACCGTTGTTTGCGCGTTGCAAAGCAAGAGAATGAAGAGAAGCAATGACTGATTCGAAGCCCCGTACGCTGGCAGAAAAGCTCTGGGACGACCATGTCGTCGTCAAGGGGGAGGCCGGGGACCCCGACCTCATCTACATCGACCTGCACCTCATCCACGAGGTCACGAGCCCGCAAGCGTTTGACGGCCTGCGCGTCGCTAATCGTCCGTTGCGTCGCGTCGACCTGATGATCGCGACTGAGGATCACAACACCCCGACGCTGAACATCACCCGGCAGATCGAGGATCCGACGAGTCGCGTGCAGATCGATACGCTCCGCAAGAACGTCGAGGAGTTCGGTGTGCGTTCGCACCCGCTCGGTGACAAGGAGCAGGGCATCGTCCACGTCGTCGGCCCGCAGCTCGGACTGACTATGCCAGGAATCACGGTAGTGTGCGGCGACAGCCACACCTCTACGCACGGCGCGTTTGGTGCCCTCGCATTTGGGATCGGCACGAGCGAGGTCGAGCACGTCATGGCGACGCAGACGCTGTCGCTGAAGCCGTTCAAGACCATGGCGATCAACGTCGAGGGTGAGCTCCGGCCCGGCGTTACGGCGAAAGACATCATTCTCGCGGTGATTGCGAAGATCGGTACCGGCGGTGGCCAGGGGTACGTGCTCGAGTACCGGGGATCGGCGATCCGGAACCTGTCGATGGACGGCCGCATGACCATTTGTAACATGTCGATCGAGGCCGGCGCCCGCGCGGGGATGATCGCGCCCGACGAGAAGACCTTCGAGTACGTGAAGGGCCGCGAAGCCGCACCGACGGGCGCAGACTGGGACGCGGCCGTTGAGTACTGGAAGACCCTGCCGACGGACGAGGGCGCGGTGTTTGACGCCGAAGTCACAATTGACGCAGGCGCACTGGAGCCGTTCGTGACCTGGGGGACCAACCCCGGCCAGGGCGTGCACCTGAGCGAGACTGTACCGAACCCTGCAGATATCGCAGACGCCAACGAGCGCGCCGCCGCCGAGCGTGCGCTCGAGTACATGGATCTCGAGGCCGGGACCCCGATGAAGGAGATCAAGGTTGACGCGGTCTTCATGGGTTCCTGCACGAACGCCCGACTCGACGACCTTCGCGAGTTCGCGAGCATCATCAAGGGCAAGCAGAAGGCCGAGGGCGTCAGGTTGATGGTCGTGCCTGGTTCGGCGCGCGTACGGCTCGAAGCTGAAGCCGAAGGAATCGACAAGATCGTCGAGGAGTTTGGCGGCGAGTGGCGCTTTGCGGGCTGCTCCATGTGTCTCGGTATGAACCCTGACCAGCTTGAACCGGGGGAGCGCTGCGCGTCGACCTCGAACCGCAACTTCGAGGGCCGCCAGGGTAAGGGCGGTCGGACCCACCTCGTCTCGCCGCTCGTTGCGGCGGCGACAGCTATCCGCGGCACGCTGTCGAGCCCGTGGGATCTGCAGGCTGATGCGCCCGGAGTCAGCGCGAACGAGAAGGTGGAGGCGTAATCATGGAAAAGTTCACAACGTTGAACGCGACAGCAGTCCCGCTGCGCCGCTCGAACGTCGACACCGACCAGATCATCCCGGCGGTGTTTCTGAAGCGCGTCACGAAGACAGGCTTTGACGACGCGCTCTTTTACCACTGGCGTCAGGATTCCGAGTTCGTGCTCAACCAGCCCGTGTACAAGGGCGCCGAGATCCTGATCGCAGGCCCCGACTTTGGTACTGGCTCGTCCCGCGAGCACGCCGTTTGGGCGCTGCGCGATTACGGATTCAAGGTAGTGATCTCGGCGCGCTTCGCCGATATCTTCCGCGGCAACTCGGGTAAGCAGGGGCTTCTCGCAGCCCAGGTTGCCGAAACAGACGTCGAGAAGCTGTGGGCAATCATCGAGGCGGATCCCGCAACCAAGGTGTCGGTCAACCTCGACGACCGCACCGTGACTGCGGGGGAGCTGACAGTCTCATTCGACATTGACGACTACACTCGGTGGCGGCTCATGGAGGGTCTTGACGACATCTCCCTGACACTTCGCAACGAGTCCGCGATTACTGAGTTTGAGGCGCGTCGCCCGGGCTGGATGCCCACGACGCTGCCCGCCACGAACGCCTAGGAGGCACCCACGTTGAGCAACGCAGAGCAGACGGACGCACCGGAGATCCCGGAGGGTCTGACGAAGCCGAACGAGGAAGAGGCCGCATCCAAGGCTCTCCAACACGACGCCGCAAACCAGGGCGCGAAGGTCGGCCTCACCTCTGATGAGATCATCATCAAGGGCGGCACGCCGCTGAAGGGGCGCATCGAGGTCCGCGGTGCGAAGAACCTCGCGACGAAGGCAATGGTGGCGACACTCCTCGGCAAGACGCCGAGCGTGCTGCGCAACGTTCCCAATATCTCGGACGTTCGCGTTGTCGCGGGCCTGCTCGCGCTGCACGGCGTGCTCATCACCAAGGGTGAAGCCGCCGACGAGTGGCACTTCGACCCGTCGAACGTGGAGGTCGCTCACAAAGCCGACATCGACGCGCACGCGGGCTCGTCGCGTATCCCGATCCTGTTCTGCGGGCCGCTGCTGCACCGCCTTGGCGAGGCGTTCATCCCCGATCTCGGCGGCTGCCGCATCGGCGATCGCCCGATCGACTTTCACCTCGACGCGCTGCGCGAATTCGGCGCCGTCGTTGAGAAGCTCCCGAGCGGCATCAGCCTGACCGCACCGAACGGCCTCAAGGGCGCGAACATCGAGCTGCCCTACCCCTCGGTCGGTGCGACCGAGCAGGTGCTGCTGACGGCGGTGCTCGCCGAGGGCCAGACCGAGCTGCGCAACGCAGCCATCGAGCCAGAGATCATTGACCTCATCTGCATCCTGCAGAAGATGGGCGCGATCATTTCGATGGAGCCCAACAGGGTGATTCTCATCGAAGGTGTCGACGAGCTTCGTGGCTACGATCACAAGGCCATCTTCGATCGCAACGAGGCCGCGAGCTGGGCGGCAGCTGCGCTCGCAACCAAGGGCGACATCTTCGTTGGCGGAGTGCGACAGGAAGAGATGATGACCTTCCTGAACGCCTACCGGAAGGTCGGCGGCGATTTTGACGTGCACGACGACGGGATCCGTTTCTGGCACCCGGGTGGCGACCTGAAACCCGTCACAATCGAGACCGACGTGCACCCCGGATTCATGACGGACTGGCAGCAGCCACTCGTTGTCGCGCTCACACAGGCGACCGGTACCTCGACGATCCACGAGACTGTGTACGAGAATCGGTTCGGATTCACTGACGCTCTGAACACGATGGGCGCGAACATCGTCGTGCACCCGAACGGTCTCAGTGACGTCGGTCGCCGCGTGAAGCGTCGCGAGTTCGAGCAGGCCGCGGTCATCACGGGCCCGACACACCTGACAGCCGCAGACGTCGTCGTGCCAGACCTGCGCGGTGGCTTCAGCCACCTCATCGCCGCAATGATTGCTGAGGGAGAGTCGAAGGTCTCGAATATCGGCATCATTGCTCGTGGGTACGAGAATTTCATCGAGAAGCTCCGCCTGCTCGGAGCCGACTTCGTCTTTGAGGCGTAAGCGTACGAAAATTCGTGAGTCCCGCGCCGCACTGGCGCTTATGCAGATGCGCGCGCGGGATTCGGGGATAATTGAACCATGACGAAAACGGTGAAGCTGCGCAGCCAGCCCGGGGCCGAGAAGCGCAGGCCCTCGATGTTTTGGCTGTTGGCGGGACTCATCCTGCCTGTGTGGTCGCTCATGGTTCGTTACCGATTTACGCCGCAATCGAAGCTTCCGAAGACTGGCCCGTTCATCCTCGCGCCGAACCACTTCAGTGAGATCGATCCCATCGCGATGGGGGCGGCTATTTGGCACCTCGGGCGCGTGCCGCACTTCATGGCGAAGGAGAGCCTGTTTAAGGTTCCCGTTCTCGGCTGGATGATGCGCAAGAGCGGCCAGATTCCTGTGGAGCGCGCGGGCGCGACGCGATCGACAGGCCTCGACAACCCGATGAGCTCGGCAAGCAAGCTTATTGAGAACCAGGGCGGCGTCATCGTGTACCCGGAGGGAACGCTCACCCGCGATCCTGATCTGTGGCCGATGCGCGGCAAGAGTGGGGCAGTGCGGCTCGCGCTCGAGAGCGGAATTCCGCTCATTCCAGCTGCGCACTGGGGCACGCAAGAACTGATGCCGCGCTACGGAAAATCAATCCGGCCGTTCCCGCGCAAGACTATCGAGGTCGCCATTGGCGAGCCGATCGACATGAGCGAGTTCGAGGGCCGGCACATCGACCAGAAGCTCATCAACGAGGCGACGAAGAAGCTCATGAACGAGATCACGGCGCTCCTTGAGGGCCTGCGTGAGGAAAAAGCGCCCGAAGAGCGTTGGGATCCCGCAAAGCACCAGCAGAACGAGACGGGGCGTTTTTGAACGCGGCAGCAACGAGAGCACATCGCGGCACGAAGGTCGCAGTTATCGGCGCCGGGAGCTGGGGCACGACCTTCGCGAAGGTGCTGTGTGACGCAGGCTCGGACGTGACGATCTGGGCACGGCGCAGCGAGGTCTCAGACGAGATCCAAGTCGCGAAGCGCAATAGCCAGTACCTGCCAGGGATCAACCTGCCGAAGAACCTCAAAGCGACGGCGAACCTCGCCGATGCACTGCGCGGGGCGCGCCTCGTATTCCTTGCGGTTCCGAGCCAGTCGCTGCGGCAAAACCTGCAAGACATCGAGCCGTTCCTCGCCCCGACGAGCGTGCTCGTCAGCCTCGTGAAGGGTGTCGAGCGCAGCACGACGATGCGAATGAGCGAGGTCATCCACGACACGTTGGATCTCGAACCAGATCGGATCGCCGTCGTCTCCGGGCCGAACATCGCGCTCGAGATCGCGAAGGAACAGCCGACGGGTGCGGTCGCATCGTGCGCGTCGATCGCAGTGGCCGAGGAAGTCGCGCAGGCGTGCTCCGCGCCGTACTTCCGCACCTACGTGAATCACGACGTCGTGGGCACTGAGCTCGGTGGCGTGCTGAAGAACCTCATCGCTCTGGCGATCGGCATCGTTGACGGTGTGGGGTACGGCGAGAACACGAAGGCATCGATTATTACGCGCGGGCTCGCGGAGATGACCGAGTTCGCTGTGTCGCAGGGCGGCGACCCGATCACCCTGTCTGGGCTCGCCGGTCTCGGCGATCTCATCGCGACCTGCCAGTCGCCCCTGTCCCGCAACAACACCGCAGGCAGGCTCATCGGACAGGGCTACTCGCAAGAGGAGACCCGAGAGCAGATGCAGCAGGTCGCCGAGGGAATCACCTCGGTCGCGCCAGTGCTCGAGCTCGCGAAGTCACGCGGGATCGTCATGCCGATTGTGCAGCAGGTGTCGATGGTGCTCGACGGTGAGATGGAACCGAAAAACCTCGGGCCCCATCTCGCAACCGAAGATGGAATTCCGCGGCGAGAGCTCGTGCTGAAGCGCGACTCGAAGCCCAGTTGGCGGCGCCTGTTCGGGCGCCGGAAGGAGCGCACACAGTGAGCGTAGTCCAGACCGAACCGCACGACGAACAGGAAGACGCCACTCAGGCAGGAGCGAAGCGCCGCGTCGCTCTCGTCTTCGGCGGGCGTTCGAGCGAGCACGGGATCAGCTGCGTCACCGCCGCAGGAATCCTCAAGGCGATCGACCGCGAGCGCTTCGACGTGACGCTCGTCGGGATCACCAAGCGCGGTGCGATGGTGCTCATGCGCGAAGACGATCTCGCCGACTACCGCCTCGACGCTCCCGCACTTCCTGAGGTGCGAGACAACGGCACCCGAGTGATCTGGCCAGCGTCAGTTGACACCCGCGCACTCACCCTCGTATCGAGTGACGGCTCGCTGAGCTCGCTCGGGCACATCGATGCTGTGATGCCGATGTTGCACGGCCCGTACGGCGAGGACGGCACCATCCAAGGGATGCTTGACCTCATCGACATGCCCTACGTCGGTTCGGGCGTGCTTGGCTCGTCGCTGTGCATGGACAAGCACCTCGTGAAGGTCGTGCTGCAGAGCATGGGGATCCCTGTCGCGCCGTGGCGCACGGTCACCCGGGGAGACCTCGACCGCAACCCCGAACTTCTTCGCACGATCGACGAGGGGCTCACCTACCCGCTGTTCGTGAAGCCCGCACGCGCAGGGTCGTCGGTTGGCGTGAGCCGAGTCACCGAGGCGAGCGAGATTCCTGCCGCGCTTGAGATCGCGTTTGCTGAGGACCGCACCGTGCTCATCGAATCCGGAATCACCGGCCGTGAGGTCGAGATTGCCGTGCTTGAGGGGCGCGAGGGGCAGCCGACTCGCACGAGTAGCGTGATCGGGGAGATCGTCGTGACTGGGCGGGACTTCTACGACTTTGAGGCGAAGTATCTGGGTGCGTCAGGCGTGCAGCTTGTGCTGCCCGCGAAGGTCACCGACGCTGAATTCGAGGCAATTCGAGACGCAGCGGTTCGGGCGTTCGAGGGAACGCAGGCGCGCACGCTCTCACGAATCGACTTCTTCCTCACAGAAGACGGGCCTGTGCTCAACGAGCTCAACACGCTTCCTGGCTTTACGCCTGCGTCGATGTATCCGATGCTGTGGGAGGCCTCGGGCGTGAGCTATTCGGAGCTCATCACCGAACTGATCGAGCTCGCGCTCGAAAAGCGCCCGGCCTACTAGCCGCAGGATCGGCGCGGCCCCCGCGAATCACGCGGGGGTTACTCGGCGTCTTGTGTCGCGGCCTCGGGTGTTTCGGCCTCTGGTGCCTCGGCCTCGGGCGACTTGGCGTCAGGCAACTTAGCGTCAACAGGTGCGTCCGTCTGCGGCGCGTCGCCAAACTGTGAATCGTCGATCGTGTCGGCAATCGCCGTGCACTTGCGTTCTTGGGGGAGCTTCTTCACTGAGGCGCTCAGCTCGGTGATGACGTTTGTTCCCGATACGTCGTTGTCGAAGTTCACCACGACCTCGAGGCCCGGGCTGCGGCCGTAAGCCTCGAACCTGAACATCGGTGCGCGTGAGTCGTCGATGATCCAATCCACGCCGTTCACCGAGACGCAGCTGTCTGTCGTCGGGCCGCTTGGCTCAATGCCGCAGTAAAGCAACACACTCGCGGGGTCACCCCAAGCGCCCGTTGATTGCGCGTTCGTGTAGCGCCGCTCGAGGCCGTCGACAGTTGCGGGGAGCCTCACGATCACGTCGGCGCACGCCGGGTTGTTCGCATCGTCAGCGGGCACCATCGGCACGTCTCCCGAACAGCCAGTGAGTACCGTCGCAACGGCTCCTGCGGCTAGGACGAGGGCTGTTGTATGAACGGTGCGAGCTTTCACACTGTAACCATATCCGGTGGTGGAAGCGGGAGTCGGGGAACGGGCTGTGTGGGGCGCGCCTCGTGGGCGGCGCGCGGTACCGTTGTGGTGTGCAGACAGTTGGAGAACTTGGAGAAGCGGGCGTGCTCGCGCGAATTCTTGACGGGCTCGAGTCGGCGGCGGCGGCATCGGTTGGTCCTGGCGACGACTGCGCAGTGCTCAGAGCCTCGGGTGACATCGTCGTCACAACTGACACGATGATCGAGGGCCCAGATTTTCGCCTGGCCTGGCACACGGGATTCGATCTTGGCTGGAAGCTCGCCGCAACCAACCTCTCTGACGTCGCGGCGATGGGCGCGACCCCGACCGGACTCACCGTTGCGCTCGCGTGCCCGAAGTCGACGCCTGTCTCGCTGCTCGCGGAGATCGCACGTGGGCTGAGCGCCGCCTGCGCCGAGCTCGCGCCGGGATGCGGAGTTGTGGGTGGGGATCTCGGCCAGGCGCCTGTGCTCACCGCTGCGGTGACTGCGCTCGGGGACCTTGAGGGGCGCGAACCTATGCTGCGCTCGGGCGCGCGGCCCGGCGACACCGTCGCGTACTCGGGGGCGCTCGGCCTCGCAGGCATGGGCCTCGCGTTGCTCTTCGACAGGTGCGCAGACGGCGCGGGTGTCGCGCACTCTGAGGGGCTCGCTGAGTTGCGGGAGGCGCACAGCGCCGAGCTGCGCGCGCAGTTCGCGCCGCGAGCGCCGATCCTGACCGGGCGTGTCGCGAGCGAGTCAGGCGCGACGGCAATGATGGACGTTTCAGACGGTCTGGCGCTCGATGCGGCGCGGCTGGCGCGCGCCTCGCAGGTCCAGGTGAGGCTCAGCGGCGAGTCACTGAGCGCAGCGTACGGTGTGCAGCAGGGCGTCACCGTGCCGTTGCGCGCAATGCTTGAGGGCGGTGAGGATCACGGCCTGCTCGCGACGTTCCCACCCGGTGTCGCGTTGCCGGCGGGGTTCTTGCCGATTGGCGTGGTCGCGGAGGTTGGAGGCTCGAGCGGTGAGCCCTCGCAGGGTTCGCTGAGCGTGAACGGCGAACCCTATGCGCCAGGTGGGTGGGATCCATACAATAAGCTCACGACGCTGAGCAGCTAGCTCGGTGGGCGGCCCCGACGCACACTGCGCGAGTTGAGGAGGAACTGAGATGACGAACATTACGGTGATGGGTGCTGCGGAGGCGCGGGTTCCGGCCGATCAGGCCGACATCTTCGCGTCAGTCTCAAGCCGCGACGCGTCCCGCGAGATCGCACTCCAGGGCGCCAACGCCGCGCACGCAAAGCTCGTCGAACGAGCCAAAGAGCTCGTGTCAGCGGGCTCCGCAATTCAGTACGTTGCCGACCCCGTCTCGACCTATTCGAACTCGTGGCGCGACGAGCACGGCAACAACGTCGTCGAGCACCAGGCTCACGCGAGCGTGCAGATCGTCTTGAGTGCGCTGGATCGCGTCGGAGAGGTTGCGGCCGAGCTCACCGAGAGCGGCGCAGACGTTCGAGTTCAGTGGGAGCTCAGCTCGGCCCTGCGTGACGAGTGGACCCGAAATTTGCGAAGCGCGGCGGTGCAAGACGCGCGAACAGCGGCCGAGGACTTCTCGGTCGCGATCGGCGCGCCGACACTCACGCTCCTCACGCTGCGAGACGGCCGCTCAGGCGGCGGTCCCTCGCCGCTCGGTGACGCCAGATTCGCGATGGCCGCGGCGGCGCCGCCTGAGGTGACGGTCGGGCAGATCTCAGTCAACGTGCAGGTGGAGGCAACGTTCAACGCTGAGTAAGCTATGGCCGCTGCGCTCCTGGCGCGTTGGCGGCAATACGAAGCGCCGTCCACAGTTCAGAGCGTGTGTCGGGCGAATCGATGTCGCGCTGCAGCAGGCTCGCCGCGGTCCGGATCCGTGCACGCAAAGTGTGCCTGTGGATCGCCAGCTCCTCGGCCGCCGGGGACAGCTGTCCGTTGTGGCGCAGCCATGCCTCTAGGCTCCGCTCGATCTCATCGCCGTGCTTCCGGTCGTGTGATCTGACGGGGGAGAGGAAGCCCGACGCCCGGCGCCGAGCGTCTTGACTCTCGCCGATGAGCTGCAGCAGCCCTGCATGCATGGCGGGACGGTACTCGACGATCCTGTTTGCCGTACTCGGCGGGGTGCTCGCTGAGGTGCTTGCTGCCGTGCTCGCTGCAGCGCTTGCTGCCGTGCTTGCTGCCGTGCTCGCTGCCGGGCCAGCTGTGGGGCGGCCCTGTGAGGTGCCCGAGGCGGTGTGTGTTGCCCGGCCGCTCGGCCCCGCCGACCGATCCTGGGCGATCGCGTGCTCGAGCGCTCTGTCTGCCTGCGCGACAAGTTCGAGCAGGTCGTCGAGTGAACCGCGCTCAGACAGCCCACCAGGGACGCCCCTGGCGAGTCGTTTGACCGAGGGGATCTGGGACGGTTCACACACGATGAGCAGCCTGCCGTCGACGACCCCCGCCGCGGTGCCGTCGCCGAGCTCGCTGAGGTCGAGGCCAGGTTGAACGCCGGGAAGTGCAACAACAGAAACCTGGCCTCGGGGAAGTCGCGGAAAAAGGGGCCCCGCAACCTCATCGGCGAGATCTCTACGACCAGCCATGAGTAGCCGCAGCGTCGCAGTTGCGAGCGCCGACTCCGAGCGAGCGATGCTCGAAGTCCGCGCCCCCTTGCCCCGGCCGTGCCCCTGGCTCAGCCTGTCGAGGTTCTGGGCGTGCACGGCTGCGTCGATGAGGCGGGCGGCGGCTCGTGTGATCGCGATGAACGGGGTATCGTAGGGCACCCGAATGAGGGGGAGGCCCAAGTGCTCGCACGCCTCGACGAGCGTCGGCGGGATCCTGTCCCACCGAATGCCAACCCCGACGCCGAGCGCCGTCGTGCCCGCCGCGACGAGGCGTGAGACATACGCTTCTGCGGCCCGGATGCCAAGCGTCCCCTTAAATTGGGCGCCCGTCGTCAACAGCACTGTGCGGGGAGTGAGGAATGGCGTGGGGTCGGTGAGATCAGTTGAGTGGACCCATTGGACCGAGCGAGACCCAGTCGTGTCATCGCCGCCAGCGACGACGACGAGGCCAAGTTCGTAATCGCGCAACAGTGTCTCGAGGTCGATCCACGAGTGGATTGCCGGTTCGGCGAATAATTGCATCATCAATCGCCATTATGGCACCTCGGGCTGTGGGGGTGCAGCCATATCCTTGGATGTGTCCGGCGCTGTGGTGCAGAACCGCCGCGGCGCTCACCCCACACAACGTAAGGAGACATCCATGACTCTCACCGGCGGCCCTTCACTTCCGCAGGAGCGTAAGCTCGTCACCAGCATCCCCGGCCCGAAGTCGCAGGAGATCCTCGCGCGCAAGAACGCAGCCGTCGCGGCCGGTGTTGGCGTCGCGCTCCCCGTCTCCATCGTTGCCGCAGGCGGCGGCGTCATGGTCGACGTTGACGGCAACTCGCTCATCGACCTGGGCTCAGGTATCGCCGTCACAGGCGTCGGCAACTCGGCACCCGCAGTCGTTGAGGCTGTCACCAACCAGGTGAACCAGTTCACCCACACCTGCTTCACTGTCACGCCGTACGAGGGCTACATCGCCGTCGCCGAGAAGCTCAACGAGCTCACCCCGGGCGACCACGAGAAGCGCTCAGCGCTCTTCAACTCGGGCGCCGAAGCAGTCGAGAACGCAATCAAGATCGCGCGTCACTTCACCAAGAAGAACGGCGTCGTCGTGTTCGATCACGCCTACCACGGCCGCACGAACCTCACCATGGGCATGACCGCAAAGAACATGCCCTACAAGGACGGCTTCGGCCCGTTCGCCCCAGAGGTATACCGCGTACCGACCTCGTACCCGTACCGCGACGGCCTCACCGGCGCAGAGGCTGCACAGGTTGCCATCACTCAGATTGAGAAGCAGGTCGGCGCTGACAACCTCGCCGCGATGATCATCGAGCCCATCCAGGGCGAGGGCGGCTTCATTGCTCCCGCCGAGGGCTTCCTCCCGGCGCTCCAGGCCTGGGCAACCGCGAACAAGGTCGTCTTCATCCTCGACGAGGTGCAGACAGGCTTCGCCCGCACCGGCAACCTCTTCGCGGCAGACCACGAGGGTGTTGTCCCTGATCTCGTCACTACTGCGAAGGGCATCGCTGGCGGCCTCCCGCTGTCGGCGGTGACAGGCCGCGCCGACATCATGGACTCGGCCCACGCAGGCGGACTCGGCGGCACCTACGCAGGCAGCCCGATCGCATGTGCAGCAGCACTCGCAACGATCGACACCTACGAGAAGGAAAACCTCGCGGCCCGCGCAGGCGAGATCGGCGCAATCATCTCGGAGTTCTTCGCGGAGCTCCAGAAGAGCGACGACCGCATCGGAGACATCCGTGGCCGCGGCGCGATGATGGCTGTGGAGTTCGTCGAGTCAGGCTCGAAGACCCCCGCAGCTGCGCTGACAGGCGCAATCGCAAAGCACGCTGCGAATGAGGGTGTTATCCTCCTCACCTGCGGAACTTACGGCAACGTTGTCCGCTTCCTCCCGCCGCTCTCGATCTCTGACGAGCTGCTCCGTGAGGCCCTCCAGATCGTCGCCGACGCGCTGGCAGCAAACTAGTTCTCGCTGCACCCACGCTCTCGCAGCACCATTAGGCTGAAAGGAAACCGTTATGGCTCTCAAGCCCAACGAACAAGAACTCCTCGACCGCGTCCCTTCAGGGCTCGCGATCGGTGGAAAGTGGGAGGACTCGACCTCCGGCGCAACGTTTGATGTTGTGGACCCCGCGACTGGCGCCGTCATTAAGACGATCGCCGACGCAACGGTCGAGGATGCCGTGCGCGCACTCGACTCCGCAGTCGCAGTGCAGGACGAGTGGGCAGCAACCTCGACGCGCGAGCGCTCGAACATCCTGCGCCGCGCGTTCGACCTGCTCATGGAGCGCAAGGAAGAGTTCGCGCTGCTCATGTCGATGGAGATGGGCAAGCCCATCGCCGAGGCTCGCGGTGAGGTGAACTACGGCGGCGAGTTCCTCCGCTGGTTCTCGGAGGAGGCTGTGCGCGTGCGCGGCGACTACCGTCCGAACCCCGAGGGAACCGGCAACATGGTTGTCTCACACATCCCCGTCGGGCCGTGCTACTTCATCACGCCCTGGAACTTCCCGCTCGCCATGGCAACCCGCAAGATCGCTCCGGCGCTCGCTGCTGGCTGCACGGTCGTCATCAAGCCGGCGGCCCTCACACCGCTCACGACGATGTTCTTCGCGCAGCTGCTCGAGGATGCCGGTCTGCCAGCTGGCGTCGTGAACGTCGTGCAGACGTCGAAGTCGAGCGCTCAGTCGAGCGCCCTGCTCTCCGACACTCGCCTCCGCAAGCTCTCGTTCACCGGTTCTACCCCGGTCGGCGTGACGCTGCTGCAGGCTGCTGCCCAGAACGTGCTCCGCACGTCGATGGAGCTGGGCGGCAACGCTCCGTTCGTCGTATTCGAGGACGCAGACCTCGATAAGGCTGTTGAAGGCGTGCTGCTCGCCAAGTTCCGCAACATCGGTCAGGCATGCACCGCTGCGAACCGCATCATCGTGCACGAATCGGTCGCGGACGAGTTCGCCCGCCGCGTTGGCGAGAAGGTCAGCGCGATGACAATCGGCCGCGGCGCGGACGAAGGCAACGACATCGGCGCGCTCGTCGAGGAGAAGGCAGTTGCAAACACTGCTCGCCTCGTCGCAGACGCAGTCGAGACCGGCGCGACAATCGTCACCGGTGGCGAAGCTATCGACGGACCCGGCAACTTCTTCCAGCCGACAGTCATCGACAAGCTCAGCCCGCAGTCGGCGATCATGCGCGAGGAAATCTTCGGACCCGTCCTCGGCATCATCCGCTTCTCGACAGAGGAAGAGGCTGTCGAGCTTGCGAACAACACCGAGTACGGCCTCGTGAGCTACGTGTTCACCGAGAACGTCGCACGTGGCCACCGTATGATCGAGAAGCTCGAGACAGGCATGATGGGCCTGAACACCGGGCTCGTATCAAACGCTGCGGCTCCCTTCGGCGGCCTCAAGCAGTCGGGCATCGGCCGCGAGGGCGGTTTTGAGGGGATCCACGAGTTCCTCTCGACGAAGTACACCCTCATCCCGCGCTAGCGCGCGGTAAACGCTGCGGGGCTCGGGTCGGTGACCCGGGCCCCGTCTGTGTATGGCGGGCCTGGCGGCACTGCTGCCCCGCTTGCCGAGCGTGTTGTCGCTGGCTGAGCCTGTTGTCGGCTGGCTGAGCCTGATGTCGGCTGGTCGAGCCTGTTGTCGGCTGGTCGAGCCTGTTGTCGGCGTTGGCTACTGGAATCTTCACTAGATATCCCCGACAGCACAGCACCCAGCATTCAGAGTGCAGATCTCATGAGATATCGCTGGCCGCTGCCAGTCGTTGCACACAGCGTTGGCGCTGCAGGCGTGAGTCAACGCCACGCGAAGCGTTCAAGGTTAGGCGGGTTCATACCACCAGAGCACAGTCTCACCATAGGCTCGGTTGCGGATCGGCTCGAGCCCTGTGGGTAGCGTCGGCTCGGGGGAGCGGCTGCTCCGCTCGACGAGGACAACAGCCTCAGGGGCGAGTAGTGGCAGGAGGGCGGTGAGGTTCGCGGTCAGCGACTCTTCATCGAGATCGTATGGCGGGTCGATCAACGCAACGTCCCAGCGTGCGCTCGTGCCGCGTGCGAGCTCACGGTCGAGAAACGCCTGAACAGACTGACGCTCCACCTCGATTGTCGGTGGATGAGCCCCGAATCCAGCAGATGAACCAGTTCCTGCAGTCCCTGCAGCCTTTGCTGCCCCGCGCTGCCACGCCTGCAAGACAGTCTGTGAGTTGCGATTCGCCACTTGCGCGGCCTGCGGGTGCTTTTCGACGAGGGTGATCGAGGCGGCGCCACGACTCGCGGCTTCAAGCCCCAGAGCCCCTGAGCCCGCGTAGAGGTCGACGACCCTCGCCCCGTCGATGACGCCCCATGATTCGAGTGCTGAGAAGATTGCCTCTCGAACGCGGTCGCTCGTTGGGCGAGTGCCCGCTTTCGGCACCTCCAACCGCAGCGAGCCTGCCCGACCCGCGATGATACGTGTCACGACTCAGCCAGCCGTCACGAAACGATCGTGGAGCGTCTCGAGCTGCGCATCGCTCAAGCCGAGCCCCATGGTGAAGTACCCCTCGATCGAACCGAAGCGCTCGCGCACTTCATCGAGGGCCGCCTGCAACATGCTCTCGTGCACGGTCAGCACCGGCTTGATGAGCGATGAATCGACGCCATTGCGTTCCGCACGTTCAAGCATCGGCTCAATCATCGGAAGGATGTCGACGTTCGTTTGCAGATAATCAGCAACTGCCGTCTCCTCGTCTGCGCCAACGAGCAACAGGAAGGACGCGGCGGCCCACCCGGTGCGATCTTTACCGGTCGTGCAATGAAACAGTGTCGGGACGTAGCCCTCGGGCGCCGTGAGGGCCTCGTAAAACTCCCTGAACGCCGCAATCGCTGAGGGGCTCGACACGATCAGCCTGTTCGAGTCTTGGAGGATCTTCACGCCCTTGCCACCGCCGAGCATCTCCGCCATCTGCTGCTTGATCGCGGCGAGCTGTTCTGCGCTCACCTCGCGTCCTTCGGCCCCCGGCATGCCAAGGTGGGCGAGGCTCGCCGACAGGTCTCGCGCGTGGTCGCCGAGCACATCGAGGTGCACTCCTGTGACGCCGGGCGGAAGCTTGTCTGGGGCGCTACGTCGTTCGCCATCGGTTCGGAAGTCGACGACGCGCCGAATGCCGAGACCGAGGAGCGCCTCCCCGTCCGTCTCAGAAACGGCACCGAGCGTCGCAGATCGAAAGAGTAGGCCCTCTGCGACTGAGCCACCTGCAACGGGAAGCCCGCCGAGCGTCCGCAGATTGGGTACTGTTGCCAACGGGATCCGGCGTTCAACTGATTCGGTCACAATTCCACACTACCCGTTGGAATCGTGGGGGAGGCCAGAATCGGTTGACCGTCTTGCCCGCCCCTGTGGCCACACGAGACAAAATGTCGGGTCCCCACGCTAGCCTTAGCGTATGGCGCATGTAACCCTCGAGTCTCCGCTGAGCGGGATCATCGGTGGCAAGAGCGCGAAAGCTCTCGAGAAAGCATTTGGTATGCGCACGGCGCAAGACCTGCTCGAGCACCTGCCGCGCCGATACTCGAAGCGTGGCGAACTGACGCCGCTCGTTGGCCTTCCGGTGGGTGAGCAGGTCACCGTGGTGGCTCAGGTGCTTGATGTGCGGGTGCGGCGCATGCAGCGGCGCCCAGGCCAGATCGTCGAGGCACGGATCACTGACGGCGTTGGCACGCTGACGCTGACATTCTTCAACCAGCCGTTTCGGGCGAACGAGCTTCGTGCCGGCCGTCAGGGCATATTTGCGGGCAAGGTTTCCGAGTATCGAGGCGCCTACCAACTGCAACACCCCGACTACGAGTTCTTTGATGCTGACGCCGAGGTTCCTGGAGGAGCACAGCTCGAGGAGGCCGCTGCGAAGGCCTGGGCCGAGACGCCGGTGCCGATTTACCCGGCAACGACGCAGATGCCGAGCTGGACGATCCAACGCTCTGTCGAGATGGTGCTCGATGCTCTTGCCGACGTGCCAGACCCATTGCCGACCGAGATGCTTCGTGCTGAGGGGCTCCTGTCGCTTCGCGCCGCGTTTGAAGGCGCGCACAGGCCCCGAAATGACAGCGACTGGCGAGCCGCGCAGCGCAGCCTGAAATTCCGTGAGGCATTCGACCTGCAGTTGGCGCTGATGTACCGGCGCCGCCAGCATGCGGCCGAAGCGAGCACACCCCGTCCGGCCGGCGCGTTGCTCGAACGCTTCGATTCAGCGCTGCAGTTCGACCTCACCGGCGACCAGGTCGCCGTTGGCGCCGTCATTGCCGATGAGCTCGCGCTCGCGCACCCGATGCACAGGCTGCTGCAGGGCGAGGTTGGCTCCGGTAAGACGCTTGTCGCGCTCCGGGCGATGCTGCAGGTCGCGGAGTCTGGCGGACAGAGTGCCCTTCTCGCGCCGACCGAGGTGCTCGCGGCGCAACACTTCCGGTCGGTTGTTGAGGCGCTCGGCCCTGACCTCGCGGCCTCGCTGAATCCTGTTCTCATTACCGGGCGCATGCCCGCTGCCGAGCGGCGCCGCGCGCTGCTGTCGCTCGCCTCAGGCAATGCGCTCGTTGCTGTCGGTACCCACGCACTCATGAGCGAGGGGGTGACGTTTTACGACCTTGGCCTCACTGTGATTGACGAACAACACCGCTTCGGGGTGGAACAGCGCGAGGCGCTCCGGCAGAAGGGGGCCCAGCCGCACGTCCTCGCGATGACCGCGACCCCGATACCGCGAACTGTCGCGTTGACCGCGTTTGGCGACCTTGAAACACTCACGATTCGAGAGTTGCCGCCAGGGAGGCAAGGGATCGAGACGTTCGTCGTCCCCGAACTTGAGATGCCGCGCCGGGCCGCGCGCGTGTGGGAGCGCGCAGCAGAAGATATTCGCGCTGGCAGGCAGGTCTACGTCGTGTGCCCGGCCATCTCAGGTGGAAAGACCCCGAATCTTGAAGAGGGCGAGTTCGCAGGGGAGCCCGACGACGAGGCCACGGGCGGCGGCGTCGCAGGGCCTGGCGCCCAACCGCCCAAGCGGCCGCTCGCGAACGTCATTGACTCGGTCGCGGAGATTCGGGCAATGGAGAATTTCAGCGCGCTCAGAGTTGAGGCGTTGAGCGGCGACATGCCGGGCCCCGAGAAGGACCGCGTGATGAGTGAGTTCGCCGCTGGTGCGATTGATGTGCTCGTCGCGACAACAGTGATCGAGGTCGGTGTGAACGTGCCGAACGCTTCGATCATGATTGTGCGCGACGCCGATCGCTTCGGTGTCTCGCAGTTGCACCAGCTCCGCGGGCGCGTCGGCCGTGGTGCCCATGCTGGGCTCTGCCTCCTCATGAGTGTCGCGGAGCAAGGCACTACAGCCCGCGAGCGCATTGAGGCAGTTGCGGCGACGAGCGACGGGTTCGCGCTCGCCGAGATTGACCTCGAACTGCGGCGCGAGGGGGACATCCTCGGGACTGCCCAGTCGGGCGGCAAGTCAACGTTGAAGCTGCTTCGCGTCACGCACGACGGGGAGCTCATCGCGCACGCCCGGGAGCTTGCGGGCGCGCTGCTCGACGTCGATCCAGAACTCATCACACACCCGGGCCTCGCGGCGATGATCGCCCGCGAAGAAGAACATCTCGAGAACCTCGCGAAGTCGTAAGCGCATGCGTGCGCACGCGCAGGCCGCACGTCGCGCGACTGCGGCCCATGCGACTTCCTGAGTAGTCCGGAAGCACACGCAAACGGTACCTGGGTACTACGGCCCCGATACTCAAGTGGGATACGGCCCAATGGCTCCTTTCCTAGGCTGAAGCTATACGCTCAACCTCTCTCGAATAGGAGACATCATGATCGAGGCTCGCGGGCTCACCAAGCACTACGGTGCGAAGAAGGCTGTCGACAATGTCAGCTTCACGATCCAGCCTGGCCAGGTGACAGGCTTCCTGGGGCCGAACGGTGCAGGCAAGTCGACGAGCATGCGGCTCATGGTCGGTCTCGACAAGCCAAGCGCCGGTACTGTCACTGTGAACGGTGAGCGCTACTCAGAGCTGCGCGCACCGCTCGCCGAGATCGGCGTCCTGCTCGACGCGAAGGGTGTCCACCCTGGCCGCAGCGCACGGAGTCACCTGCGGGCTCTCGCAGCGACGCACAGCATCTCCGACAAGCGAGTGAACGAAGTCATCGAACTCACGGGGCTCGAGTCAGTCGCGAACAAGCGGGTCGGCGGCTTCTCGCTCGGAATGGGCCAGCGTCTCGGGATCGCGGCCGCACTCCTGGGAGACCCCAAAGTGCTGATCCTTGATGAGCCAGTGAATGGCCTTGATCCTGACGGTGTGCTCTGGGTGCGAAACCTGCTGCGCCACCTGGCGAGCGAGGGCCGCACGGTGCTGCTCTCAAGCCACTTGATGAGTGAGATGGCGCAGACGGCCGACCACGTGATCGTGCTCGGGCGCGGCCGCGTTGTCGCCGACGCTCCGATCTCTGACTTCGTCGGCAACGGCACGGCTCGCGTCACGGTCCGCAGCCCGCAGGCTGCCGAGCTTGCGTCGCTCGTGATGACTGGGCGCCCCGACATCGACCTACAGCCGTTGGACCGCGGCGAGGGCGAGGGGTTTTCTGCGGCGGGCCTCACCGCGGCCGAGATCGGTACGATCGCCGCGTCGAACAGCATCGTGCTGCACGAGCTCACGCCGGTGACCGGCAGCCTCGAGGACGCCTACCTCCAGCTCACTCGCGACGAACTCGAGTACGCTGCCGGCTGAGCCCCGGAACGCGACCCCACCGACTCTCGACGAACTGGACCCACTCATGACTTCCTCAACATACACTCCACCTACGACGCGGCAGACCTTCGCCGGCTCAGGCAGTGCCCCCAAGCTCAGCTTCGGCGGCGTGGTCAAATCTGAACGGATCAAGCTGAGCTCGCTCCGCTCGATCCGCACAACCCTGCTCATCACGCTGCTCGCGAGCGCTGGGCTCAGCCTGCTCAGCGCGTGGGCGATGAAGAGTTCCTTTAGTTACGAGGGCCTCGACGTATCGGCGTTGCCCGTCGACGCGCTCCAAAGCTACCTGCTGACTGTCTCGACCTTTGCCTCGCCGTTTCTCGCGCTCATTTTCGGCGTGCTCGGGGTATTCGTCATCTCGAGCGAGTATTCGAGCGGAATGATCCTGTCGAGTCTCGCGGCCGTGCCCCGGCGGACGCCCATGTACTTCGGAAAAGCCATCGTGCTCGCCGCGATTGCCGCAGTCACCGCCCTCGTCCTTGTGCTCGTGGGTCTCGCGATCGGTATCGCCTTCCTACCGGCGGCAGCTGGCGAGGTCTTCTCAGGCACCGTGCTGACGGGAGCGCTCGGCGCCATCGTCTATCTCGCCTGCGTTGCGCTCCTTGGCTTCGGCTTCGCCGCGGTGCTGCGTTCAACGGCTGGCGGGATCGCGCTCGTCGCTGGCCTCATCTTCGTGCTGCCCATCGGTTTCCAGTTCCTGTCGATGACGGGCTGGGAGTGGGTTCCCACCGTGAGCCAATACCTGCCGATGTCGCTCGGCAGCACGCTCAGCATGGGTGACGTTGCTACGGGATCCGACCCGACGTACTGGGTCGCGATGCTTGCCATCGCGCTCTGGGCGGCCGTTCCATCGACTCTCGGCCTGGCAGTGCTGAAGTCTCGCGACGCGAAGTAGTCGCGGGGCTGAAGCACCGGGAGTTTTCCGGTCGCGCCAGTAGGGTAAGAGTGTGATGGGGGAGACGCAGATGAGTGAGGCCGCGCGAGCCAACTCTGAGGCGTTCCTGCCGAACCCTCCTGGCGCGATCAGGCGGTGGGTGGCGGCGCACCCACGGGCGATCGACATGGCGATCCTTGTGTGCTATCTCATCGGGGCGATCCCGCTTGCGCTCCTCGACATTTTCACGCTGTTCTACGATCGCTCCGGCGAGAACGTTATCGCAACCGCGGCCTACACGCTCGTGCTGTCGCTGCGGCTCGCAGCTGGCACCATTGCGCTGATCCTCCGTCGTCGCGCGCCACTCATCGGCCTCATCATCGTCACTGTCGCGCTCTTTGGTGAGGGCGGCCCGCTCGTCATTGCGAACGCCGTCGCAGGCTGGTTCCTGCTCTACGCGGTACCTGTCTACCGCGACGTGCGGACGGGCTGGATCGCATACGCTATCGCTGTCGGCGGCAACATCCTTGCAGTGTCGATCCCGACCATGACGACGATTTTTGGTGAGAATCCGCAGGGGCGAGGGCTGATCGGTGTGATCGTGCTCGACGCGATCTGGGCGCTCGCCGTGCTGCTCATCGGTATCAATCTTGGCAACAGGCGGCGTTACCTCCAGGCCATTATTGACAGGGCGCATCAGCTCGCCCGCGAGCGTGACCAGCTTGCGCAGCTCGCCGTTGCAGAGGAACGCTCTCGAATCGCCCGAGAAATCCATGACATCGTCGCCCACTCAGTGTCGGTCATGATCGCACTCTCCGAGGGCGCGGCTCGCGCAGTCGAGAAGGCGCCGACCGAGGCAGCGAATGCGATGCAGCGCAGCGCTGAGACCGGGCGCACCGCCCTCACAGAGATGCGGCGGCTCCTTGGCGCGCTGCAGATGAGCGAGGCCGCAGACATGGCGCCGCAGCCGAGCCTTGACGACATCCCGGGACTCGTCCAAGGCTTCGAAGACGCAGGCCTCTTCGTGACTCTCGACACGAACGTCGAGGCCCTGCCTGACAGGCTGCAGGGCCTCGCAATATTCAGGATCGTGCAGGAAGGCCTGACGAACGTGCTCCGCTACGCTGGCGTTGGCGCCAAAGCCAACGTGACGCTGCGTGCCGCGGCGGACGGCCTCGAGGTTGTGGTGCGTGACCATGGAAGACCCGCGAATACAGTTGGGCCGACGACTGGCCTCGGGTCGGGCCGCGGCCTCGCGGGCCTCGCGGAGCGCGTCCGCGTGTTCGGAGGCTCAATCAGTTCGGGCCCGGTGCCATTTGGCGAGGGCTGGCAATTACGTGCGTTTTTCCCCGCGGGCGCGGGGACGAACCCGAGTGAGAGAGGGTGAGTGTGATCGATCCGCATCACATCAGGATCATGCTTGTCGACGACCAGGAGCTGATTCGCACGGGGTTTCGGCTCGTGCTGCTGTCTGAGTCTGACATGGAGGTCGTCGCCGAGGCTGGTGATGGCGGCGAAGCGCTCGCAGAGCTCGCTCGGTTGTCGGGCGAGGGTAACGGCTGTGACGTCGTGCTTATGGACGTGCGTATGCCGGGAATGAACGGCATCGAGGCGACGAAGCGCATCGTCGCTGAGTTTCCAGCAACACGGGTGCTCGTGCTCACGACCTTCGACCTTGACGAGTATGCGATCGGCGCGATTCAGGCGGGTGCGAGCGGTTTTCTCCTCAAGGATGCACGCCCGACTGAGCTCGTCGACGCAATCCGTCGCGTCGCGAGCGGTGACGCCGCGATGGCCCCGGCAGTGACAGCACGCATGATGGAGCGGATGCGTGACACAGGTGCCGCGGCGCCAGCGGCCCTGTTCGCAGCACCCACGCCTGGGGCGGGAGACGCTGTCGCTGCGGAACTCAGCGAACTGACAGAGCGCGAGCTTGACGTTCTGAAGCTCATTTCAGACGGCAAGAACAACTCGGAGATCGGAGCAGAGCTGTTTCTGTCTGAATCCACGGTGAAGACGCACGTCGGGCGGGTGCTGTCGAAGCTTCAGCTTCGTGACCGCGTTCACGCCGTAATCTTTGCAAAGCAGCACGGGCTTTAGGGCATCTTGCGGCTCGACCGCGTACTGTAGAGGTATGAGCAAAATCGCAGTGGTTCCCGGGTCATTTGATCCGATCACCCTCGGGCACCTCGACGTGATCCGGCGCGCAGCTGCCGTGTTCGACGAGGTCCACGTACTTGTCGTCCACAATCCAGGAAAGTCGGCGATGCTGCCGATCTCTGAGCGGATGTCGCTGATCCAGCAGTCGCTTGACGAGGATCCAGAGACGCCTGACAATGTCATTGTTGCATCGTGGTCGGTCGGGCTGCTCGTCGATTACTGCACGGAGGTCGGTGCCTCGGTGCTTGTGAAGGGCATCCGTTCGCAGCTCGACGTTGCGTACGAAACGCCGATGGTGTTGATGAATCGGAGCCTCGCGAATGTCGAGACCGTATTCATGCTCCCTGAGCCCTCGCACGCCCACGTGTCGAGCACGCTCGTGCGCCAGGTGTCCTCCCTCGGGGGAGACGTCAGCCCGTACGTGCCTGCGGCAGTGGCGCGCTTTCTCGCGACGACGAGGCCAGCATAATGGCCCGGCTGTACGAGGAGAGCGTCCGCGACATCGTCAACCGTCCAGGGGAGATGCGCGAGCGCGAGATTGAGATCGTCGTGCCCGACCGCTTTGGGGAGGCACTCGCGTGGATCCCTGAGGGCGAGAAGCTCTCGCTTGACGTGCGTCTCGAGTCGGTGCACGAAGGGATCCTGGTGTCGGTGACGGCGCGTTCGACGATGCACGCCGAGTGCGGTCGCTGCCTTCGCGACTTCACCGCGCCGTTTGAAGTCGAATTTCAGGAACTTTTCGCGTATACTCCTACGGAGGCCGACGAGTATGGGGTTCACGGTGATCACGTGGATCTTGAACCCCCGCTCCGAGACGCGGTAGTGCTTGCACTGCCGTTCCAGCCTGTGTGTCGCCCGGACTGCCCGGGACTCGATCCCGAGTCCGGCGAGCCACGCGATACTGAGGCTGTGATGGCGACTAATGTGGATATTGATCCGCGTTGGGCGGCACTGGCTGACTTCAAGGCTGTAGAATCATTAGGTTCGGGTGTGCCCGAATCTGAGAGTAACTAGGAAAGAGAGCATCATGGCTGTTCCCAAGCGCAAGATGTCGCGTTCGAACACCCGTCACCGCCGTTCGGCGTGGAAGGCTTCGGTACCCGCACTCGTCAAGACTGTCGAGAACGGCAAGACCGTGTACAGCCTCCCGCACCGCGCCCGCGTGGTCGAGGACTCGCAGGGCAACGCTCTGTTCCTCGAGTACAAGGGTCGCCGCGTAGCTGACGCGTAAGACTTACCCGTGACGGGGAATGATCACTCACTCCCGCGACACGAACACGGAGAGCCGTCGGGCACCCCTCAGGGAGTGCCAGGCGGCTTTCTTCACGCGTTCGACGTCGCGGTTGAGCCGGAGCTTCTCGAACTCGCACTGACCCACCGCTCGTGGGCCTACGAGCACGATGCGGCCCCGCACAACGAACGACTCGAGTTTCTTGGCGACTCAATTCTGGGCCAGGCTGTCACGGTGAAGCTCTACCGTGAGCATCCAGACCTCACCGAAGGCGAGCTCGCGAAGCGCCGTGCTGCGCTCGTGTCGACGCTCGCACTCGCGGAAGTCGCTCGCGGGCTCAGCCTCGGCGACGAGCTGCGCCTGGGTAAGGGCGAGGAGCAAACAGGCGGTCGCGACAAAGATTCGATCCTCGCCGACACCGTCGAAGCCGTGATCGGCGCGGTGTTCCTCTCGACCGATGCTGACACAGCCGCACGTTTTGTGCTGCGACTCATCGAGCCGCTGCTCGACGACCCTGATCGCTTTACGGAAGTGCTCGACCCGAAGACTACCCTCCAAAAGGAGGCGTCGACGCGCGGGCTCCCCGGCCCCACGTATGACACTATCGGCGCCGGCCCTGACCACGCTCGGGTGTTCAGTTCGACAGTGCGACTTGGCGATGTCGTCGGCACGGGCGAGGGCACGAGTAAGAAGGTTGCCGAACTGGCGGCGGCCCGCGACGCGGCTGCTCAGCTGCGCGCCGCACGCGCGGGGCGCAAAGCGAGGCGCGGGAGCAAGGGCGGCGCGCAGGCCGCTGGCCGGTAGGCAATGCCCGAGCTTCCCGAAGTAGAGGTCGTGCGCGCCGGGCTCGCGCCTGCGGTCACCGGTGCGCGGGTTGTCGCGGTCGAGGTGATGGATCCGCGCGCCCTCAAGCGCCACACGCCAGCGGGGGAGGACCCCGGCCTTGGCGGGCACGGCCGCACCCTCCCTGAGGGGGCGGCGCGTAGCCGCGCCGCTGACTTCGAGCGCCGCCTCACCGGGCGCACGCTCCAGGCGCCTCAACGGCGGGGGAAGTTCCTGTGGATCCCGCTCGCGGTCGAGACCGCGCCGAGCGTCTCGGGGAAGCTGGCAGAGGAGCCCGAAACTGCGCTTCTGGCCCACCTCGGGATGAGCGGGCAGATGCTGCTGCGGGCGACAGATGCGGTGGACGATCGGCACGTGCGGATCCGGACCTGGATCGAACACCCCGAGCACGGCGAACTGAGGGTCGACTTCGCCGACCAGCGGCTCTTTGGCTCCCTCGCACTTGACGCGCTGACTCCAGCGGCGCCAATCGGTTCTATTCCGGCGCAGGCAGCACACATTGCGCGCGACCCGCTCGATCCCCACTTCGACGACACCGCCTTTGTCGAGAAGTTCAGGTCGCGTGGAGTCGGCGCGAAGAAGCTCCTGCTCGACCAGCGAATGGTGAGCGGGGTCGGAAACATCTACGCCGACGAGACGCTCTGGCGCGCGCGCATCCACCCAGACACCCCCGGATCTGCGGTGTCGGTGCGTGGAGCCGTTGCGCTTTTGCATCATCTCCGCGAAGTCTTCGAGCAGGCGCTCTCAGAAGGCGGAACCAGCTTCGACGAGCAGTACGTCAACGTGAACGGGCAGGCTGGTCGGTACGCGTCGGCATTGAATGTCTACGGAAGAAATTCTCAAGATTGTTCACGGTGCGGCAACACTATCACGCGCATCAGGTTCATGGGTAGGTACTCACATTTATGCCTGGTCTGCCAACGAAAACGCGGGTGATTCGCACCCGCAAAATGGGGTCAAAACCCTTTGCTGTCGAACTTGTGAAAATCGCACGATGTCGTGTGAAAATCTCCATTTCTTTCACATGAATGCAATGCATCGAAGCTCAGATTTCATCTCCCATTGACATTCATGTTGTCGGGCGGCCACAACATAGGTGCTGAGTATGCGTGCTTGATCCGTAAAGAAGGCGAGCCTGCTGCAGGAGGAGTCGTGATGCTCCGGCGGCAACGCGTCCGTTTCGACACCTTAATGCGGGCTTTCCCTGCTCAGGTCCATCAGACCGCGGCGGTGCGCCTCGTCCACGGCGTCGCGGCGGGAAGTGACGCCCAGCTTCCTGTAAAGGCTGGCCGCCTGGGACTTGATGGTACTGAGCGTGACGAACTCGGTCGAGGCGATATCGCTCAGGCGGGCGCTCGTGGCCAGGCGAAGCAGCAGGTGCGCCTCGCGCTTGGTGAGCCCGATCGACGCCAAGGGTCGTTCCATATGATTGCTTCGGCTCAAGTGGCGGGGCAGTTCCACTCCTGCGGCGTGGGCGAGGGCTTCCAAGTCGCCAAGCGGGAGGAGCGTGTGGATGAGGTTGATGTCGTGGCCGCCGGTGACAGCCAATGCGCGCCTGAGTGCGTCTTGGGCGCTGGTTTGATTACCGAGCCTGTGGAGGTGCGCTGCGAGCAGTTGCAGCGCCTGTGCACGCAAGCGCGGCCAGAGGTCCCCCCGCTCTGTTAGGCCGCGCAAATCTTGGACGGTCTCTTGGTCGGGAGCGAGGAGCGCGATCCTCGCGGCCGTGAGCCGCATTGCGACGTCGCGGTTCTCTCGGTCGGCCACCATCCGCCGCGCGCGCGGTAGGTCTCCAGCCGCGAGTGCGAGGTCGGCGACGGCAGAAGAGAGCAGGTCGCGCACCGCGCGGCTGATCGGTTGGCCGGTGTGCCGTCGCAGCAGGCGGTCGACGTCCTCGATTCCAGCTAGCGGGTCCATTGCGATGTGGGTGCGCGCCGTGACGATGACGGCATACGGCCATTCGCGGACGGGCGCGGTCAGCTCTTCGACCGATCTGAGCGTCTCTCGCGCTCGAACGGCGTCTCCCCGTTCGAGTTGGACCGTGGCTCGGGTGATGGACAGTCGCGCTGTCCAGTGCGGCGAGTCCGGGGCGTCGCGGCCTTGGTCGTCGAGCAGGCGAGCGGCAAGTGCTAACTCGCCGCGCATGGCGTGAATGAAAGCACGCTGAACCGATCGGCGCTGGCTGCGGTCGGCATCTCGATCATGTTCTTGCTCGTCCAGCAGCTTCTCTGCATCATTGAGGCGGCCGGCCAGCGTCATCGTCACGGAGGCGTGAAGCAGGCCCCACCAGGCCGCTTGCTTCGCCGCGGTCCGACCCGAGGGGGCGAGGCCGTTGGTGAGGGCGAGGAGTCGAGGAGCGCGTTCGCTGGCGGCCTCGTACCTGCAGGCCGACCGGAGGAGCGTGAGGACTGCGAGCTCATGATAAACGGCCGCTTCCGGATCCTCGGAGGTAGGGCGGCGACCGATGTTAGCGAGGGCGGCATCGACGATGTTGAGCAGTTCTCCCGAGGGGATCGCTTCGTTGCTGCTGTGGGCCAGGGCTGAGATGGCTGACGCCATGCTGTCCGAGGCGAGCACGTCAAGGGGCAACGACTCGATGGTCCGCTGGAGGTCCGTTGCGCCGGAGTCCGTGAGGCTTGTCGCGAAGTGCGGCCAGAGCTCAGAGAGCTGACCGGTTTCGACCAGGAGCCGCAGCGCGTGCTCCGCGTGTTGAGGGGTGCTGCGCATGTGTGCGGTGGCCGCTGTCAGCGCAAGGCACCGGTCTTCTTCGGCGATCGTAGACAGCGCGTGATGGCGAAGAGCCTTGCCGATCACGGGGTGGAACTCGAAGGAACCGTCCGTCCCGTGGCCACCCAGGCCGTCCGCGACGAGCTCCTGCAGGAGAAAGCCCGCGTCTGGGTCTTCCGTCACGATCCTGGCGAGGTCGCCCGTCACCACAGGCAGCAGAGCGAGCCGGAGTACGGCGTCGAGTCGATCGGGGCGAACTAGCTTGAGCGCCCAGCTCCTGACCTCTCGGGCTACAGCCTCAGCCGAGTCGTCATCTGGCAAGGCGAGTGCGAGCCTGGTGAGAAGCAGGTGTCCTCCGGTCGCCTTAAGTATGAGCGCCGTGTCACGAGGCGCGGAATCCGCACTGTGGGCGATAAGTTCCGCCTCGTCGGCGGTGAGCATGAGGTCTTCGGCGGTCACCACACCCGTGCCGGCCTGGACTCGCCGAAGTGGAGACTCGATGCTCCCCGCTGCTCGCGTCAGGATCATGACCCGTCCGCGCCGCAGCAGCTGAGCGAACTTCGCGACCTCGTCCACAAGCTCCGGCGAAGCATGCTGGAAATCATCGAATACAACCGTCGTCGGCCTTCGTCGCCGGTTGAGGATGGCCGCCGCCGCGCTGCCCGACAGAGTCGTCCGCGGGCCGCCAAAAGCGCCGACAATTTCCGACCAGAGCTCCGAACGCGGGAGGGCCGACAGGTCAAGCGTCATCCAAGCGGCATGGTCCGCTGCGCCGCGATGAAGGAGCCAGTCCACTGCCAGCGAGCTCTTCCCCGCCCCGGCTGGTGCCCGGAGAATTATGAGCGGAAGGCTGGAGAAGGAATCGAGAAGCCCGATCAGCCTGTCGCGGCGCACGAATCCAGGAGGAAGCCGCGGCCCGATACCGTCGGCGGATCGCCGATCCTCCGACTCGGTACTCTGCATGCCGCCACTCTACAGGGCGGGCAAGTCGCTCCTCGGTGCGGGCACCAAGGGACGAAATTCAGGATGAAATATCGAATGCGATCAATCGACTGCGCGTTCCTGCTGTCCAGAATAAGGGGCAGGTAGCCATACTTTCTCTTCCGCTTGCCGCCACCCGCAGCCTCGCTGCGCACGCCCGGCGTACTGCGCATGTAAAGGAGGCTGGGCCCTGGGCCGTGGGCCGCTACAACCTTCATCGCGCAAGCAGAAGCTGCTCGATACATTTTCTGGAACATTTCTGAGGGGATCATGACTTCAAACCACTTCATACTCGAACAACGAACGCGGTCACGAACCGTTCTCGCCTTGATCCTCTCAGCACTCGTCGTGTTTGGCGTCGTCGTGGCCGCTCCCGCGCCTGCACACGCCGCGTCTGAAGTGCAGATCGACAACGTCGCCTTCGAGACTGACACCGTCGCCGACGGCAGCCGCCAGTCGCTGCACGTCGACTGGAGCATCCCCGCAAAGGCCACGAACCCCGTGACCCTGTCGGTGGACCTCCCGCCCGGGATGACCGGCTCACCTGACCAGTTCGACATGAAGGGTCCGGGCGGGGTGACCGCGGGGACGTGCGTGGTGACGACGACGAACATCACCTGCACCGTCGACCCGGACTTCATTCAGGCAAATCCTTACGGCGTCTCCGGCAGCTTCTGGTTCGATGTGCGCATCGACGTGCGCAACGACACGACAACCGAGCACACTTTCGACTTCGGCGGCCAGTCGGTCCCCGTCACAGTGGAGCCGAATCCCGCCTACTGCGACGAGGTCTGCGAATTCGCGGGGTACCGGTTCAAGAAGTCCGGCTCGTACAACAGCCTCGACGACGTGATCACCTGGACGGTTCGCCTCCCGGCACCGCCTTCGGGCATCCCCGCGGGCAGCAATGTCACGATCACCGATCAGCTCGACACGGATATCTTCGAGCTCGTCACGGACTACGAGGGGGAAACTTGGCCCCAGCTCTGGGAAGGGCGTTGCCTGCGCCCGAACAGCAACAATCAGGAGGCCCCTCGCTGGCTTGAGCGCGCATCAGGCACCTGGAACGCGGACAAGACCGAGGTGTCGTTCGTATCTCGCGCAGGCACGAGCACCAGCTCGTCCTGCACGAACGTGCCCTCCGGCTCGTTCTACCAGGCCATCTGGAAGGTGAAGGTGAAGGACCTCGGCAAGGCTGGCACCTACGAGAACTCCGCCACATACACGATCGACGGCGTGACGTCCGACCCGACCAAGGGTAGTGCGACTCGGCGTTCCGGCGGTGGCGATGTCGACGGATCGAACTTCGGCAACTTCTCCGTCACCAAGGAGCTCCAGGGCGATACGGTCCTGAATCCCACCTTCACGGTGAATTACGACGCCTACGACGATGCTGTCGACCCGAACACTCCGTACAAGTCGGGCTCCTTCGAGGTCAAGAGCGGACAGACGTTCACCAGCGAAGACTTCTTCGATGGCACCCGTGTGGTGCTGCGGGAGGTGCAGCCCACCGATCCAGCCAACGTGACCTGGGAAGCCCCTGCGTTCGTCGGCCAGGACGGGCAGCAGCTCACTGAGGTCAGATTCTCCAAGGCGAACGGCAACCTCGACCAGACCACGGCGATCACGCTCGTGAACGAGGCGACCTTGCGCACCGGCGAGCTTACCGCGCGGAAGGTCGTCGAGAACCCTGACGGGCTCATGACCGGCGTGGACGCGTTCCGCATTGGCTACTCGCGAGAGGAAGCTGTCGACAAGGGCATCCAGAACCTCACGGGCGGGCAGTTCATGCTCCCTGCCGATGGCAGTGAGATCAAGCTGGATCTACTCGCAGACGTGGGCTACAGCTTCTTCGAGTGGTTCACTCCGGCCCCAGCCGGAACAAGTTGGGCGGACCCGGTCTACACCGTGAACGGCGTCGACTACGCGGAGAACGAGCTGGTGAACCTGCCGCTGGACGGAGCTATCGACCTCACCGTCACGAACCGGATCACGCAGAACACCGGCGGCTTCGCTGTCACGAAGAGCGTGTCCGGCGAGGGTGAGTCCCTAGTTCCTACGGGCACCGAGTTTACGGTGAACTACTCGTACACGGCGGTCAACGGCTTCGAAGCAGGCAGCGGCACCGTCACAGTGAAGGCCGATGAGAGCTCCTCGGAGATCAGCGGGATCCCTGAAGGCGCGACCGTCACGCTCGACGAGGTTCGCCCGGTCGATCCAATCGGCGGAACCTGGGGCGAGCCTCTTTTCGACATCGCGCAGTTCACGGTCGTCAAGGACCAGGTCGTCCAGATCTCACTTGACAACCCGATCGCCTGGAACGATGGCGACTTCTCTGTAATGAAGCAGGTCGATGGCGACGCAGCCCCCCTCGTCGGCGAGGACGTCGCCTTCAACGTGAACTACAGTTACGTGCTCCCCGAGGCCCTCGGCATCACCCCCGGCACGGGCACAGGCACGCTCACTGTACTGAACAACGGCTCCGCGGTGACCAGCACTAGCTTGCCGTATGGAACCGAGGTCACGCTCACCGAAGCGACCCCGCCGGCTATCGCGGGCGGAACCTGGACGGATGCTGCGTTCGACCACACGAACTTCACCATCGGTGACGAGACTACCCTCGCGGTCAAGCTGACGAATACGATCGAGCGTGACCTCGGCTCGTTCAGCGTCACCAAGACGCTCACTGGGTCGGGGAAGCACCTCATCGCGGATGACGTGACGTTCACGGTCGAGTATTCCTACCCGGCTGGACCAGGCTTCGAAGCGGGCTCCGGCACCGTCGAGGTGACCGCAGGCAGTGACCCGGTTGTCGTGAGCGGCATCCCCGCGAACGCGATTGTCACGCTCTCGGAGGTCGCTCCGGACGGCGTCGAGGGTGGAACCTGGCGTCCCGCGAGCTTCACCACCGGCAACGTCATTACCGTAGCGAAGGACGACACCGTCTCCGTTGGAGTGGAGAACACCATAGACCTGAACAACGGCGCGTTCAGCGTGACGAAGTTGATCGATGGCACCGGCCAGGACCTGGTGGCGGGCTCTACCATGTTCACCGTGGCCTATTCCTATCCGGCAGGCGAGGGCTTTGAGGCCGGTTCAGGCAGTCTCACTGTTAAGGCCGACGGGACTGCTGTCACCAGCAAGCCGATCCCTTACGGGGCGACCGTCGGCCTGACCGAAGCCATCCCTGTCGAGATCCCGGGCGGCACCTGGACGGGCGCAAAGTTCAGCATCGAAACGGTGACGATTGGAGACGGCAATGTGGTTGGTGTCTCCCTGACGAACAGTATCGCGAAGGACCGGCCCGTCGACCCCGAGAAACCGGAAGACAAGGGTGACGGGGAGCTGGCGCAGACCGGCATGGGGCCGGAGAGCTTGCTCCTTATCCCGCTGGCAGCGCTCTTGGTCCTGCTCGGAGCAGGGCTGCTCAATGCGCGCCGCAGGGCCTGAGCGAGCATCGACAGAGGAACAATAGCTCCGCTGTCAATGCCCCGGTCAATCCGTTCCAAAGGATGGATTGACCGGGGCACTTCACATTCTGTCCTCGTGTAGACGAAATCAGCGGATAGAACTCTGAACGCCGGCCATGCCTACTCCAGCCGGGCAAAGGCACACTTGCGTGTAGGCGATCGGAACTTCGTGGATAACTGCTTAGGCATGTTGACATACTTCCAGGCCATCCCTCTGGGGTAGCCAACTCAGATGACTTGACCCACGAAATAGGTTCCAGTCTCGGTGGCTAACTGGTAGCTTGATCCGGAAAGGCTCATCGTGATCCTGACCGTTTCTGCAGGGAGCTCAACCTAGAAATTTGGAGGATTCACGGCCTTACCTTGTTCCAGCTTGTCGAGGTATTCAGGCCACTCGTCTCGATGCGATGCGCCACGGGTGTGCGACTGGAACTCGCAGTCGTACCAGAGATTAGCAACCAACCTGCCCGGCGCGTTCCAGGGCGGTTGCTAGCTTCCTCGGGAGGACACAACTCATCGTTGAGATGCTCAAGTGGGCCAATCCCACACTTGAACCAACTCAACCAGTGGTTATCCGCCAGACCCATGCGTTCTGCCGTGCGTGCAGCTAGCTGGAGCCGTTCCTCATCTTTGGTCGGCTGGGCTGGGTTCGCGAATTCTTTCACATAACCATCTTTGCGGGTGGATGGCGCAAGCAGGCAATTGTAGTAGCGGCCGCTGCGCTCGGAGGCGAGCTCCGCGGCTTGTGCCATTGACTGGCCTGTCCATACCAGCACCGTATAGGAGGCCTCTGGCTTTGAAACAGCTGATGGGTCCATGTGACGTTGAGTTCGCCAGATGGTATGTGTTTCGCTCGCAGTTATCACCATGGAGCGCATGGAGCGAAGAAGTCGCTAGGCTCGTAATATAGGCCGGGGCAGGCGGCAGGTTGAATCGCAGCGCTGAAGAGCGGCGCAGGCTTCAGGACGAGAATCGACGCCTACGCTCGACACGCGCTGGCGCTCGTGCACTAGCAGGCTCCGATGCGCAGAATGAGCGACTGTGTATTGACTGGCGCGATACCGTGCGGCATCGGACGTTTCCGATGCGCGAGCAGGGTGAACCTCAAATGACGGATCCCACGGTCGTGGGCCCAATCCGTTTCAATTGCTATCGCGCATATCCAATCACGTCGCGACGAATGATCTCGATGACCTCTGCTGGTACCTCGGCCACCGCCAGGCGGTGCACCGTATTGAGTCGTGGGTTGAAGATTCCCACCTGCGTCTGCGTTGCGAACTCCGGCATCCCCGACGCCTTGCCCATGAGGAAGTACATCAGCAGCTGCAGCGTGTGATCCTTAGTCGGCTTCGAGGCGGACACCTTGAAGTCCCAGAGAGTATCCGCAGTCAGGAAGTCTCCATCTCCGCTGTTCACCAGGTCGGTGTATCCACCGCGGCCGCCAGCGAGCAGTTCGTCCCCGTCGACGAAGACGAAGCCGTCCGCAGTGACCGGGCCGTACGTCTCGAAGAACCGCTTCGCGCGTTGGACCATTGCCAGGATATGAGCCGTGGTCGTCTCATCCGGGCTGCGCAACGTGCTCTCCGGATTGTACAGATGCACGCCTGCCCGCAGCCCCACGTCGTACGTCGCCAGCTGGCACGCAACCAGCACCGCAGTCTCGTCAATTCTGAAGGCGACCGTGCCATCCTCGAGATCTTCGATCGGCAGTTCACCGAGTGCAGACGCTGCATCAGAGGCGACAGCCACGTGGTCGGTGAAGTCGCTGATTCGCTGAGCCCCTCGCAGCGAAGCTCGGAAGACATCGGCAGCCTCGGACATGGCACCCGTTTCGGTCGATCGCACGAGCGCCAACCGGCTCAAGTAGTCGACGGCCGCACCGACGACGCTGGCATGGCTGTTCTCCTGTTTTCCATCCAGCACGCCATAGCCATCGCCACCGAGCTGTTCGACCGTGAAGAGCTTGGGATTGATCAGCCCACCACGGGGCTGGCCGACGTCCTTGTTGTACTGGGTGATGCGATGCGTCACAGAGGTCAATGAAACCCCACCTTGTTCAGTTGTAGGTCTGTCGATGTATTCGACTCAGAATCCAGTCTAACTGACGTTAAACCACTAAAAAAGCTGATCAGCGCGACAATCTGTACCACGCATCACCCCGTATGCGAACTGCTACTTGATGGTCGCAAGCAGCTCGGAAGGGGAAACCTCAAGGGCCGCTGCGAGTTTCACGATGATGTCCAGCGTCGGGTTTCGTCGAGCTCGCTCCAGGCCGCTGATGTAGGTGCGGTCCAAGCCGACGTGGTGAGCGAAAGCTTCCTGTGACGACCATCCGCGGGATTTGCGCAGCTCGCGTAAGTGCTCGCCAAAGGCAATGCGGTGCGAAGGGATGGTCACCCATCAACGATCTCGTTTAAGCTGACCATGAGTCCACGGACTATGAGTCACAATTTCGCCAGTCGCGGGAGATTCCTCTGTTCCGTGGGAAGCCATCACACAGAAGGAGTAAACCAATGACCCAAACAGACGAGTGGATCGACATAGCTGAAGCAGCAGTCCGCGCCGACCGTTGCACCGCGACCATACGCAACCACATCAAGAAGGGATCGCTTCCTGCCGTGAAGTCGCGCGCGACAGGGCGGGATGGCCGCATGATCGAAAAAATCATGATTCGAGTGGTCGACGTGGATAGGGTATTTCCGAAGTTCGACATGGAAGCGCACATACGAAAAGTTGAATCCGAATGGGTGCCGCTATCGGAACGGCAACAACAGACCATTCGACGAGTCTTTATGGAGCACTGGGCGGAACAAAGTGCTAAAGAGCAAGCGGATCGTCAGGGAAATGATGACAATGCGAAACAAGGGAACTAGTCCAAGCCCTCGAACGGGTCGATCAGGGTATGGAAAGCAGGCTTGGGTCATATGAACGTGATTCGCGCGACATGGCCATCAGTACCGGCAGCGACATCCGTCTTGCGGTCGCTACCGCGCTTGGGTTTGCAACACCGTGGGAGCAGGAGCCCAAACCCTACCTATGCCTACCAAGGTCACGCGCAACTCACCGAGAGGTCTGCTTTAGCCGGGTACGAGTCGAATGTCTGGACCCGTCGATAGGATCGGAACACATGGACCTTTGCCGAAATTCTGCCTGACCTGCACGGAGCTAAATCGAGCGATGCTGAATGTCTATGCGAAACACTCTTTGAAAGTTGAAGGCATATGAGACTCGTCGCGGTCGCGCTTAAGAATTTTCGTGGTTACCAGGAGGAACAGTGGGTTTCCTTCAGTGACCTGACCACAGTTGTCGGACGGAACGATATCGGGAAGTCAACGATACTGGAGGCGCTGGACATATTCTTCGGTGGCAACGTGGTGAAGCCTGAAGTGTCGGATAAGAATGTCTCCACCCTCGACGACTATTTCCAGATCACCTGCAAATTTGCGGACTTGCCCGCTGAACTGATCCTGGACGCACAGGCGACGACCACACTGTCTGAGGAATACTTGCTGGATTCCGACGGAGAATTGCAGATTCGGAAGCGATGGACTTGTTCAACTGCAAAACCGAAAGAGGAAGTTCACGCGATCTGTCAGCATCCGTCGAACGATGGTCTAACTGACTTGGTCACGATTGGAAATACCGCTCTCAAGAAGTTGGCCAAGGATCGACTAGACGATGCAACTTTCGCCGCGGTCAACAAGGCATCCAATCCGAGTTTACGGTCCGCCCTGTGGGGGAGCGAAGAACTGAACTTTGAGAAGTCAATTGTTCCCTTGGGTAAGGAGGATGGCGGGAAGATCTGGTCGAAGCTTGCCTTGCACCTGCCACACTTCGCGCTTTTCCAATCGGATCGGAAGAGTACGGACTCAGATGATGAGGTCCAAGAACCTATGAAAATGGCCGTCGCGGCGGCTCTCGCAGAAGAGTCGGTGCAGAAGCTTCTGGATGAGGTTATTGAAGCAGTTCGCGCCAAAGCGACTGATCTGGCAGGCCGAACTCACCAGGCTCTCTCGGAAATCGATCCGGACATCGCTGAGGGGTTGGTGCCTGAGTTCAAGAGTGATCCACGCTGGAGCAGCCTCTTCTCAGTGGCGCTGCAAGGATCAAACGGGGTGGCTATCAATAAGCGCGGCTCCGGGGTTCGGAGGTTGATTCTCGTCAGCTTCTTCAAGGCCGAAGCAAAGAGGATGATCGAGGCCAAAGAGAAGAGTTCAGTGATCTATGCGCTCGAAGAACCGGAGACTTCGCAGCATCCGCGAAATCAGCGTATCCTGCTTGATTCCTTCCAAGCGATGGCCGATGTACAAGGTACGCAGATTATCCTGACCTCCCATAGTCCGGGTTTCGTTTCTCAGTTGCCCGCGGAGAGCTTGCGATACGTGCGGAAGGATCCGGTATCTAGCCTTCCGGTTGTGACCGAAGACAAGGATGATCTTTGGGCCGAGCTTGCTGATGAGCTTGGCGTCCAGCCTGACAATCGCGTCAAGGTGCTTATCTGCGTGGAGGGTCCTAACGATGTCACCTCGTTGCGAAACCTCTCGCGCGTGTTGCACCTAGCCGACCCTGAGGCCTATCCAGACTTGATATCGGATCGCAGGTTTGCGTTTGTTCCTCAAGGTGGCGGGACCCTCGGGCAATGGGTGAGCAACCGATACCTGAAGGGTCTGAATAGAGTTGAGTTTCATCTGTACGACAACGACGTTGACGAATACAGGGAAGTAGCCGCCGAGGTGAACGCTCGGGGAGACGGCTCGCTAGCGGTCATCACTTCCAAGCTAATGATGGAGAACTATCTGCACACCGATGCCATCTTCGATGCCCTTGGCGTGCGTGTCGAGGTTTCGGCCGAATCTAACGTCCCGGATCTTGTCGTCGAGGCCACTAAGAACACAGATGGTGTTCGACCTGTTAGAAAGAACCTTGTGAAGTCGCGTCTCGCCGACGTGGGCTTCCGGAGCATGACGTTGGATCGCCTGGCTGAGTCGGATCCTGACGGAGACGTGAAGAGTTGGTTCCGTGAGCTCATGCAGCTGGTTGATCGTTGATTCCTGTCGATCTCAACAACAGGTGGGTGAATTGTGAATGTGTTCAAAGTAGTCGCCCAGGGGAAGACGGGCGTTCAACGCCGATTGAGTACGAGACCATCAAGAACAACAGGTCGCACTCGCTGCCTGACCAAACTGTCACCTAAACGTGCATCAGACCCCCGTGCACGAGTGGAGCGGTGACTTCGAGAACGTCGCGGTCGGCCTCGTGCGGCCTTGGTGTCAGATTGAGGCGACACTGTCGATCCAGAGGTTGGCATCTGCGGCGACGTGGTGGAGTTCCGCGTCAATGTCTGATCAGGTCCCGTAGTGCCCCGAGTGTTCGAGTGAATGCACCGACGAGTCCGATGCACGACTCGAGCGTGTGAGGTGTCTCCATGAACGGATAGGTGGTGGGGGTGGCGGTGCCACGGTGACGGACGGCGCAGGAGTGAAGGAAATCCACCTTCAGGTCGACCTCGTCGACAGTCACGACATCGAGGCGGCAGACCCGGGTTTCGATCGGCAGCATCTGAAGTCGAGTGCGGGGAAGAGGCTCGGCTGAGTCCATCTCGGGGCACTGAACTGGACTGGTTCGACTGCGGGAACTGCAGGCGGCAAGGTGATGCGCCTGGTCGCGGTGGGCCGTCTACGCAATGTCTGCGCTCGGCGACGTCAGGATCTCCGCTTCGTCGTCGGTGATGGCGATCGTGTGCTCGCTGTGTGCGGTGCGGCATCCGGTAGCGCTGCGCAGCGTCCATCCGTCGTCGGGGTCGGTGATGAGGCGGTCGGTGTCGGCCATCACCCATGGCTCCAGGGCCAGCAGGAGACCGGGGCGCAGCTTGTAGCCGCGTCCCGCGCGTCCGGTGTTGGCGATGTGCGGGTCCTGGTGCATGGTCGTGCCGATGCCGTGGCCGCCGAACTCGAGGTTGATCGGGTAGCCCGCGTCCGAGAGCACCGAGCCTATGGCGTGGGAGATATCGCCGATACGGGCTCCCGGCCGGGCCGCGGCTATGCCCGCGGCGAGTGCTCGCTCGGTGGTCTCGATCATTCGTTGGTCCTCGGGGGATTGGGTCTTACCAACGACGAAGCTGATGGCGGCGTCCGCGGCGACGCCTCTGAGCTTGATGGCGAGGTCGAGGGTGAGCAGGTCGCCGTCGGCCAGGCGGTAGTCGTGCGGCATTCCGTGGAGGACGCCGTCGTTGACGGCCGTGCAGATGTAGTGGCCGAACGGCCCACGGCCGAACGAGGGTGTGTAGTCGACGTAGCAGGACTCGGCACCGGCGTCGAGGATCATCTCCTGGGCCCACCGGTCGATGTCGAGCAGGTTTGTGCCGACCCGGGCACGGGCCTTCATGGCGTGGAGGATGTCGCCGACGAGGCGTCCCGTAGAGCGGGCACGGTCCAGTTGGGACGGGCTGAGGATCTCGATCATGCCAATAACTATACCGGTCAGATCATACCGGTATTAGAATCATGTTCATGGTCAGACTGCCGCTCACCCCTGAGGAGATCGAACGCGGGCAGCGCCTCGGCGAGCTGCTGCGGCGTGCCCGGGGACAGCGTTCGATCCTCGATGTCGCACTCGACGCCGGTGTCTCGCCGGAGACGCTGCGAAAGATCGAGACGGGGCGTGTGGCCACGCCTGCGTTCCAGACCATCGCCGCACTGGCGCAGGTGCTGGATGTCTCCCTCGACGACATGTGGGCGCAGGTCGCCGTGCCAGCGGATCAGGCAATAGTTGCGAGGACCTGATGCGCTGGTCGAAAGCGGGAACCCGCGAGCAGACCGGTATCACAATCGCGACAAACTCTGCACCTCGCGATGATCTCGCGATCATGTTCACGGAGGTCGGCCTTGAATCGCCGGTGCCTATTCGCGAGATGCGTGCAGACCATCAGATCGCACAGAAACTGCATGCACGATCCACCGGGGGTAGCGACCGCGCACGCGATCTCGTTGACCTCCAACTGCTCGAGAGTCGAGAGAATCTGAACCTCGAGCAGATCCGGGATACCTGCGTACGGTTTTTCGAGTACCGGCGACAACAGCAGTGGCCGCCGGTGATTGCCGTAGCGGAGCAACGGCGTCCGCTGTATGCGGAGGCCGCTGACGGTGTGGATACTTTGCGCTCGGTCGACGAAGCCATCGTGTGTGTGAACGGCTTTATTCGGCAAATCGCCTCGGCCGGTCCTGCGGCCACAGCTGAGGGTGATCGGTGATGATCGAGAGGACCACACGAATGCTCGATCATCGTGGAGTGACGATCTCTGTCACGGATCTCGGTGGTCAGGGGCCGGTAGTGCTTCTGCGCGGCGCGGGCGTTTCTCGGCATCGGACAAGGATGAGCTCGTGCGTCGCCGAGCTTCCACTTTTCGGATCGACCTCAGTGGTGGCAGTCACGATGCCCACCTCGACGCTTTCGACGAGTGGATCGATGTGCTCACCCGCTGGCTCAGTTGAGGTTGGTATCTGCGGCGACGTGGTGGAGTTTAGATTTGCGCTTTAACCTATGATTGCGGTCGCTCGGAGCCTGACCCTAGATAGTTCACTCTGAATCGATCAGTGTGATCCTGTACTCGTCTGGCGATGGGAGTGCGACATGCTCGTCGCCGAAGGGCATGTAGTTGACGGAATGCAGACGTCCATCAACGACCCACAGCTCGAGAAGCCCAAGCGTTTCTGCTCCATCAGTAACCTCGGCCATGGCGAAGGGCCCACCGTCATGCTCGATGGTCGGGGTCACATCTGCAGGCGCGACCGAGATGAGGAAGCACTCGCATTCATCATGTTCATATCCGCCCCACGTCGCGGTCGCGCGTTGCGCACGCGCGTTCGAGGATCCCGCTTGCGCTCCACTGCAGAGGATGTCGAGCAGCGCGTTCTCCAGGAGGCTGAAAGCCTCGCCGATGCGGCGGTAGTTCTGGGCGCTCATAGCGCTCCGATCTTCGAGAATGACACTGTCTGCCGGACTCAGGTTCCGGCAATGCGATTGAGGGTGGCGACCAGCTCGCGGAACGTTCCTCTTCCTTCTGTCGTCAGCCGCACCAGCGTTGCTCCGTAACGGTTCTTTCGTTCCTTGGAGATCTCCACCAGGCCTCGATCCTCTAGGTCGCGAAGGATCTTCGAGAGATCGGGCATCGACAGGCCTGTTGTCTCTTGCAGCGCAGGGTAGTCCGCTTGCTCGACCTGGCTCAGGTGCGACAGTGTGACGAATCGCTTGGGCGCGACCAGATGCGCATCGATCTCTGCGTATGACATGTCAGCGGCGGATCAGAAGCACGACATAGAACACCAGCCATGCCGCAGGTGCCAAGCCTGCGAAGATGAACGATTCAGGGAATGGAATCGTCTCGCCATGCACGAGGCCCCGCCAGACGGGAATCAGGAGCCAGGCGGCAAAAGCCGCGGAGATGAATGTCCCCTTTAGTCTGGGCTCGTTCGGCTGACTCAGTCGCTTGGAGATCCAGACGTTCGAAGTGACGATCGCCCCCAAGGCGGGCGGGATGGCCCACCAAGGCAATCCGCTCAGCGCGAGAAGCCCTGACGTGAGGGAGAGCGCGATCGTGGCAAGCGCGCTCACGTGGTCCCGGCTATCGAAAACCCGTCGTGGACGCGGAGGCATCGAGTCGAGTAACCGCTGCGCTTCGATGGCGGTGACGTTCTGGCGCTTGCCTCGTTCTGTGTCATCCATGGTTCCAGACTAGCAACTAGTTGCGTAAGTTGAAAGTAGTACTCGAGGTGAACTTCAGCCCCTCGTTGTGCGGTCCCGGCAATCGGGTGGGGCCGTCAGTCTCAGAGATTGTTATCTGCGACGACGTGGTGGAGTTACGGTTCGACGTCTGACAACTACGTGAACGGAAGTACATGAATGGCCCCTGACAGGTCGAGGCATATTCAGTTACGTCTTACTAGGAAGCAGTGGGCGGTAATTGCTACCACGGCGGTGCTGGTGATCGGTGGGTGCGCGATGAACCTGTCCTGGGGTGCCTGGGGCGTGTTCGTGGCCTGTAGCGCTCTGACGTTGGTGGGATCGACGGCTCCGGCGCTGTTGCTTCTGCCACGATCTGCAGTGACGCGAATGTTGGTCATGCAGGTGGCGTCTTGTGCGGTGTGGTTCATGCTCATCGGATGGGGGCTGGTCGCACTGCTGTACCCCGCGTACACCGTCGGTTGGAGATTCCCGGGTAGAGGCGGCGGTGGCATACGCGTGGAGGATGAGGTCGAAGCGTGGTGGATAGGTTGCTCTGTGCTCGGCATGGGGGTCGTCCGCGCGGCGCTGATCATCACAGTCGAGATACTCCCTCGCATCTGCCGCGCACGAGTGGAGCAGTGACTTCAAGAACGTCGAGGGCCTGCCTCGTACTGTCCGTCGATCGTGCAGGCACAGCACCAGCTTGAGCTCTGATTTGGCCTGACTAAAGTTCCGACATGGTTGTCCGTTACATCGTCACCCATCTCGGGACAAGCGCAACATCGGCGGCCTTGGCCCAAGCCAATGACGCATCCGGGGCGCAATGTGCCTCTTCGGTTATCGGAACCAAACCCATTTCATCGCAACAACGCCGAAGTTCGATGTCTAGGGGCAGAACGGAGAGTGATTCAGGTGCCCAAGTCTCGGTGATACAGGCGGCGGAGCTTTCCAAGACGACGGCAACCAATCTGTTTAGCGGAGACTTTGCTGAAGTCGTGACAACCCAAACCATCATCGAAAGCATCTAGCGCACCGGAAATCACGGGCTATTCGACTGTGCAGTGAGCCCGGCGCTCTGGAAAACCGAGAGTACTCACTTCGCACTGTCCGTGCTTATTCGCGAATGGACGGACAGCCCGATACTCGGCTAGGCAAGGCCGGAAGACAAACGACGATAGGCGAAAGATAAGTCCGACCGAAAGATGAATGTATAAGACGAGGAGAGAACGGTTACTTTGCGCACTCGCTCAATGCATACGGGCGCGGGGGAGAGCCGTGCCCGAGGTGCGGGGGCCCGATCAAGCGGGTGCCGTTCGGCGGCCGTTCGAGCCACTACTGCCCGCGGTGTCAGCGGAGAAAGTAACTCGGCGCTGAGCCTGCCTCTGCGTGCCGCTGAGCCTGCCTCTGCGTGCCACTGCGTCTCTGTCCGCCCCCGCGTAGTGCGCGGCGCCTGCGCCTCGGGGTAGCATTGCCGGTGTCTGGAGGGGTGAGGAGGCCTCATTGCGTGTTGGGATCTCTGGCACCCACGGGACGGGAAAGAGCACGCTGCTTGCAGACTTTGCTTCGTCGCGTAGCGGCTGGGAGACGCTGCCAGACCCGTACGAGTACCTCGATGGCGCGGAGGCCGCGCCGGGGGTTGAAGTGTTTGCTTGGCAGTTGTGGCTCGCTGCGGCGCGACTGCTGGATGTGCATGCTGGTAACTTGATTGCTGAGCGCGGGCCGCTCGATTTCCTTGTCTACCTTCAGGCGATCGGGGAACTTGGGCGAGGCGAGACGCCACCCGCACTGTGGGAGGAAGGCTGGGCGCTAACCCAGCGCGCGATGCTCGCCGTAGACCTGCTCGTGCTGCTCCCGCTGAGCGCCGCGGCAGGGATCCGGATTGGCGCCGGCGAGGATCCCGAACTGCAACAGGCAATGCATGTGTCGCTTTTCGAACTCGCGGAGGATCCGGATCTCACCCGGGGTGCACGTGTTGTTGAGATCACGGGTACTCGGAAGCGGCGGCTCGCGATACTTGAGGACGCGATCGGCTAGCCCGGCGCCCGTGGGAGGCGTAGGTGGGGCTGTACGGTGAACATGTGCCATTCACTGCGTTTCGCGACTACGAGCTCCTCACCGCTGCCGCAGGGGAGCGGTGAGGGCCGCCGCGGGCTGAGGAACAAAACACCGACTACGAGGCTGGCCTCGTCGCCGTCGGAGCGAAAACCTGGCGGATTCGCACGGCGCGGGTCACCCCTACGAAGCCTGGGGCGTTCGTCGCGGTCTGGCGGCGCGATGATGACGGGGTGACGAGGCCGTTTCTGGCCGACGAGGTGCACGACGGTCTGCTCGTGTTCGTGCGCGATGGGACGCGCTTTGGGGTGTTCAGGTTCACGCCTCCTCAGCTAGCGGACTTGGGCGTGACGCGCACTGATAGGAGTCCCGGCAAGCGCGGATTTCGCGTCTACCCGAGCTGGTGCGACGAACTCAACGCGCAGGCGGTGCGCACACAGGTAGCCCAGTCGGCCGCGTTCACGCTACTCAGCTGAAGCATCACTGAAGCGCCACTGCAGCACCACTGCAGCGCCCCAGGAGGGCCTAGGCTGTCCGGCCTCGGTTGGCGGGCCTTGCCCGCTGTGGGGCGGCCGACATCGCGGTAGCCGCGCGTGCTCGTGCCGGGTGCCGCGACGCCGGGTGCAGGGCATCCGGGAGAAGGCTCAGGGTTGCAAGGAATATGTAGACCGGTCTATTCTTTCGGTATGCAGTCACAGACATCAGGCGCGCTCACCAAGGGTGCGCAGACACGGGCACGCCTCGCGGCGGCCATGCTCGAACTCATTCAGTCGAACGGGTACAGCGGAACGGGACTCGCCGCAGTCACCGAACATGCGAACGCGCCGAAGGGCTCAATGTACTTCCACTTCCCAGACGGGAAAGAAGGGCTTGGTGTCGCCGCCATCGAACTTGCCCAGGAACAGTTCGAGACTCTCGTGCTCGAGGCAGCAGCCAGCGAGGGTGGCGCGGCAGCCGCGGTTCGGGCGGTGATCGCGGCCGTGGCTGCAATCGTGAGCGAGAGCGACTACCGCCTGGGCTGCCCGGTGTCTGTTGTCACGCTCGAGATGGGGGCCGAAAGTGAGCGCCTGCGCGGCACTTGTGAGCAGGCGTTTCGCGCCTGGGTTACGCCGGCAGCGCGACTGCTCGAAGCCGAGGGGCTCGCTGCCGCAGACGCGGCGTCCCTCGCAACCGCAGTCGTCTCGGCGATTGAGGGTTCGGTGATTGTGTCTCGCGCGATGCGCAGCACGCAGCCGCTTGAAGCGACAGCTGACGCAATGGCAGAGCTGATCGCGATTCGCGTCGCTCACGGAAGCGTCGCGTGATGGGGGAGGGTGGGAACCGGGGCCTGATGGCCGAGGGCGAGATCGCATCGGGCGGGGCTTCGCGTCACGCGCTCGTGTTTGGGGCGTCCGGGCTTGTCGGCAGGCACCTCGTGCTTCAGCTTCTCAGGGCCGGAGCAGACGTCACCATGGCAGTCCGGTCAGAGGAGTCCGGAGCGAAGGTTGTGCAGTGGGTACGCGAGCACGGTGGCCTCGGATCGGTACAGACAGCCGTTGTCGATTTCGCTGCGCCCGAGATTCTGGCCGGCGGTCCAACCGCGTTCGCCTCAGTCACCGAGATCCACAATTGTGCGGGACTGTACCGCTTCGGGATGTCTGTCGACGAGGCGCGCGACGCAAACGTTGGGATCGTCGAGCGGGTGGTTGAGTTTGCGTCGCAGCTTCCCAGACTCGGGCGACTGCTCCACATCTCTGGTTACAGGGTCGGTGGACAGGATCCGTCCTTGGTGCCCTGGAGCGATACGCATCGCTCGGCGGTGTACGGGGAAGCGGGCGCCTACGAGGGATCAAAGATGGAGTCTGACGCGGTGTTCCAAGCGCGGGCGACCGAGCTCGGCCTGGCCTGGACAGTCGTGAACCCGTCGAGCGTGATCGGCGATAGCGTCACTGGCGAGTCCGACCAGCTCATTGGGCTTGCGACAACAGTCGGGCAGCTCTACCGCGGGGAGACAGCCGCGCTCCCGGGCGGCGACGACGTCTTCCTGCCCGTCGTCACGGTCGACTACTTTGCGGCATTCATGGAGCGTGCCGCCACCGACCCTGGTGCAGCAGGTCGTGCATATTGGGTGCTCGATGACCGCACGCCGCCGCTCGGCGACATGCTTGCGCACATCGGAAGGCACCTCGGCGCGCCCGTGCCGCGGGTGCGTCTGCCCGTCGCAGTCATCAAACGCCTGCCACAGCGGATCACCAAAGCCGACCCCGAGACGCTGACGTTCATGTCCGCTGACAGGTATCCGACCGACGCAGCGAACGAGCTTGCAGCGCGACACGGGCTGCTGCAGCCAGACGCCAGGGTCTCGCTTGAACGGTGGGCCGACTATCTTGCCGCGCATCGTTTCGGGGCACAGCCCGGCGATGATCGTCGCTACGTGGAGGCGGGCGGCATTCGGACATTCACGCTTGGTGCAGGCGACGCGTCGAGTCTGATCCTGCCAGGACTGCCGATCAACGCAGACACCTGGGCCGACGTAGCGAGCGATATTGACGCTCGGGTTGTTGACCTTCCTGGGCTGGGGCTGAGCGGGGGAACGGGAATCACCGACTGGGGGCGGTGGCTTCCCGAGGTTCTGCCGACCAGCCCGGTCCATCTCGTCGGGCACTCCCTCGGCGCGGCGGCCGCAGTCACCGCAGCGGACAGGTTCCCGGGGCGCGTGAGCGCACTGACTCTCGTGTCTCCGTTCTTTCTGCAGTCGCGCTCAGCCACGAGGCATCTCCCGCGGCCGCTCATTGCCGCCTATATGCGTGGGCTCAACGGCACCGGACTCTCGCGGCTGCTGACGGGTACGGACGCGGAGGCCGACGCGCTCGAATCCAGCGTGAGTGACCTGCGCCGAGGGGCTTCTCGCCGCGTCGCCGCGCAACTGCGGCAGACTGCATCGCTGCGGTGGCGGGCCGAGCTTCGCGTAGCCCTCGCACGTTTCGAAGGCCCGGTCACGATCATCACCGGGGCACAGGATCCGCTCGACTCGGCGCTGGTTGCCGAGCTTGCAGCGCGCCCGAATATCGGCGTCGTCGCGATTCCCGGAGCCGGGCATCATCCGCACCTCACGCACCGAGTCCTCCTGAGCGAGGCTCTGGTAGGTGGCCGGGAGCCGCAGCCAGGGGTCACTGTGTAGCGCATCGATGGTTCGCGGCGTGGGCTCGCCCTGCACGCCGCGGCGCCCGGCCTGCCAGCGCTCGCCAATGGCGTGCGGCGCTCCGGTGGGTGGCTATCGGTCGAGCGTGGCCATCAGGATCGATGCAAGCTCGCGCGGTCGACTCCACATCGGCCAGTGGCCTGTCGGGAGGTCGACATAGGTGACGTCCGTGAATCGCGGCACCTCTGCGAACATGGGGTGACCCGCAGCGCCGAGGGCCGCTACGTCTGCACTTGCGAGCGAACAGCACACGAACGTCGTTGGCACGTTGTAGCGTGCGTTGTTTCGAAGCGCCACCCGCTCGCGGAGCACGCCCGCCGGCTCTGGCAGGGCCCGCGCTCGGAACTCCTCGAGGGATGCCTCGCTGAGCTCCGCAAGGCTCGCCTGTTTCCCGAGCGCGGCGAAATCTGGCAGTGGCAGTGCGTCTGTGTGCTCTGCACCGTCTCCGCCCGCTGTGCTCGCTGTGCCCGCTGTGTCCTCTGGGAAGTCCGGTGCGAACGCAGTGGCGTCTCCGACGGGCCCACTGTCGACCCACACGACGCGCGCGACGATGTCGGGGGCGCTGTCGAGCACCGCCGTCACCGGGCCGTTTGCGCCGCTGTGTGCCACGAGGACGATGTCGCCGCGGTGCTCGCGAATCGCGGCTTCAATCGCGCGCGCCTGGTCGGTGAGGTTACGCAGTTCGCGATCCGGATCCGCTGGATCCAGGCCTGGCAGCGTGAGTGCGGTGGCGCGGTGCCCCGCTTCCTGCAGGTGCGCGACAACCTCGTCCCATGCCCAGGCGCCGAGCCAATGCCCGGGGACGAGAACGAATGCTGAGTGGGGTGCGTGTGAAGTCATGAACGTATCTTCCCGCGGGTGGCGGACAACGTGATGGCACTATTTCTGTCATGATTTCTCCACACACCTCTTGAAGGGGGCCTGATGAAACGTTCGGAGCGGCTGCACGCAATGTCTGAGGCGCTGCGTCGGAGCGGAACCCGAGGGGTGACCGCTGCCGGCCTGGCCGCGCAGTTCGGCGTGTCGCTGCGCACGGTGAAGCGAGACATCGACGCGCTCGAGAACAGCGGACTACCTGTGTGGGCGAGGCCTGGCCCCGGTGGAGGCTACGGAATGCTTGCGCAGGGAAACCTGCCGCCAATCACCCTGAGCCCTGCGCAGGCCGTTGCGTTGCTCGCCGCGGTGACCGCCGCGGCGGATGCGCCGTTTGCCGACCTCGCGACGGCCGGAGTGCGGAAGATTCTCGACGTGCTCGACCCTGCCACCCGAGTGCACGCCGGCGAGCTCGCTCAACGCATCTGGGTAGACAACGCGGCACCGGGTCCCCGGACCGTTCGCTCTGCCTTGGAACAGGGCCTCGCTGACCAGCGGGTCGTGCGCATCAGATACGTCTCGGCGGAGGGTGAGGAGACCACTCGCGATGTCGAACCCATGATTTTCGCGGCGACAGGTGGGCACTGGTACCTGATCGGGTGGTGCCGGCTTCGCGGCGCAATCCGCTGGTTTCGAACGTCCAGGGTACTCAGCGCGCGAACAACGAACGACGCCTGCACCGGACACCACGTCGACGAAATCGGTCCGCCGCCTGCGACTGCCGGGCCGCTCCAAGCCGGAAACTAGCGGGCCGCGGGCGCAACTTACTCGCCCGCCGCAGCGCGCGCCGCCCGCACCCACTCGTCGAACACTTCCTGGGCGGGAAGCCCCTGAGCCTCATGCTCCGAGATCCACGCTGCCTGGGCCGCCGTCACGGCTGGGTGGAGCGATTCGACATCCTCAGCAGTCAACGTGTAGAAGTCGACCTGATCCCCGAGTTGCTCCCTGATGGAATCGAAAAGACCAGCCGTCGCCTCGCCGAAGCGCTCAAGCGCGGCGGCAGACGCCTCCCTGATTGCGTGCTGGATGTCTGGCGGAAAGCCGTCCCACGTGGCCGTCGACATTGCGAGTGTGACCGCGGCGAGGCCAAGCTGCGAGTTCACGGAAATTGACTCAGCGACTTCCTCAAGCTTGTACTGAGCGGCGGTCTCGCCTGACGTGATCGACGTGTCGATCGTGCGCCGCTGGAGCGCCTCGTAGATTTCGGTCGTGGCCAGAGTCGCCGCGGCGCCACCTGCCTCGACGATGACAATATCGAGCATTCCACCCGAGCCACGCACAGTCAGGCCGCGCCAATCATCGATGCCCCTCACAGGTGCACCACGGTTGACTAGCTGGTTCTGGCCCACGATGAGCCCCAACATCGGCGTCACTCCCTTGGGTTCCCACTCCAGTTCGGCAAGTGAACCAAGCAGGAGCCCCGTGTACGCAGCTGATGCCTCGGGCAGCCCCGACGGAGCTTGGATGCCCGGGAGCGCGACGACGCCTGAGAGTGGCAGGTCAACGGGTGCGGCGACAGTGGGAGGGAAGATGGCAGCGTCGACAACCCCTCCCTGCAACGCCGCGTAGAGCTCCGAGGTCTCAACGAGCTGACCGCCCGGATAGTAGTCAAATGTCACCCGCCCACCCGTTCGCTCGGTCACCTCCTCCTGCCACGGCACAATGAGATCAGTCGCGAGGAAGTGAGTGGGAGGCATGTAATCTGCGAGCCGGATGGTGTACGTTTCTCCCGCTTCGCCTGCGATTGACGAGTCGCAGGCGCTTAGAGAGAGGGCAAGCCCAGCCGCGGAGCATAGGGCGGCTGCACGAAGCGCTCTCGTGCGTGCTGCTACGTGAGTCATGTCGGTTCTCCGTTCTCGAAGCGTCTGTGCTTTGGCTGCATGACGTGGCGGGCCGTGGGCGTGAGAAGCCTGAGGCGGCGCTCAAAGCAGCCGTGCCGACGGGAGCGTCTGGCCTGTGCCGCACGCCTGTGTGGGGGAGAAGGCGACGTTGCCCTGGATGAAGTTCAATCGTCGCCGCGCGCGACCAGTCTGTCCAAGACTGATCGCGCTGCGATTCGGGTCAGGCCGGTATGAGTTGCAGTGCGGGCAGACCGGGGCGTGAGGGTCTCGTGTTGCGGAGGTTGCCGCTGGGGCTCAAGAGGTGGTGGGGCCGGAACGCATTGTTTCGTGTACGAATGATATGAAAGTGTGCAGCTAAGTTGCGTTTGATTTTGCCGCTGCGGCACCAATTTGGCTGCATCTGTGAGGGTTCTGTGCTGTCCATTGACTTCAGACAGAGAACTCTTAGGGTTGCAAGTATGGTGCGACACACACGTCATTCTGCATTCCATCACCCCTCGCGGCCGCGGCTGCGGCCGATCGCTGCCCTCTCGACGGTCGCGGCGATGGTGCTTAGTTCACTGCTGCTGACCGCCCCAGCGCACGCGGCCGACCCGATTTCGGTCGACACCGCTGACGAATTACGTGACGCGTTCAACGACGCCACCGCGGACACTGTGATCGAGCTGAGCCCCGCATTCCCCGAGGAGCTCCCCGGCACACTGGCCCTGACAAATAGCGCGGGTGTAGCAATCGAAATCGACGGCACCAATCACGCACTGAGCGCTCCTGCGGTTGGGCGCCACATTCAGCTCACCGTGGGCGGGGCCGGCTCTGTTGCACTCCGAAACCTCGAACTCTCGCCTCGGGCTGGCGGCACCAACTGAGGTCTCCAGGTCACTCAGAATGACAGCGCCGCCGTCGAGTTCAGCGGCATCACAGTCGCAGACCTCGGCGCGAGCGCCGTCGTGCTCAGCGGATCAGGCTCGGGGCAGTTGCTGCTCGAAGACATGACGTTGGCGAGAAACTCGGCAAGTACGGGCGCGGCGCTGTCGTTCGGTCGCAGCAACGCAGACGCTCAAACCACGATGAACCGACTGAGCGTTCTTGAGAACGTCGGAACCAACGGTGCTGGCTACTCGGGCGGCGCGATGAGCTTCAGAGCCGAGTCGCGCGGCGCCGTTCTGATCCAGAACTCGCTCTTTCGCGACAACGAATTCCGTGATGGGGGAGCGCAACCCCGCGGGGGCGCTATTTCGCTGCACAATTCGTACGTGCAGTTGACACTGAACCGTGACCTCTTCGAGGGCAACAGCACGGCCTCGTCTTCGGCGCCAGCGAATGCTGACGGTGGTGCCGTCTCCGTCATGAACCCCAACCAGACGCACGACGGGTCGCTGACAGTGACAAATAGCTCGTTTATCGGCAACACTGCGCAGGACGATGGGGCTGCCATCTTTGTCGAGGGGCAGAACGCTTCGTCAACTCCGCCGTTTCTCACGAAGCTGACAGTCAAGAACTCCACGTTTGCGAACAACGTGTCTGGCGGCGAGACTGCTGACACTGGCGGTGCCATCCAGGTCTCGCTGCGCGTCGAGGTCGATATTTCGAACAACACGTTCTTTGGCAACACGAAGGATCAGGGGCGCGGCGGCGTCGACTTCGGTGTCCACACGACGTTCAACTCTGGTGGATTTCAGCGGCCCGCCGGGGCGCTCGCAGACAACGTCTTCACTCGGTCGAATTCGGTGGCAGGCATGCTCGGAACATCCCTGACCTGCTCCGGCGGTGTCGCCTGCAGCGTCCCCGCAGGCGAAGAGGAGGCGTACGCGAAGGGGATCTTTGGGACAGTCACTCCTGAGCCGGCTGCCAACGGCACCACAGTGATCGCGGGCGACGCGCGTTCTGGGGCAGAAAGCCGAGCGATCCCAACCCTTGCGATCGTGCCGCCTGTGACCGACGCAACGCCCACTGCGTCTCGCATCGTGACTGGCGACACTGGGCTTGACGCAGATGAGCGCGGCGTCGCCTACCGTCCAACCGGCCCACAGGATGCGGGCGCGTACACGATGGACTACGTACGATTCGACGCAGCCGAGAACGGGGGCTCGTGGACGGGACTGACGCCCGCCTTGCCAGGCGAGCAGGGGAGCTTCATTAGCGACGCAACCGCCTCCAATGGCTGGTTTGAGGTCGCGTCACCGGGCGCCTCAGTGCCACTGCCAGCAACTAACCCGACCCCGCCGGCAGGAAAATCCTTTATCGGCTGGTTCGAGAGCCCGACAGGGGGAACTCAGGTGACCGCGCCAGTCGCTGTAGCCGGCCAAACCGTCTACGCGCAGTTCGCTGACGTTGAATACACGGTGACCTTCGAGCCTGGCAACGGCGAGGCCTCATTCTCTGAAACCGTCGCCCATGGAGATACAGTCGCCGAGCCAGCCGAGCCTGTACGTGAGGGCTTCACCTTCGCTGGCTGGACTCTCGATGGCGACGAGTACGACTTCGCGGCGGCGGTGACCTCCGATCTGACGCTCATCGCGGTGTGGGAAGAGGTGCCTGTTGTCGAGCACACAGTCACATTCGACCCGCAAAACGGAGAGGCGTCATTCACCGAAGCCGTCACAGACGGTGAAGCCGTGGCCAAGCCCGCCGACCCGACTCGGGAAGGCTTCACGTTCACTGGGTGGACGCTTGCAGGGGCAGCATACGACTTCGACAGCCCAGTCACCGCTGACATCACGTTGGTGGCGGGTTGGGAGGAAGTGGCCGTCGTTACCCACACCGTGACGTTTGATCCGCAAAACGGCTCGGACCCGACCGAAATTCAGGTCGCTGACGGCGACCCTGTGGCGCAGCCTGCCGATCCGACGCGTGAGGGCTTCACCTTTATCGGCTGGACCCTGCAAGACGTCGACTACGACTTCGATAGCCCTGTCACCTCAGACATCACTCTCGTTGCGCAGTGGGAAGAGATCCCGGTTGTCACCCACACAGTGACATTTGACCCAGACAATGGCGAGGCGACATCTACGGAGAGTGTCGTCGACGGCGACTCGGTCGCGAAGCCAGCTGACCCCGTCAAGGATGGGTTTGCCTTCACCGGGTGGACGCTCGACGGCGAACCATACGAGTTCAGTACGGCGGTGACAGCCGACATCACGCTCGTTGCAGCTTGGGAGGAAGTGCCCGCCGTGACGCACGTCGTGACTTTCGACCCCGATAACGGTGACGAAGTCTCCACCGTGACTGTTGTCGACGGCGAACTCGTCGCGCAACCGAGCGACCCTGTGCGCGAGGGACACACATTCGCCGGCTGGACGCTGAACGGCGAACCGTACGACTTCGCGACGCCCGTGACAGCAGACACAACGCTGCTTGCGTCGTGGGAGCCTGTTGGAGCGAAGAATCACACGGTGACATTCGACCCTGACAACGGGCACGCCTCAACGACGGTCACAGTGGCCGACGGGAAGGCGGTGGCGAAGCCCGCAGACCCAGTACGTGACGGCTACACCTTCACCGGGTGGACGCTGAATGGAGCTGTCTACGACTTCAGCTCCCCGGTCACCACCGATCTGACGCTGGTGGCGGCCTGGAAGACTGCCGTTGTGCCGCCAACTGTTGACCCGAACAAGCCGACTCCGCCAGTGATCGAGACGACGGGTGGGACGCCACTCGCGCCGGCTGCGCTTGCTGCCGTGCTGCTTCTCGGTCTCGGGGTCATCGCTGTAGTCCGCGCCCGACGGAGTTGGGTGCGCGGGCAAGAGTAGCGTTCGGGGTGTGTGGGTCGAGTGTGATCTCGGCTCACACACCGAGCAAGGAGAAGGAGCACCCTTGGTGAGTCGCGCTACAGTGCACCGCCGATGCAGAGAGTGAGCCTCCCGCGGACACGAACGTGAGCAGCTTGCCTCGCCCGGCTTGCGCCCGTGGGGCCGTAGTGCACGATGGCTTCTGGCGCCGGCAGGGTTACCGTCGGTTTTGCCGGCTAGGAAACATACGTGCCACAGCCTGGCTGGCTAAGGCCGCGGGTAGGAGTAGCGCCGCCCCACGGGCGTAGTCGCCGGCGCGTAGCGGCCTACCGGCGCGCCTGAGTTCACTTCGCGCCGCGAGAGCTCCGGGCAACATGACAGGCACCGCGGTTGCGACTCCAGCTGTGTAGCGACGCTGGACAAGTGAGGCGGCGAGGTGTGTACTCACGTGCGCTTCGAGTCCCGCCGCGGTTGCCCGGTAGAGATGGGAGCGGCCGTCGCTGAGCGCGCCACGCCAGCACGCGAACGCGACGAGTACGCCCATGAGCCCAACCGCGCCCCACGACTGGCCCCTCGAGATGCGCAGCCGCTCGACTCCGGTGCGCCCTGCCAGAGCGTCGAAAGTCGAGGGGAATGTCAGCGCCTCTTCGATGTCGTGAACGCACCAGGCTGCGAACAGCGCGAGTGGTCCGCGTCGTCTCGTCTGAGTTGCCCGTGTCTCGCTCGCCATGTGGCCATTGTATGAAGTTTGAGGTGCCGGGTGGCGGCCGCAGACGGAGCTTCGACGTCTCGAAACCCGAGGATCAGTACCCCGCCAAGCCTAGATTCTTCTGGCAAGCAGAATTACCGGCAAATTTCACCCGTGAATTGTGCATCTCAGGGTCTTGCGGGGCGGCAGAGTAAGAACTAGCCCGGAAAGATCACCGCGAAAGTGATCTGGCAATCACCGCAGATCTGGCAAACACTACAAACTGGCAATCACTACAAAGGAGTCACGATGACTGCATTCACAGACGATCTCGAGGCAGTAGAGGCACTCAAGGCTGAGCACGGCGCTGGCTGGGAGCAGATCAATCCCGAGTACGTTGCTCGAATGCGTGCCCAGAACCGGTTCAAGACCGGTCTCGAGATTGCGCAGTACACAGCCGACATCATGCGCAGGGACATGGGCGAGTACGATGCGGATTCTTCGGTGTACACCCAGTCGCTCGGCGTGTGGCACGGCTTCATCGGGCAGCAGAAGTTGATCTCCATCAAGAAGCACCTGAAGACCACCAACAAGCGTTACCTGTACCTCTCGGGCTGGATGGTCGCTGCCCTCCGTTCTGAGTTCGGACCGCTGCCTGATCAGTCGATGCACGAGAAGACATCGGTTCCCGCGCTCATCGAAGAGCTCTACACCTTCCTCCGTCAGGCTGACGCCCGCGAACTCGACCTGCTCTTCACGCAGCTCGACGATGCTCGCGCCGCGGGCGACGAGACTGCAGTCGAGTTTGTGCAGTCGCAGATCGATAACTTCGAGACCCACGTCGTGCCGATCATCGCCGACATCGATGCTGGCTTTGGTAACCCTGAGGCGACCTACCTGCTTGCGAAGAAGATGATCGAGGCAGGCGCCTGCGCGATCCAGATCGAGAACCAGGTTTCCGATGAGAAGCAGTGTGGCCACCAGGACGGCAAGGTCACCGTGCCGCACGAGGACTTCCTGGCGAAGATCAACGCTGTCCGGTATGCGTTCCTCGAGCTCGGCATTGACAACGGCGTGATCGTCGCCCGTACCGACTCGCTCGGTGCCGGCCTCACGCAGAAGCTCGCCGTGACTAATACGCCAGGCGACCTTGGCGACCAGTACAACTCGTTCCTCGACGTCGAGGAGATCTCGGAAGATCAGCTCGGCAACGGTGACGTCGTTATCAAGCGCGACGGCAAGCTGCTGCGCCCGAAGCGACTCGCTTCGAACCTCTACCAGTTCCGTGCGGGAACCGGCGAGGACCGTTGCGTGCTTGACTGCATCACCTCGCTGCAGAACGGCGCCGATCTGCTCTGGATCGAGACCGAAAAGCCGCACGTTGAGCAGATCGCGGGCATGGTCGATCGCATCCGCGAGGTCATCCCGAACGCGAAGCTTGTTTACAACAACAGCCCCTCGTTCAACTGGACGCTCAACTTCCGTCAGCAGGCCTTTGACCAGCTCGCAGCAGAGGGCAAGGACGTTTCTACTTACGATCGCGACAAGCTTATGGCGGTCGAGTACGACGGCACCGAGCTTGCAACGCTCGCTGACGAGAAGATCCGCACCTTCCAGAAAGACGGCTCGGCCCGCGCCGGTATCTTCCACCACCTCATCACGCTCCCGACGTACCACACGGCGGCGCTCTCGACAGACAACCTTGCCAAGGGTTACTTCGGCGACGAGGGCATGCTCACCTACGTTCGCGATGTACAGCGCGAAGAGATCCGTCAGGGCATCGCAACTGTGAAGCACCAGAACATGGCTGGCAGCGACATCGGTGACAACCACAAGGAGTACTTCGCAGGCGACGCAGCGTTGAAGGCAGGTGGTAAAGACAACACGATGAACCAGTTCTAACTCGTCTCCAGGGCACACGCCCGCGGCAGAGACACTCAAATTTCCAGCAGATGGGGGTCGGCTTCGGCCGGGCCCCATCTGTGTTTCGCTGGTGTACTGCATTGCCCGGAACGGTGTCGCCGCCGACATGCTTGGGCTCGCCGCCGAGATCGGATATTCAGAGACTGCGTTCCTCGAGGCAATCGGCGACCGCGAGTACCGGGTTCGCTTCTTCAGTCCCCAAGCGGAAGTCGACTTCTGCGGACACGCCACTGTCGCGGCAGCTGTTGCGCTTGCCGACGCTGAACTCGGCGCCGGTGAGCTGCTGCTCCACTCAAACGTCGGCGAAATTCGCGTGAGCGTTGCCACTGTCGGGAACGGCTATCACGCAACCCTCACCACAGTCGCCCCGAAGACGGCGGAGCTTCCGTCGGGGCCGCTCGCCGAACTTCTCGCGGCGCTCGACTGGGAGGTCGAAGACCTCGATCCTGATCTCCCAATTGGCCTTGCGTTCGGCGGGCTCTGGCACCCGATCCTGTGGGCGGTGACACGCGAGCGGCTCGCCGAGCTTGAGTATGACTTCGCTGCCCTCACCGCGCTCATGCGGCGGGAAGGCTGGGGCACCGTGAGCCTGCTCACCCGCGAGCGCGCAGACCTTATCCACTCGCGAAACGCGTTTCCAATCGGCGGAGTCGTCGAGGATCCTGCCACGAGCGCAGCTGCCGCCGCGCTCGGCGGTCTTCTGCGCACAAACGGCCTCCTCCCTGCTGGCGGAAAGTTCAGGGTGTTGCAGGGCGAAGACATGGGCCAGCCATGCCTCCTCGACGTTGACGCGAGCGGTCACGGAGGAATCCGGGTGAGCGGAACCGCGAGGCGACTCCACACCGACAAAACGAGCGGAAACTGAGCCCATGGCCGCAATCATATTTACAGCGATCGTCGGCGCACTCGGAATCTTCCAGATCGCGGCAGCGGCCGGTGCGCCCGTCGGCGCGTACTGCTGGGGCGGGCAACATTGTGGGAAGCTCCCCGTCGGACTCAGGATCGGCTCTGCGGCGACCCTGCTGCTGTACGCGGCACTTGTGCTCGTGATCCTCAGCAGGGCAGGGATCCTCGGTATCGTGCCTGAACCCGCGGCCGCAATCGGTACGTGGGTGATATTCGGCTACTGCGCGATCGGGATCGTGATGAACGGCATTTCCCGTTCGAAGCGTGAACGTCTCGTCATGACACCCGTGGTCAGTGCGCTTGCCGTGCTCGCCCTCATCGTTGCACTGCAAGGATAAGCACCCGCGCACCCTCATCTTGGCTTTTGTCTAGGGCAAATGTCGGCGCATGGTCGTATCGTTGGCGCATGGACTCAATCGCGATTCTCACAGACATTGCCCGTCGGCCAGGGGACTCAGCGGAGATGCTCCGCGAACAACTCACCCCACAACTGCTCAATTCCCACCCGCACCACGACAACTCGGTCGCTTGGCTCCTGTGGCACGCCGCGCGCGAAATCGACGTTCAGCTGAATGCGCTCTCTGGGGGCGAACCCGTCTGGTCTGCGGCAGGGTTCGCTGTACGCTTTGGGCTCGACGTTGCTCCGGAAGACATTGGGTACGGGCACACACCGGAGCAGGCGCGAGCGATTATCGTGGACGACCCCGGCCTACTGCTGGAACACCTCACCGCCGTCATCGATGCCCAGGTTTCGTTCATTGAAACGCTCTCGGAAGCAGACCTGTCTCGCATCGTCGACGATCAGTGGGACCCGCCGGTGACACTCGGCGTGCGACTCGTGAGTATGTCTGCAGACGCGCTCGAGCATGTGGCACAGGCCGCTTACATCGCAGGAATCGGCGAGCACGGCTTCGAACCGAGGTAACTCGGCTGCCATACTTGGTTCATGCATGCCCGACCGCACGCCGCCACGCTTCTCACGTTAGTCATGGGAAGTGCGTGCCTCGCGCTCGCCGGTTGCGCCTCGGCCTCGGTCGGCACGGCAACAATCGAGATCCGTCAACTGCCCGACGACATCGCTGGCGAGGAGCTTGAGGTGCAAGTGCGGGTCGGCGAGGGTAACAGCTTCGAGTCCCTGCACATGAGCACAGGCATGACTATCGCGCTTGACTCCGTGCCATTTGGGGACGTCGAGATCGAGGCTGTCGGTGTGTGCACTGTCGCCTCACCAATCGATGAGCTTAACCCGACTATGAGGCTTATCGTCGACGGCACGCACTGCACGCTGGCCGACTGAGCGCGCGGCGAGCTGACCGCCGACTGACTGCCTGACCGCCTGACTGCCTGACCGCATGGTTGGCAGACGAGGCGCCGAGCCCTCGGCAGCAGGGTCCGGCGAGCTCGCGCAGCTCTCAGGCCGAAGCGGGGGTCCCGGGGCGATTGAAGACGAGCAGCGCGTCGGCCACGATGTCATGTGGATGCACGTCCCAAACGATCTCGGTCTTCCCGACGAACTTCAGATGCGACGCGAGCACGCGAGTGCAGTCTGAGATGAGCCGTGTTGTGTGGCCACTGTGACTGATGTCTGCGACGTTCCACACGACGTACCCGCCCGGGGCCGTGAGCCTCGCGCACTGTGCGGCGACGAGTCCGAGTTCGGCCAAGTACCGCTCGTAGTCCCCGCCATCGCGCTCGTATGCGGTGAGCGGGTCAGCCTCGTGGTCGTTCGCGGTCATGTACGGGGGCGACGTGAGTACCAGTTGGGCCGCGCCGTCTGCAACGGTGCGGTCTGTTGCGCGGGCGAGGCGGAGGAGCTCACGGGCGTCTCCTTCGACGACGATGGCCGGGGGAACCGTGCGGCGTACATGGTCAACGCGTTCAGGAAGGAGTTCAACACCGAACGCGCGCCTGCCGAGTGCCGCAGCTCGCGCGAGCGTCGTGCCAAATCCTGCGAACGGGTCAACGACGAGGTCGCCAGGCTCCGTGCAGTGCTCGACGACATGGTCGACAACAGCCGCGACCATGTGCACGTCTTCGTCGGCGGACTCGGCCCGCTCTGCATGAAAACGCGCGAGCGTTGTCGACAGCGTTGCCGCAAGCGGCGATGCTGGCTGCAACCTGAGCGAGCGCTGGTCTGGAGGAGTTGTCATCGCATGCAGTGTATCGACACCAGGTAGTCGTGCCCGCCGGGCCCGCGGCAGTAGGCTTGCGGCAGCGCACGCGACGCGAGCGTCGGCCCGTTGTGCGGGCCTGGGAGATGCGGTCGGAGGATTCCGTGGCAGACAGTGGCAAGACATCGCGAGAAGCGGCCCCCGCTGCGAAGGTCGACCTCAAGAAGTCGCTCGACAGCTACCAAGCCAAGCGCGGCGAGTTTCGCACGCTCGATGTGCCCGATATGCAGTATCTGATGATCGACGGGCACGGTGACCCGAACGTGAGCCCCGAGTATGTGGCAGCGCTCGCAGCGCTCTACCCCGTCGCGTACAAGATGAAGTTCTCGAGCAAGCGGGAGCTCGCTCGAGACTATGTTGTGCCGCCGCTCGAGGGGCTCTGGTGGGCCGCGGACATGGAATCGTTCACTGTCGGCCGCGACAAGTCGCAATGGGACTGGACCATGATGCTCATGGTTCCAGAGTGGCTCGACCGTGCTGCGTTTGAGAACGCTGTTGCGCTCGTCGGCGAAAAGGACGCCCCTGAGCGTCTGGCGGACGTGCGATTTGAGACGCTCAGCGAGGGCACCTGTGTACAGACGCTCCACGTCGGCTCGTACGATGATGAAGCACCTGTGCTTGCTGAAATGCATGATGAGGTTATCCCTGCGCGCGGGTTTGTGATGCGCGGCATCCATCACGAGATCTACTTCAGCGACCCCCGCAAGGTTGCACCCGAGCGGATGCGGACGCTGCTGCGACAGCCAGTCGAGCCTGCCTAGTTCGCCTCTTTCGCCTAGTTCGCTCCTCGCTCCATCAGGCGCCAGCTCCTGTCGAAGAACGGGGTGAGCGTGGCGGCAACGTAGATCACCCCGATCACTCCAAGGCTCGCCCGCACGCCGATGAGCTCGGCGCCGAGGCCGCCGAGCAGGCTGCCGACTGGCATGCCAGCCCACGCCCCGGCGGTGACGAGTCCGAGCACGCGGCCGCGCAGCTCGGTTGGGATTCGTTCAAACTGTGCGGCGCCAAGGATCGGGTTGATCGCGCCGGCAGCGAGCCCGCAGACGATGGCTGTCGCGACCATCGCCGGGAGTTGAAATCCCAGTGCCGGGGCGAGCGTGAAGGCGCCGGCGACTGTGAAACAGATCGCGAATGGGACCCGGCGGGGCAGCCTGTGAGCGATAAAGCCGAAGGTGACAGTGCCGGCGAGCGCGGCCGCGCCGAACGCCCCAATAACGAGCCCGAGCGGGGCGGCCCCTCCGAGCTCTTCCGCAGCGTACAGGGGCATCAGCGTTCCCGATCGCGCGGCGTCGAGGGCGTTCGTGAGAAGCACGAGTGCGACGATGCGTACGAGCAGCGGGTCACGGGTGACAAAGCGGAGGCCGTCGCGCAGGTCGTGCCAGTAGCTGTGCGTGCTTGGTTCCGGCGGGCTGGCAGCCGGGACGCGAACGAGGGCCGCCGTCAGGATCGCTGAGGCGGCGAACGCCGCCGCTGTGACGTACAGCGCAGGGTAGGGGCCTATCGCCGCGACGAGGACCCCCGCGAGTGGCGCCCCGAGCAATGATGACAGGCGACTTGTGCCGTCGAGAAACCCGATGGAGCGTTCGATTGGAAGGCCTGCTTGTTCGGATACAGGTGGCAGGAGCACCCGTCTCGCCGTTTCGCCGGGGGAGTCGAAGAGACCACCAAGGAAGACGAGTGCAACAAGTGCCGGAAACGGGAGTGCGCCTGCCGCAGCGAGGAGTGGGATGAGCGCAAGTGTCGCGCCGCTGATGATGTCTGCGAGTGCGGCGGAGCGCACGTGGCCGATCCTGTCGATGATCGCTCCGCCGAACGTTCCGCCGATGACGACCGGCGCTGTGGTTGCCGCCGCCGCGAGCCCGACCTGCAGCGCACTCCCGCCAGCCCCCAAGATCGCGAAGGGAACTGCGAAGACGGTGACGACGTTACCCGTCCGCGAGAGCGCATGGCTGGCAAGCAAAGCCTGCAGCGGCAGGGTGGCGCCATGCGGCCGGCTGGTCACGGTTGCTTGTATCCCTGCGCGAGGAAGAACACGGGGGCGGCATCTGCGTTTTCGGCATTGTGCTCGCTCGCGGCGAGCCAGCGTTCCTGCAACGCCTCAACTTCGGCACCGAGCTCGGCCAGCTGGGCGGGAGTGAGGCGGAGGCTTCGGTCCGTTGTAAACCCGGCTTCGAGCCATTCGGGTGCGAGTTCCGCAGCGGCATCAATGTAGTCAGTGAGGCGCGTGGCATAGGCCTGGCCGAGGGACCTGAACATTTCGCGCTGCGCTGTGAGCCGTTCGGGGTCGCGCGCGAACTCGGCTGTGTCCCACACGGTCGTCTCGTGGACGGCGCGCCACCAGCGCTGGCGGCGATCGGTGCCGGGCCCTGCGGCTTCCTCGACGAACCCTGCTGTTGCGAGCGTTCGCAGGTGGTAGCTGAGCGAACCCGGAGCCTCGTCGACGAACTTGGCAAGGTGTGCAGCTGTCTGGGGACCGTGCTCGCGAAGGAGTGCGAGCAGTCGGAGCCTTGTCGGGTGCGCGAGTGCGCGCATGTGCGACGCGCGGTGGAGGTTTGGTTCGGTGGCCATTCATCGAGCATATCGCGCAACGAGTATTGCGCAATAGTTCTTGTGGTTTCTTTCGAAGCGAGAGATCTGGGCTGGATGCGCCGGACGTGCTGGATGCTCTGGACTTCACCCATGCATATGAGATCGGCGTTTCCAATAGCGCTGGTGCGTGAATCTGGCATTGATGAGGCGGATCACAGGCGGTGTGCACGCACGTTGGAGGCAGAGGAGCCAGACAGTGCGGGCGCCTGGTCCTGCCGACGGAGGGTGCGGGGTGCCGGGCCTGTTGTGCGCGCCTGAGGCCTGGGCCTGGTGTAGCGGTCGGTCGCTGCAGGGGGAACGGGCCGGAGCCCTCGCGCGGCCTACGGTGCGTCGTTGATCAGTCGTTTCCCGAGGACGATCACGTCGTTCGCCTCGTACCCGAGCGCAGTGTAAAACCCGACCGCCGCGGAGTTCTCGGAGCGCACCATCAGCTGCGCCTTCGGGCAGCCGAGCGCCTCAAGCCGTCGCTCGACCTCCGCGACGAGCGCACGGCCGATGCCGGATCCGCGTAGCGCCTGCGCGGTCGCGAGGTAGTACATCCAGCCGCGATGGCCGTCAAACCCAGCCATCACGGTTCCGACGAGTGTGGTGCCGTCGCAGATACCTGCACCTGCACTTGAACCTGCGCCAGGGCCTGCCGTTGCCGCGGGTTCGCACTCCGCGACAAGGAAAAGCTCGGGCTGTGCTGAGAGGCTTCGTGCAATATCCGCCCGCGGATCGTTCCACGGGCGAGTGAGCCCGCACGCTTCCCACAGCTCGACCGCCGCCTCGGTATCCGACTCTCGGAACGCCCTGAGTCGAATCGTGTGGGTGCCGCCTGCGTGCCGTGTGTGAGTCATCGCCCCAGCCTACGTGAGCCGCGCAGTTGCGGCGCGCACGAGCTCTGGAATCTCTGCGAGCGTCACAGCGTCGCGGCCGGGGCTCGGCCGACCGACGTAGAGCGCACGCATCCCTGCAGTTAGGGGCCCCTGAACATCCGCGTCCCAGGTATCTCCGACGAAGACTGTCTGCCCGGCAACGCCTCCGCAGCGCTCAAGCGCGCGCTTGTAGATCAGGGAGTGCGGCTTGCGCCACCCGACTTCGATCGAGGTCACGACATCCGAGAAATACCCGGCGATGTCGAACCTGTCGAGCTGCTGCTGCACAAGTGTCGGGTGGTGCGTATTACTCACCACGGCAAGCGTGTGGTCACGCGCGAGGTCCGTGAGACACTCTGCGGCTGAGTCCGCGAGCCGGATATCCGCAGACCAGGCCGCGAGATACTCGTCGACGAGACGCCCGAGTTCGCCTGCGCTCGGCAACCCGCCTGTCGGAAGTGTGAGTTCGGCGTAGCGGCATGCAATCTCATACATCGAGCACTCTCGGCCCGACGCGCGGGCAGCGTCGTCGAGCTCGCGCCACGCGCGGTCCCACAGTCGGCTTGCGGTGCTCGCGTCTAGGTCGGCGCCCGCCCGGACTGCAAACTCGTGCGGCGCATTCCGGCTCGCGGGGTGCACCGACGGGTCGTAGGCCACGAGCGTGCCGAAGAAGTCGAAGAAGACGTGCGTGGCGCGATCCATCCCGCTCACGACGCGTCTGATTCGGTTCGCTTCGCGTCAAGCTGAGTGAGCAGCCCGCGAACCTCGCGCGCGACGACGTCGGGCTGGGTGAGGGGCGCGTCGTGCGCGGCATCTTTGATAGTTACGAACGCGCTGTGGGGGAGTGCTTCGTGAGTGAGGCCCGCTGACTTTCGCATGAGTCCCCGCTCACCGGCGCCGACGGCGATTGTCGCCGGTCCAGGGAACCGGCGCCAGCCGTCAGGTAGCGTGAACCCGATGTTCTCCTTGACGCTCGCGATGAGTGTGTCAGTGGTCATCGCGCGGCTGTCCCTGACAAAGTCGTGCAGCAGCGCGTCTGGAACACCGAGCTGCTTCGCTTGGAGGCGAGCGAACCACTCGCGCCTGGCGAGCGGGGCGGAAGCTCGAAGGAGGGTGAGGGTCGCCCCCTGCGCAGGGGCCGGGACAGTCTCCCCGCTGATGATGAGTGCAGCGCGAATGAGGTCTGGGTATTCCGCGGCGAGTCGGATGGCGAGCTGGGCCCCCAGGGAGAAGCCAACGACTGTCACGCCGTTCGGAGCACGATCTCGAATGAGCGCGACCAGCCTCTCGATGGCGTCGTCGTGCGAGGTGTACTCGACCGAGCTGCTTGTGCCGTGCCCGGGAAGGTCCGGCACAATTGCGCGGACATCGCCCGCGAGCTGTGCGAGGACAGGGCGCCACATCCAGCCTGAGACTCCGCCGCCGTGCAAGAAGAGCACGTCTGATCCGGATCCCGAAATCATAGTGTTCATACTCCCGAAGCATAACAGTGGCAGACCCAACCCATCGGGTCGTGGTGTGACGCTGCGAGACGCACTGTTTCGGTATGTTGCGTGGTGTTTCGGACTGTTTCGGCGGCTGGTGCGCCGCGCGCTTCCGGCCGGTAGCGTGACCGCCATGACTACGCAGACTCTCACCTCCGAGCCAACCATCACTGTCCCCGAAATCTCAGCGGGTGACCGCGCCGAACGCCTCAGCGCGGCAGGCGCCGCCTGGGGCGAGCGGATCGATAGGAATCGCGACTCGTCGAAGCTCACCTACCGAGTCGAGGGCATTGGCGAAGGCGGAGTCGCAACGCGCGTTCGCGCGGGCAAGCACGAGTTCGTCATTGACGAACCCGCCGCGCTTGCCGGCGACGACGTTGCGGCAAGCCCCGTCGAGTATGCACTCGGTGCCCTGGTCGGCTGCCAGGTTGTTGTGTACAGGCTGTACGCGCAGGCGCTCGGAATCCAGGTCGACGATATTCGAGTCACCGCTGAGGGGGACCTCGACGCAGCCCGTCTGCTCGGCAAGGACGACACCGTGCGGCCCGGATTCAGCGGAGTGCGCCTCAACGTCGAGCTCACTGGGCCTGAGTCGCAGGAGCGCTACGAGCAGCTCCGCGACGCCGTCGACATTAACTGCCCCGTGTACGACCTGTTCGCGAACCCGACGCCCGTCGTCGTCTCGGTCACGAAGGGATAGGTGCACCGCATAGCATTGACCCATGGGTTATTCGCGTGTGGTTTGGGGCATGAGTGCCCTGCTGTGGCTGATCATCACTGTGCTGTGGTGCGTGTGGTTCGGGTGGCCGGCGGCACTCGTGGCAGTGATTTTCGCGATTCTCCCGGATGTGGCCCTTGTCGGCGCGTTCGCGAGCCAAGGCAAGCTGAAACCAGAGCGGGTGGCTTTCTACAATCTGATGCACAACGCCCTCATCGCCGTCGGAGTGCTCGTTGCCGGGTTCGCCGTGTTCTTGCTCACCGGCGGTATGGACGGGGGCATTTGGGCGATCGGTCTAGCGGGTCTCGCTTGGTTCGTGCACATCGCGGTGGATCGCGCGTTCGGCTTCGGTCGCCGCGACACCGATGGAAGCATCATTCCTGTGGTTTAAGCACACGATAGGGACTCCCGGCCGACCGAGCGGGGCTGTAAGGGGAAGAAAGATCATCCCGTGGGTGGATGGGTGTCGTACCAGGGTACGACGCGGCGCGAATAGCGGTGCGGACAGACTGGAATGGTACGTGAGTCCGACCCTGCCTGAAAGGCGCTATGACCCCGCTCACCCGTCTCAGCCTGAAGAACCGCCTGATAGTTGGCCTCGTGACCCTCGCGGTCGCCGTGCTTGGCATCATCTCGATGGGGGCGCTCAAGCAAGAGCTCATGCCGTCGATGAAAGTGCCGATGGCCTACGTGTCAGTCCAGGCTGACGGGCTCGCACCCGAGGAGCTCGTGACAGCGGTGACCGAGCCAGTCGAACAGGCATTGAAGTCGATACCAGGCATCACGCGTGTCAATTCAGATACCTCAAGCGGCTTCGCGAACATCATGGTGGAGTGGCCGTTCGACGAAGACGCCGATGAGACGGTTCGCACGATCCGGGCGACGCTGGATGCGCTGAAGCCGAGCCTCCCGAGCGGCGCCGAGGCCGAGGTTTTCTCGGGCGGTGCCGACGACATGCCAGCGATGGTGCTCACCGCCGGCACGAGCGGTGACGAGGCCGAGTTTGGTGATGCTCTCGAGCAGCGCGTCGTCCCCGCGCTGCAGGCGCTCCCCGGTGTGCAGAAGGCGACGCTCTCCGGGCGCGAGGAGCAGCGGATCGTCGTCGATCTCAGGCCAGGTGATGTCAAGAAGCTGAAGGTCGAGCCCGCTGCAGTGCAAGCTGCGCTGCAGGCGAACGGCGCGGCCCTGCCTGCGGGCCAGGTTGATGGCGAAGCCGGATCGATCCCGATCGCGGTTGGGACCCCGCTCGGCACCGTCGAGGAGATCGCAGCGCTGCCGATTGCGGCCGAGGCCGGCGTCGTACGCGTCTCCGACTTTGCCGACGTCCGAACCGAGGCGATTCCTGCCGACACGATTTCACGCGTGAACGGCAAGCCGGCGCTCACCCTCCAGATCATGCCGGCGCGCGGAGCAAACGTCGTCCAGATCTCGCACGCCGTCACCGCTGAGCTCGATGCACAAGCGCCCGGGCTCAAAGCTGAGTTCGTGACGATCTTCGACCAAGCCCCGTTCATCGAGCAATCAATCCACGACCTTGCGGTCGAGGGGGGTCTCGGTCTCGGCTTCGCCGTGCTCGTGATCCTCGCGTTCTTGGCCTCCTGGCGTTCCACGATCATCGCCGCGGTCTCAATCCCGCTCTCGCTGCTGATCACCCTTATCGGGCTGCAGTGGAGCGACAACACGTTGAATATCCTCACGCTCGGCGCCCTGACGATCGCTATCGGACGCGTCGTCGACGACTCAATCGTCGTGATTGAGAACATCAGCCGCAGACGGGGGACCGGACCGCTGACGATCGAGGGCGTCGTTGCCTCGGTGCGCCAGGTCGCTGGCGCGATTACCGCGTCGACGCTCACAACCGTCGCAGTATTCCTGCCGATCGCCTTCGTCTCCGGCATGGCTGGCCAGCTGTTCCGGCCGTTCGCAATCACCGTATCGATCGCCCTCGTCGCGTCGCTCGTCGTCGCGCTCACCATCGTGCCCGTGCTCGCGTACTGGTTCATGCAGAAGCCGCCGAAGCGTGGTCACGGCGTGGCCGACGAGCACGCCGATCCCGACCACGTGCCGTCGGAGCTCGACGAGATCCACACCACTCCCGATCGACTTCAGAAGGCGTTCATGCCCGCGCTCTCCGCGACGCGCCGGCATCCGGTGATCACGCTCGTGAGCTCTGGTCTGATCCTCGTGCTCACGCTGGGAATGACCGCGTTCCTCAAGACGGACTTCTTAGGGTCTTCGGGGCAGGAGAGCCTGCAGCTCACGCAGGTCGTCAAGGAAGGAGCGACGGATCTCGTCGCCGAGGCCGAGCCAGTCGAGCAGGCGCTCGCGAAGGTCGACGGCGTCCGTGACGTCATGACGTCGATCCCTGTCGGGGCCGAGGGCGAACCGACGATCTCGTACGATCTGCAACTTGGCGACGGCGCAGACGTTGCCCAGGTCACTGATGCCGTGCAGGGAGCGCTCGACGCGCTCGACGACTCGGGCGAATTGCGGATCCAGACCCAGGACGCCTTCGTCGGTGATGCCGGGGGTGGCGGGATCGCGTTGCAGATCCGTGGCTCCGATCCCGCTGCACTACGAGCGGCGAGCGAGATGCTCGAGAAGGAACTCGCGGACGCCACGGGCGTGCAGAGTGTGTACAGCGACATCAAGGGTGAGCAGCCGGTGATGCGCGTCACGCTCGACGACGTACAGGCGACCCGCCTAGGTTTCGACCGCGCGGCGGTTGCGAAGGCGATCCAGGACGCGATGTCAGGTGAAACCATCGGGCGCTTGATGCTTGGCGGCGCCGAGCGAGATATCGTGCTGCGCACCCCGGGCTCGGAGCACACCGCGGCGACGCTCGGCGACTTGCTTCTCCCCGTCACTCCGCAGCAGACAGCGATCGCGCAGAAGGCAGCGAGCGACGCACTCCAGAAGAAGGCCGACGCAGAGGCCGAAGACGCCCGCTTGGAAGCCAACGCTGAACTGACCAACCAGATCTGGGAGGCCGGCAATCAACGCGCGGAACTCGTGCAGCAGCTCGGCGAGCTCAACGCGCAGCTCGCCACACTCACCGCAGCGCCAGTCACGCCGTACCCGCCGCTCGACCCCAAGGAGGTCGGCAAACAGCAGGCCGCCCAGGAGCGCGCCGAACAGCTCGCGGGCCTGCAGGGAGCGATCGAAGGCGCCAAGAGCGGGATCGCCGGGATCGACGAGCAGATTGCGGCACTGAGGCAAAGCCAGGCTGACGCGGCTCAGGCCCTCGTCGACCAGCAAGCCGCCGAAGCCGAGGCGAAAGCCGCGACCGAGGTGACCGGTGCCCCGATCAAACTGTCGGAGATCGCCGTAGTCGAAGAAGAGTTGACCGCGCCCGTGATCACGCGAGCTGATGGAGAGCGTCAGGTCGTGCTCTCTGTGACGCCGAAGACCGGTCAACTCGACGCCGCAAACCGTGCCGTTGACAAGGCAATCGCGACAACCGACCTGCCAGCAGGAGTGAGCTTCGAGCTCGGTGGCGTGAGCCAGCAGCAGGACGAGGCTTTCGGGCAGCTCGGTGTTGCAATGCTCGCAGCGATCATGCTCGTGCTGCTCGTGATGGTCGCGACATTCCGCAGCTTCCGAGGCCCACTCGTGCTGCTGATCTCGATCCCGTTCGCCGCGACCGGCGCGATCCTCGGGCTCCTCATTACCGGGGTCCCGCTGGGGCTTCCCGCGCTCATCGGACTCCTCATGCTCATCGGCATCGTTGTGACAAACGCGATCGTGCTGATGGATCTCATTAACAGGCTGCGAGAGGCCGGTGCGTCGCTCGATGAGGCCGTAGAACACGGGACGCGGCTCAGGCTACGCCCGATCCTGATGACCGCGGCCGCGACAATTTTCGCGCTTGTGCCGATGGCGCTCGGCTTCACAGGCGGGGGAGTCTTCATCTCGCGGCCGCTCGCGATCGTCGTTATTGGCGGACTCGTTTCATCGACGCTGCTCACGCTCATTCTGGTACCCGTGCTGTATACGCTCGTGGAGCGCCGCAGGGAGCGAAAGCTTGAAAAGCGTGCCGCGAAGCGTGAAGCCGTAGCCGCGGCCGGTGCTGTGGGGGCGGGGAACGACCAGACGGGCGACGTAGGCACTGAACCTCAGGGAGACGGCGATGCCCGGCAGTAGCAATGGGGCGGCATTCATGTCTCGGACACGGCAATTGTGCTCTCGCGGCACTGCATAGCGCAACTCAGTAGCAGCGCGCCACTCTAGCAGTGGCTAGAGTGGCGACATGAGCGATGGCGGATACCTCGGCGGCTTCCAAGGTATGGGGCCACTGGTCCCGCGCCCCCGAGGGACTGAGCGGCGATCCCGGTCGCGCTGGCGAGAACGCGCTTGATCGAGATGCGCGGCACGGCGTGAACCGACGCGACGTAACTCACCCCTGGCTGTCGACCTCTGTGTGGGGCAAAGCTTGGCGCGTCGCCCTCGGAACGCTCGCGGTCTGGCTGCTCGCGCTGCTGGCGTCCGTCCTCGCCTTCGCTGATGGGCGCTTCGAATACTTCGCGCCTCGCCCACTCGGGGCGGTCGCACTCATCGCGCTTCCGCCGGTCGGCTGTGCTGTGTTCGCGGTGGCGCTTGCGCGCTTGCTGGAACGGCTCGCCGCGCCAACGCAGGCGCTTGTGTTTGGACTCGCTGCCTACGTCGCAGCGGTCCTGCTAAGCGCCTTTTCGCAACTCGCCTGGGCCGACGCCGGTGTCGGTTGCCTCGCGGGCGAGCCGTGCCTCACTGGCTTCTGGCAGACAACCGCCTTCGCCGCACTCATTTTCGTCCCAGTCATCGTGCTCGGGGCGATTGCGTATGCTCTCGCGCGAACGTCGGTCACGACGCGTGGGCGGTGGGCAAAGTAGCCCCCCTGTCGATATGGTGTCGCTATGGACAGCAACCTGAGCGGGTCCTTGCCCGACGACCCCAGCGTCCCGCGGCCTGAGGGAAGTGGCACGGTAGGCAACAAGCCCGCACCGCTGGTTGGCGACCACCCGTGGCTTGCCACGGGGTATACCTCGCGGGCCGCCCGGGTTGCCGCCTACACCTTGTGCGTGTGGGGGATCTGGATCGGGGCCAATCTGATCCTGCTCGGCCCTGGTCAGGGCTTCTGGGTGATCTCATCGCCCAGTTTCGCGCTGGCTGCGCTGCTCTTCCCGCCTGTGTTCTTCGCTGCGGTCGCCGCCGCGATGCAGCCGTGGCTCACCCAGTTCGTGCCCTTCACCCAATCGCTGCTGTTCGGCGGCGCGGCCTATGTCGCCGCCGTGCTCTTGGTCGCTATCGTGTCGGTCGTCGAAGCGATCGGGTCCGAGCCCTGTCCGCCCGGAGACGTGTGCGCTCCCGGGGTGTGGTTCAACATCGGCGTCTCCGCCTTCATGTTCCTTCCAGCGATCCTGATCGCCGGTATCGGCTACGGGCTCGCGCTCGCATCGGTGACACCCCGCGGCGGCAGGGTCTTTCTCGTGACGCTCGGGGCGACGCTCCTAGTCGCAGCCGTAGTAGCGGTGTCGGCGATAGCCCCATTCATCGGCGGGGGATATGGGAACCAGGGCCAGCCACCCGGTAGTGTTTGGGAATAGTCTGCGCGAGTTTCACAGCGACCGGAAGGATACGGCGTGCACCTGAAGAGCCTGACCCTCCGTGGCTTCAAATCGTTTGCGCAGCCGACAACATTCCAGTTCGAGCCGGGAGTCACTGCAATCGTCGGGCCGAACGGCTCCGGCAAATCGAACGTCGTCGACGCCCTTGCCTGGGTGATGGGGGAGCAGGGAGCGAAGACGCTCCGTGGCGGCAAGATGGAAGACGTCATCTTCGCGGGCACATCGACCAGGGGTCCGCTCGGGCGTGCGGAAGTCAGGCTCACCATCGACAACAGCGACGGCGCGCTGCCAATCGAGTACACGGAGGTGACGATCAGTCGCATCCTCTTTCGAAACGGCTCAAGCGAGTACGCGATCAATGGCGAGTCGTGCCGTCTGCTTGACGTCCAGGAGCTGCTGAGCGATTCGGGGCTCGGGCGCGAAATGCACGTCATCGTCGGGCAGGGCCAGCTCGACACCGTCCTCCGGGCCACCCCGGAGGATCGCCGCGGCTTCATCGAAGAAGCGGCAGGCATCTTGAAGCATCGACGCCGCAAGGAACGCACCCTGCGCAAGCTCGACGCGATGGAGACGAACCTCACTCGCCTCAACGATCTTGCTGGCGAGATCAGGCGGCAGCTCAAACCTCTCGGGAGGCAGGCCGAGGTTGCGCGGCAGGCGCAGACTATCGCCGCCGAGGTGCGGGATGCGAAAGCCCGGCTACTCGCCGACGATGTGACACGGCTACGCACGGAGCTCGCGAGCCTCGCGAAGGACGAATCGGAGCGCCACTCGGAACGCATCGTGCTGCAGGAGCAGGTGGAACAGAAACAGTTGCGCATCGAGCGGCTTGAACAGGAGCAGCAGGGCGACGAGCTTGACGCCGCGCGCCGCGTCACGTTCGCTCTCGAGAGCGCCCAGTCTAAGCTGCGGGGCCTGTACGCGCAGGCACAGCAGCGTCTCACCTTTCTTGCGACCCAGTCGGAATCACCCGAGCAGGTATCGCTGACGAGTCGAACTTCAGTCGACGAGGCGCGGGAAGAGGCGCGGGAGCTCGCTGCCCGCACCCCCGAGCAGGAGGACCGATGGCGCGCCACTGAGCAGGCCACGCGGAAAGCGCAACAGATGCTCGACGCCATCGATGAGCAAATCCAGGCGCAGGCCGAGCTCGTCTCCCGCCACGACCTTGAGCTTTCGGCGCTTCGCGGACGACTCGAGGCAGCCGAACAGAAGCGGGAGACCATCGCGGCTGAGCTCGAACGACGGACCCAAGCGTTGGCGCAGGCCGAGACCCGAGCGGGCGATGCTCAAGCCGAACTCGAGGCATTCGAGTCCGAATCCAACGACGCAGAGTTGCCAGAGGGCGGGCTCGACGGTGCGTACCGCGCGGCGCAAGAACGCGAGACCGCCGCAGAGAAGCTTGTCGACGAACGACGCTCCGCCCTCCACGCGCTCGAGCAGGAGGCGTCGGGCCTCGAAGCCCGCGTATCAGCACTCGCGCGCTCATTGGATCAGCGCGACGCGTCTGGCACACTGCTCGCCGAGCAACCCGCCGGGGTGCTGGGCCGTGTCGCGGACCACGTCAAGGTGCGCGACGGCTACGAGGCAGCGGTCGGCGCGGCGCTTGGAGTGTTCGCCGACGCGCTCCTCGTGGACTCCGCCGACGTCGCACAGGGTGCCGTCTCCGATGCGCGGCAGCGCGACATCGGTCGCCTTCGGGCCGTCATCGCGAATGCCGCCGCTGTCGAGAGACCAGCCGTCGCAGTGCCCGGCCTTACTGCGATCTCGACGGTACTTCTCGAGGCACCCGACGGTGTACGAGGTCTGCTGAGTCGGAGCTTCGTCGCCGGAGCCGCAGCGGAGGCCGCTGCGGGCGCCGCCGCCCTTCGGTCGCTATTGCCCGGCGGTGGCTTCACGATTGTGACGTCCGACGGTGATGTGCTCACCGAGCACACACTGGCTGGCGGGTCAGGGCTCGCGCCGTCGCGGATTGAGCTCACTGCAGACCTCAGCGAGGCCCAGGACCGGCTCGAAGTCATCTCTGCAGAAATTGAGGCTGCGGCTGCGGCGCTCGCCGACCAGCGGGAGCGGGTCGCGCGACTCAAAGCTGAGAGTAAGGCGGCCTACGCCGAGCTTCGCGAAGCGGACGCCAGGCTCGCCGAGCACGCTCGCAGGCGCCAACAGCTCGTCGTGCGGGCAGAAGCGACACGCTCCGAAGCTGAACGAGCAGCGACCGCACTCGCGGGCGTGACCGGCTCGGAAGATGAGGCAGCCGAGCTCGTGGTCCAGGCGACACGGGCGTTCGAGGATGCGGCCGCGAAGCCGCGCCCGATTCTCGACGCAAGCCAGCGCGACGATCTTCTCGCAGACGTCGAAAAGGCTCGCTCCGTCGAGATTGAAGCGCGGCTCGCGTTTGAGACCGCCAAAGAGCGCGCCCGGGCTGCAGAGGAACGAAGCGTTACCCTCGCGGCGCAGTTCGAAGCGGAGCGCCGAGCGGCTGAGGAGGCCGCACGTCGAGCCGTCTTGCGTTCGCGGCAGGTCGCACGCGCCGAGCTTGTCGCCGAGGCGCTTCCAGGGATCCTCGACGCGTGCGATCGATCCCTCTCCGAGGCTCGCACCGCCCAGCAGGGTGCAGAGCAGGAACGGGCCCGGAACAGCCAGGAGCTCACCCTGCTGCGTTCCGAGGAGTCAGAAGCCCGCGGCAAACTGCAGTCGATTACCGAGCTTGTCCACGGGGCCGAGCTGAAGAGTTACGAACGCAAACTGCAGCTTTCGTCCTTGCTTGAGCGGGCAGGGAACGAACTCGGGCTCGTTGAGGATGTGCTCGTTGCTGAGTACGGCCCGCAGGTCGGGATCCCAGTGGCTGGCGAAGGCAACGCCCCGGTCGGCGCATCGCCGAGCTCCGAGATATCGGCCGACGCCGCTCCACCGACAAGCGAACTCTCGCTCGAGGAACAGCTCGCGGCCGAACTCGGGCTTGCGGGCGCGGACGCTGGCGTGCGCGAGGAACAGAGCCCCTCCGACAGCACCGGTGGAGCGGGGGAACTCGGCAACGACGTCGTCCCTGCGCACGACGCGGCGCACACGACAGCGCGCGCAGAGCGGACGGTCCCGTTCGTTCGCGCCGAGCAGGAGCGACGTCTCGCGAAGGCAGAGCGACGCCTGAGCGAGCTCGGCCGAATCAATCCGCTCGCGCTCGAGGAGTTCGCGGCGCTCGAGCAACGGCATAAGTTTCTCGTCGACCAGCTCTCCGATCTGACAAAGACGCGCGCGGATCTACGCCAAATCATCGAAGAGCTCGACGAGCACATGCAGGGGATCTTCGCTGCTGCCTTCGAGGACACGCGCGCCGCGTTTTCCGAGGTGTTTCCGATCCTGTTTCCCGGTGGTTCCGGGGAGATCTCCCTCACGAACCCTGACGAACTGCTCACGACGGGCATCGACATCGCGGTGCGGCCCGCGGGCAAGAAAGTCGAACGGCTGTCTCTCTTGTCGGGTGGCGAGCGCTCCCTTGCTGCCGTTGCCCTTCTCGTTGCGATCTTCCAGGCGCGGCCGAGCCCGTTCTACATCATGGACGAGGTTGAGGCAGCGCTCGACGACGCGAACCTTGGCCGCCTGCTGCAGGTCTTCGAACGGCTGCGCGAGACGTCGCAACTCATCGTCATCACGCACCAGAAGCGCACAATGGAAATCGCCGACGCTCTGTATGGCGTATCGATGCGCCGAGACGGGATCTCCGCTGTCGTTGGACAGCGGCTCGGTGCTGAATCCTGATCACGCTGAGCGTCGCGAGGCGAGTCGGAATCCGATACTTTTGCGACCCGAACCCGTCGGCGATTGATTGAATCTAACAAAATTGTCTCGGCAGGGCTGGAGAACAACACAGCGCTTCCTCCCGGCGATACGCTACGAACGTACCGCTCCAATGGTGGGGCGTACCAAACCGTATGGAAAGGCGTAGCCAATGAAGGTTTACTCCAAGAAAACTGCAGCCGCGATTGCGCTGTTTGCCGGTGCGGCCCTCGCGCTGTCAGGCTGCACATCAAGCAGCGAAAAGCCTGCTGACGACACAACATCGACACCCTCGGGGGACTCGGGTGCACTGAAGATTGGCACACTGCTTCCTCAGACGGGAACGCTCGCGCACCTCATCTTCGGCCCTCGCGCAGCAGTGAAGCTCGCGATGGAAGACATCAACGCTGCGGGCGGCGTTCTCGGCTCAGACGTCGAGCTCGTCGTCGAAGGTAACGAGCACGACGCGTCCGACCCGACGATCATCAACAAGAGTGTCGACGAGATCATCAAGGCGAACCCGTCATTCGTGCTTGGCGCGATGGGCACTGGCAACTCCAACGCCGCGATGCCGAGGCTCACGGAGGCTGGCATCCTGATGGGGTCTCCCTCGAACACTGGTATCGGGATGTCGGGGATCAACCCGCTGTACTTCCGCACGATTGCATCCGACATTATCCAGGGGCGCGCACTCGGAAACCTCGTGCTTCAGGACGGCCATTCGACTGTGGCGATGCTCGCGCAGAACAACGACTATGGCATCGGGCTCCGCGACAACTTCCAGGAGACCCTGGAAGAGGCCGGCGCAGAGCTTGTGTATGGCGCGAAGGGGTCGGGCGAGGAGTTCCCGGAGGGGCAGACCACCTTCACCTCCGAGGTGACCGCAGCACTGTCAAAGAAGCCTGACGCGATCGCGATCGTGAGCTACGAAGAGGCGAAGCAGATCATCCCCGAGCTTGCAGCTCAGGGGTTCGACCTGTCCAAGCTGTACCTTGTTGACGGCAACACGGTTCCATATGAGGAGTTCGACGCTGGCCTCCTGAAGGGTGCCCAGGGCACGACGCCGGGCCGCGCTTCAGAAGGCGACTTCCTCGACGCGCTTGTCGCAGCCGATGAGACCGCGACCCAGAGTACGAACTTCGCTCCGGAGTCGTACGACGCGGTCATGCTCGTCGCACTGGCCGCGCAGAAGGCTGGCAGCACGGATCCAGCGGCGATCCGTGACAACCTGCAGGCGGTTTCGGGTGCAGACGGTGGCGAGAAGTGCAGCACCTACAAGGACTGCCTTGCGCTGCTCGAGGATGACAAGGACATCCACTATGAGGGTCGCGCAGGTGGTGGGCCGCTCACTGACAAGAACGAGCCGTCCTCGGCACTGATCGGTATCTACCGGTACGACGAGGCGAACAAGCCGAACGCCGTGGGTGAGATCGAGGGCTAATTCACCCTCGTTCAGGCTCCGGTGGCCCCAACCCATTTCGGGTTGGGGCCACCGTTCGTTTGTACGGGTACGAGACGTTGCTTCGCACACAGCGGGACAGGAACGACGCCTGCGAGGCGATCCTCGCTGAGCTGTGGAGAACCCGCTCCCGCCTCAGAGCGATGCTGTGCCATTGGTCCCATGAACGACTTCTCACCAGCCGCCGACGAGCCTGACCGTACCCCTGAACCGTCCGCCAGCCGCGACGACGATGCATTTGTCACGCCCGGCTACGAACTGCAGCGGCGCGTGTCGCTCTCGCAAGACCGCCGCGACTTCCAAGCGATCGACTCTGCTATGGATTCCGCTCGGCGCGCGGAAGGGTTACAGCTGCTCGCCCTCGGGCGCCTCATGGAGCGAACCTGCGGACCGCCCGCAGGCCCGCCTACTCGCGATCTCGAGTTCGCCTTCCGGTCTCTGCGCCTTGAAGTCTCCGCACGCTACAAACTCAGCGAATACGCGGCCGCAAGGCTGCTCAACATCGCACACCAGGCGGGAGGACTGTATCGTGCCACCGTTGATGCACTCCTCGCCGGGGAGATCAACTCGACCAACCTGCGAGTCGTAGTTGAAGAAGGGGCGCCGTTCGGCCTCGAGTCAAGCGGCGCGCTTGCGAGCAAGCGATCTCGATACGAGACGGCGGTGCTCGAGCACGCGCGGATCGAGCCGTCCAACAGACTTCGTCCGATCGCGCGCCGACTGGCGCTCGAATTCTCCGAACTCAACGAAGACTCGCGCAACGAAGAGGCCGCCGCTCGGCGATCCGTGTGCGTTTCGAACCTCCCCGACGGCATGGCCGAACTCCGCGCGTATCTTCCTGCAGCGGTGGCGTATGGCATTCGGGATCGGATCCGTCAGATCGCGAAGTCCGTGGTGCTGTTGGAAACGAAGAGTGGTCCAGCTGTCCCTGAGAAGGCGCAAGACCCCCGACCGCGCAAGCGGCCACAGGTGGAAGCTGACGTGATGGCCGACCTACTCTTGCGCGGCATAACCGATGCTGGCGCCACCTCCGACCCCGCTGACGGTGACGAGCCAACCGGATGCCCGGCATGCGGCGCTGCGGGCGAACTCCGCCCCGCACTCGGGATCGGAGTGAGCGCGCATATCCAGGTGATCATCCCAGCACACACCCTCGGTGAACACGGAGAAGCCGGACGCACGGATGGGATTCCCGAGCTCGTGGGATATGGCCCGATCGGGACCACCGCTGCCCGAGAACTCGCCGGGGGAGAACGCGTTTGGGACGCGGTGTCCGTCGATCCTGATGGCGCAGTGCTCAGCGTCGAACGCTACCGCCCGAGCGCAGAGATACGCCGCCTGCTCGCCGCCCGCGACGTACACTGTCGCGCCCCTGGGTGCAGGATTCGCGCGAGTAGGTGTGACCTCGACCACACCAAGGCGGCGGTCAGTGGCGGCGAGACTCGCACGGACAACCTCGCGCACCTCTGTAGGGGGCACCACACGCTGAAACACAACTCAGCTTGGAAAGTGGATCAGCAGCCGGGTGGCGTATTGAAATGGGTCAGCCCGACGGGGGCCGAACACATCGAGCGCCCGCCGAGCCGGGTCCGGTTTCGAACAGTACGCGAGGAGGAGCCCGGCCCGTTCTGAGCCTAAAACCTCGTGCGTGCGGTGTCTGCCTGGGTTTGGACGACCGCGTGCACGCGCGGCCATCCAAACCTCGGCGCCGTTCCGGACCACTTCTGGATGAGGGGCGTCGACTACCGATCCCCATCGACACCGCTGACCGGAATCGCACCCGTCTCCGCGCGCTTGGCGTCGACGTCGGTGGCGAGTGTGCCGAGATACAACTCGATCACCTTCGGATCATTCGCGAGTTCGCGACCCGTGCCCTGGTGCGCGTTCGTTCCCTGATCCAGCACGTACGCGCGGTCGCAAATCTGCAGGCACCGGCGAGCATTCTGCTCGACCATCACAATCGTCACGCCGGTCTGATTGATCTGCCGCGTCCGAATGAAGGTCTCATCCTGTCGGACGGGGGAGAGCCCCGCGCTGGGCTCATCCAGCAACAGCACGCTGGGCTCGGTCATGAGTGCCCGCGCCATCGCGACGGACTGGCGTTCGCCGCCAGATAGTGAGCCGGCGAGCTGCTTTCGCCGGTCGGCGAGCATCGGAAACAGGTCCCAGATCTCGGCCACGCGACTCGCGAACCGCTTCGGGTTCAGGAAGAGGCCCATCTGTAGGTTCTCCTCGATCGACAGCGTCTGGAACACGTTGTTGGTTTGCGGGACGAAGCCGACCCCCTTGCGCACGAGTTCCGTTGTCTTGGACTTGGTGACATCCTCACCGTTCAATGCCACGGACCCGTCACGGATGTCAACGAGCCCGAACAGCGACTTCAACAGCGTTGACTTGCCCGATCCGTTGGGCCCAATGATCCCGACGAGTTCGCCCTTGTGAGCGGAGATATTGCAGCCGTTGAGGATGTTGATGCCCGGGAGGTAGCCCGCGACGAGGTTGGTCGCCTCGAGGACGAGCTCTTCCGATGGAACGCTCACGCCGCCGGTGTGTGCGTTTGCCGTGGGTGGCTCGGGTGTAGCGAGTGCGTCAGTCATCGCGCTTCCTCCTTGATCTCGTCCTCGATGGCGCGCATCATTTGCGTGTTGATGACGTCGCCGAGATCCTGGTCGTGGTGCGCGCCAAGGTACGCGTCTATCACGGCTGGGCTTGTCATGACGTCTTCCGGTAGTCCCTCCGCAATGATCCTGCCCTGGGCCATCACCACAACCCAGTCGGAAATGTGCCGGACCATGTGCATGTCGTGCTCGACGAACAGTACGGTGGTGCCATCGTCACGGAGCTGCTCAATGTGCTCGAGCAGGCTCTGGGTCAGCGCGGGATTCACACCAGCCATCGGCTCATCGAGCATGATCATCGAGGGATTCGACATCAGCGCGCGCGCCATCTCCAGGAGCTTCTTCTGGCCGCCGGACAGCCCGCCTGCCATATCGTTGCGCTTCGCGTCGAGCTTGAACCGCTTGAGGAGCTCCTCCGCACGCTCAACGTTCTCGCGTTCGCGCTTCGCCCAGAGCGGCTTCACGAGCCCGACGAACAGATTCTCGCCGGGCTGGTTCGCCGCCCCGATAAGCATGTTTTCGAGCACAGTCATCCTGGTGAGCGCCTTGGTGAGCTGGAACGTCCGGATCATCCCGGATCGCGCCACCTTCGTCGCGCTCGTCGTGGTGAACGACTTGCCGTTGAAAGACCAGCTGGCCTTGTCGCGGCCAGTCGCCGGTGTCGGCTTGTCGAACCCTGTGAGGAGGTTGAAGAAGGTGGTCTTGCCCGCTCCGTTGGGCCCGATGAGCGCGGTGATCGCGCCACGCTGCACCTCGACGTGGTCGACGTCAACGGCTGTCATTCCGCCGAACCGTCGGACGACGTTGTCGGCCACGAGGATCGGGTCCGGCTTCGGCGCCCCGGGCCGCTGTTCGATCTGGGCCAGGCTCGCGCGGAGTTCCGCGCGGTCGTATGGGTAACTAGTCATTGAAGGCCAACTCCTTCTTGTTTCCGAGTATGCCTTGCGGTCTGAATATCACGAGCAGCATGAGCATGAACCCGATGAGGATCCATGCCAGGATCTCGGCCTGCTGCGCGTTGAGCACGCTCGCCGGCACGAATTCCGAGGCGACGCTCGTGATGACGAGGCGCACGACGAAGAAGAGGATCGCGCCGAGGAGCGGTCCGAGGATCGTCGCGGCGCCGCCGAGCAGCAGGATCATCCACAGGTTGAACGTGGTCGCGCGCGACATCCCGTCAGGGTTGATGGTTGCGGGCAGCGACATCACGATGCCACCGAAGCCGCCCATGACGCCGCCGATCATGAGCGCCTGCAGCTTGTATGAGAAGGGGCTCTTGCCGAGGCTTCGCACCGCGTCTTCATCTTCTCGAATTCCCTTGAGGACTCGCCCCCACGGGCTGCGGATGAGCAGCCACGTAATGAGCAGGAAGAGAGCGACGAGCGCCCACGCGACGATGCGGGACCACCAGTCGTCCACGCCGGTGTTGAAGTAGTTCAGGCCGAGGAACGAGGTGCGCCCCTCGGGCAGTGGGGAGAGCGCGTTGAACTGCTCGCGGAACCGCGTGCTCTGGATGCCGCTCGGGCCGCCCGTAATGTGACTGATATTCGCAAGCCGCGCGGTCATGCGGAGGATCTCCGCCGCGCCAATCGTCACGATCGCGAGGTAGTCCCCCCGGAGTTTCACAGTCGGGATGCCGAGCAGCAACGCGAACAGCGCCGAGGCCGCCATCGAGATCAGGATCGCTGGGAACAGTCCCACCCCGTTCATGACCGAGATCACGAAGCCGTATCCGCCGACGAGCATGAAGCCCGCTTGCCCGATGTTCATGAGCCCGGTGAATCCGAAGTGGATGTTCAACCCGATCGCGGCGATAACGAACGCCGCGGTGACGGGGGAGAGCGCAGTCTGCAGCATTGCCTGCAGGAGTCCGGTCCAAAATTCCATGAGGTTATCCGATCCGTTCCTTGCGCCCGAAGAGGCCCTGCGGTCTCACAAGCAGCACCACGATGAGGATGAGTAGCGCGGCGGCGTGCTTGAGGTCGCCGGGCAGCCAGATGTTCGCCATCTCGATGACGAGGCCGATAATGAGTGCGCCGACGATGGCACCAAAGGTCGTGCCGATGCCGCCGAGGATAACCGCGGCAAACAGGAGCAGCAGGTAGTGCCATCCGGTGTTCCACGCGATGCCGTTGAGCACGAGGCCGAGCAGCACGCCCGAGAGGCCCGCGAGGGCGACGCCGACGGTCCAGACGGAGCGGATCACGCGATCCACATCGATGCCCGAGGCCTCAGCGAGTGGCCGATTGTCGGCCACGGCACGGGTCGCGCGACCGAAGCGCGTGTACTTCATGACGAGCGCGACGGCGATGATCGCGACAAGCGCGATTCCCATGGCGACGTAGGACTGCACGGTGAGCGTGATGCCGGCCAGTGTCACGGTTTTCGGCGTTGACGGGTCGATCCGCAGGATGTTCGCGCCGAAGAAGAACTGGAAGATGTTCTGCAGCACGATCGAGAAGCCGATCGAGACGATCATCATCTGAGTGAGGCTCAGTCTGCGTTTTCGCAGGGGTTTCCAGAGCACCGCGTCCTGCATCCAGCCGAACGCGGCCATCACGATCACCACGAGGGCGCCCGAGAGCCAGATGTTGCCGGTGAGCTGCATCGCGAGGAAGGCAAGGATGCCGCCCATCGAGAGCATCTCAGCGTGCGCAAAGTTTGAGAGCCCGGTCGTGCCGAACACGAGCGAGAGCCCGACTGCTCCGAGCGCGAGCAGTAGTCCCATTCGGAGGCCGGAGGCGGCCTGCTGCCAGAAGCGCGGCCACGAGAATGAGTTTGTGGCGCTTGGCTTGGTTGGGGCGTTCGCCTCGTCGCCTGGCGTTTCCTCTCCCGATCCTGATCCGGTTTCCTCGCCAGCCTCCGGCGGGGCGGGCGCGGCAGGCGTGGCCGCGGCATCTGGGTCATCAGTGAGAGGGAAGAGCGCGCTCGCTGATTCGAAGAGTGCGACTTCGACCTTTCGGGTGTCTGCCGCTCGCGGGAACTGGCCGTCCGGCAGTGTCGCGGTGTCGAGCGCGACAGTGTAGGTGCCTTCCTCGGTGATTGGGAACGACCAGCGGCCGTTCTCGTCGGTCTGGGTTTCCTCGTTCGCTCCCATGCCAGTGAGTGTGAGCCCGACACCGCTTGCCGGATCTCCGGCGCTTGTCTTCACGATTCCCTGCACGCAGCCGGTCGTCGAGTCGGGGACACACGTCGCTGCGTGCGCGGGTAGCGCCTGCAGAGAGAGTCCAACACAGCCCAGGATGAGGGCGAGAAGAGCGATTGCTGGGGCACGCAGGAGCCTGCCCTTGCGAATAATTCCGTGGTTCACTTGACCTCCATTGGTCCGCGCGTTGCCACCTGCGCGTTCATTCAAGCATCGTTGCTGTCTCCCTGAATATACAAGGGTGGGGAGGGTCCAGAGCGAGTTTCTCGGCGTTGCGCTTCCATCGTTGCCGATACGCAACATGGGGCGACCGCGAACTGAGCGACTTCTTGTCGCTAGTCTTGAGGTATGGCAGAAAAGGCATGGTCGTTCTCGCGCGCGTTTCGGAATGTGTTCGGTGGCGGGTCGGAGACGATCACCGATGACACCTGGGACGACATCGAGACTGCGCTTCTCACGGCTGATTTTGGGCCGGAGATTGCGGACTCGATCCTTGACGAGGTGCGCGACTCGGTCGAGCGTCACCGTGTGAACGAGGTCAAGGAGCTCAAGCGGATCCTGCGCGAGGTGCTCGAGGAGCGGCTCGCCGCGTTCGACCCGACGCTGAAGCTCACTGAGCGCCCAGCGGTGATCCTCGTCGTTGGCGTGAATGGCGTCGGCAAGACGACGACGATCGGAAAGCTCTCGAACTACCTCACCCGGTTCGACAAGAAGATCATCGTTGGTGCCGCTGATACGTTCCGCGCGGCGGCTGTCGAGCAGCTCGCGACCTGGGCGGAGCGCGCGGGCGTTGCGATCGTGAAGCCGCAGCAGCAGGGTCAGGATCCGGCGTCGGTTGCGTTCCAGACTGTGCAGCGCGCGATCGACGAGGGTCTCGATATCGCGATCATCGACACCGCCGGAAGGCTGCAGACCAAGGGCGGACTCATGGATGAGCTCGGCAAGATTCGCCGGGTCATCGAAAAGCTTGCTCCAGTGTCCGAGGTGTTGCTTGTGCTCGACGCGACGACTGGTCAGAATGGGCTGGCGCAGGCACAGGCCTTCATTGAGCATGCCGGAGTCACTGGCCTCGTGCTGACAAAGCTCGACGGTTCGGCGAAGGGTGGCTTTGTGCTTGCGGTGCAGGAGCACACGAAGCTCCCGATCAAGCTCGTCGGTCAAGGCGAGGGCATCGGGGATCTGACTGGCTTCACGCCGCACGTGTTCGCGGCGCAGCTCGTGCCGTAACGACGCTGCCGTTCGCGGCGCGGTCTGCTCCGAGCGAAACCTCGCCAGCTGGTGCTCGGGCTTTGTTACGCTTATGAATAAGGCCTGACGGCCGGCCAATTCATGCGGCCGCCGGACCGGAATGCGCCCCGAACGTGCGGGGCGCCTCTCGAGAAAGGCTATTGTCATGCAACATCTCACCGTCCTCGGCACGGGAGTCCTCGGTTCGCAGATCATCTTCCAGTCTGCGTATATGGGCAAGGACGTCGTCGCGTACGACATCAACGATGAGATTCTCGCGAAGCTTCCGGCGCGGTGGGAGTACCTGAAGGACGCTTACCGCCGGGACATCGCCGACGCGACTGACGAGAAGCTCGATGCTGCAGTCTCCCGCATTCGCGCGACGGCTGATCTCGCCGATGCGATGAAGGACGCCGATATTGTCATCGAGGCGGTACCCGAGCGTCTCGACATCAAGCAGCAGACCTGGGAGAGTGTCGCCGCCGTCGCGCCTGCGCACACGATCTTTGCAACGAACTCATCGACGCTTTTGCCGAGTGACATCGCCCCATTTACCGGGCGCCCCGAGAAGTTTCTTGCTCTGCACTTCGCAAACGAGGTCTGGAAGTTCAACGTCGGTGAGGTCATGGGGCATGAGGGCACAGACCCCGAAGCGTTCGAGGCGGTCGCGAAGTTCGCGGCCGAGATCGGCATGGTCCCGGTGCGCATCCACAAGGAGCAGCCCGGTTACGTGCTGAACTCGCTGCTCGTGCCGCTGCTTGACGCCGCGGCCCAGCTCTTCGTGAAGGGCATCGCGACCCCAGAAGATATCGACAACACGTGGCGGATCGCGACTGGGGCGCCATCTGGTCCCTTCCAGATCTTCGACGTTGTCGGCATGATGACGCCGTACTACCTCAATGCCAACAGCGACGACCCGATCAAGCGCGAATTCGCCGAGATCATCAAGCGGGACTACATCGACAAGGGCTACCTCGGCAAGGGCTCGGGGCGCGGCTTCTACGAATACAAGTAAACCGGCGCGGGGGAGGGCGCCGTGACTGTCGCGGCGCGGTAGACTGATCGCACTATGGCTACTTTCGGCACCCTCTCCTCGCGGCTTACCGACACCTTCAAGAACCTCCGGTCGAAGGGCAAGCTCTCTGCGGCAGACGTTGACGGCACCGTCCGCGAGATCCGTCGCGCGCTCCTTGAGGCAGACGTCTCGCTCGATGTGGTGAAGGACTTCACTGGCAAGGTGCGCGAACGCGCCCTCGGTGACGAAGTGAACCGCGCGCTGAACCCGGCGCAGCAGGTCGTGCAGATCGTCAACGAGGAGCTCGTCGAGGTGCTCGGAGGCGACCAGCGCCGGCTGCAGTTCGCGAAGAACCCACCTACGGTCATTATGCTCGCTGGCCTCCAGGGCGCTGGAAAGACGACGCTCGCTGGCAAGCTCGCGAAGTGGTTGAAGACTCAGGGCCACACGCCGCTGCTCGTCGCGTGTGACCTGCAGCGTCCGAACGCGGTCACGCAGCTCGGCGTCGTCGCCGAGCAGGCCGGAGTCGCGATCTTCGCACCGGAGCCGGGCAACGGCGTCGGCGACCCCGTGAAGGTCGCGAAGAACGGCGTCGCCGAGGCGAAGCGCGCGCAGCACGACTTCGTCATCGTCGATACCGCCGGTCGGCTCGGCGTCGACGCCGAGCTCATGAAGCAGGCGCGCGACATCCGCAAGGCGATTGATCCTGACGAGGTGCTCTTCGTCATCGACTCTCTCATCGGTCAGGACGCGGTCGCGACCGCGCAGGCCTTCCAAGAGGGCGTCGACTTCACTGGCGTCGTGCTCACGAAGCTCGACGGCGACCAGCGCGGTGGCGCTGCGCTGTCGATCCGTGGCGTGACCGGCCGCCCGATCCTGTTCGCGTCGACAGGCGAGGGCCTCGACGACTTCGAGCCGTTCCGCCCAGACCGCATGGCGAGCCGCATTCTCGACCTCGGCGACATCCTCACCCTCATCGAGCAGGCGCAGACAGCGTTCGACGAGGACGAGGCGAAGAAGGTCGCCGAGAAGATTGCGAAGGATGCGTTCACTCTCGATGACTTCCTCGGCCAGATGCAGCAGCTGCGCGGCGCGGGCTCCATCAAGAAGATGATGGGCATGCTTCCTGGCATGGGCAAGATGAAGGATCAGCTCGATAACTTCGATGAGCGCGAGATTGTCCGCACCGAGGCGATCATCCAGTCGATGACGATGGAGGAGCGCCAGAACCCGAAGATCTTGAACGGCTCACGCAGACTCCGTATTGCCAAGGGCTCCGGCATGACTGTCACCGACGTGAACTCGCTTGTGCAGCGCTTCGAGCAGGCCGCGAAGATGATGAAGACCGTCGCCCGCGGCGGCATGCCGCAGATCCCCGGCATGGGGCCGATCCCAGGCATGGGCGGGCACGGCGGCAAGAAGAAGCAGCAGCAGAAGGGCAAGGGTGCGAAGCGTTCGGGCAACCCGGCGAAGCGTGCGCTCACGCCGGCCGAGGCTCCCGCACCGCAGGGCGGCTCCGGCTTCGGTCTCGGAAAGGGTGGCGCCGCGAAGGCGCCGAGCCCCGAAGAGATGGAGAAGCTGCAGCAGATGCTCGGCGGTGGGCTCCGCTAGGTGACGGAGCGCCCTGGCGCGGTCGCCCCAGGCGGGCGACTCGCGAAGCTCGAGTCGTTGTGGCCGGGCCGTGTCTCCTGGGCGCGCGTGCGTGAGGAGGATCCGCGCGTCTTCCGGCAGGCCGCGCAGGGCGCGGGCCTCGTCGTGCTCGCGGTGCCGGTCACGCTGCTCTGGTCCGCGCTGAACCTTGAGTGGCCCGCGCCGATCGAGTTGCCGAGCTGGATCGAGTGGGTGCGCCCGCTGTCGACGGTCGTGTGCTTCTTCATCGCGATCCTGCTCTGGCTGTTCGGCTGGATCATGATCTCGATGCCGCTCGACACGAAGCGCGGAATCGCGTTCTCGGACTTTGCGGCGGGTGTCGGGCTGACCTATTCGCGTTTCGGGTTCGCGTCACCGACGCTCGGTATCTTCTTCGCCGAGCGCCTCCCGGGCCGGAGGGATCCGGCCAGGGTTCGGCCGCCTGTCGGGGCGACACCGCCAAAACCGCTGTTCCGCACCGAGTTCGTGCTCTGGTCGGGGCGCAACGGGCTCGAACCGAAGCTACAGCTTGGGAAGGCCTCGTTTCAGGGCGACAAGAGCGACCCCAAAGGCCCGCGTCATGGCTTTCGCTACCTGTCGATGCGGTTGCCTCGCGCGCTCCCTCACCTCGTCATCGACGCGCGTGGCAACGGGAGCCTGCGTTCGCTCCTGCCTGGGTCTCAGCGGCTCTCCCTCGAGGGCGACTTTGACAGGTACTTCACAGCCTACGTGCCGGAGGGCTACGAGCGCGACGCGCTCGAGCTGCTCACCCCCGACGTGATGGCGTGCCTTATAGACCACGGTCGGCGCTGGGACATCGAGGTCATCGACGACACCCTGCAGCTTGCGTCGACGCGCCTCCGCGCCCGCTCGGACAGAAGAGAGACGACGGCGCTTCTGTACTTTGCCGAGCTAATCGGGGCCGAGCTCGGACACCAGGCTGTGACGTACTCAGACCCTCGGGCGCCGAGGCCGCGAATGCAGGTTGCTCCGCAGGGGCGGCGGCTCCGGAGGCGCTCGGGGGTCTGGACAGCTGTGTTGATCGGCACGGGCGTCGTGTTCATGTTCACTTACCCTTTCCTGCTCGGGTGGTGGCTCGACCGCTAGCCAGGTGCGCCAGCTGTGTGCTTGAGCGCTGACTACTGCCTTGCTGCGCCCGCAGCGGCATCTTGCCGCACCGCGAACGCGCAGCTGACGCGTTTCCGCCACCGGGCTGCAATCGCTGAGAGTGCTGTCGTGATTACGTCATTTCCGAATCGGCGCTCCTCCCAAGTGTGACATGCACACGATGACATGTACAATGTTACTCGGGATGCGATTCGCATCCATTGCGTCCGTCGGGCGCAACGTTAGCCTCTCAGCGATTCAAAGGTGACTCTTATGGCTCGGAAAAAGATACTCTCAGGTGTCGCGCTCGGCGCGGCCGCGATGCTTGTGCTCAGCGGGTGCGCGAGCGGCGGCGCAGGCGACGGCGGCGCAGGCGACGGCGAAGCCCAGACCGGCGGCACACTCAAGGTGCTGTCAAACGGTGACGTCGACAGGCTCGACCCCCAGCTCACCGCATACGTGCCGGTGAACAGCGTTGTGCGCTCGATCTCGCGGTCGCTGCTGAGCTACGTCTCATCGAACGACGTTGATGAGCGCATCGAGCTCACGGGTGACCTTGCGACAGAGGTTCCCACCGCGTCTGAGGACGGGCTCACCTACGAGATCACGCTCCGCGACGGTGTGACGTGGGACGCGCCTGACGGTGCGCGCCCGATCGTCGCGGGCGACGTCGCCCGGGGGATCGAGCGCATTTGTAACCCGCACATCGGTGCGGCGCTCGGCGGGTACTTCATTAACCTCATCGACGGAATGGCTGAGTACTGCGAGGGCTTCGCTGGAGTCGCGGCAGAGCCCGCCGCGATGAAGGAATACATCGAGTCCAACGACATTTCTGGCATTGTGACCCCAGACGACAAGACTGTCGTCTTCACGCTCGTTGAGCCAGCCTCTGACTTCACGTCGATGCTGAGCCTGCCGACCGCGAACCCTGCACCTATCGAGGTGCTCGACTACCTCCCCGACTCGCCCGAGTACCGCGAGAACTTCATCGCATCGGGTCCCTACACCGTCGGGTCGTACACGCCCGACGTGAAGTGGGAGTTCGTGCGCAACGAGTCGTGGAGCGCCGACAGCGACCCGCTCCGCAAGGCATACGTTGACTCGATCGAGATGACAATGGGCGTCGAAGGCGACGCGGCAATGCAGCAGCTCCAGGCAGGTTCGGCAGATATGCTCTTCGATCTCAGCCCGAGCCCGGCGAACATTCAGCAGCTCACCGCCGCGAACGACGAGAAGTTCACGACGATGGAGAACGGCGGCGTCGACCAGTTCATGTGGTTCAACACCGCGTCAGACAACAACGGTGGTGCGCTGCAGAAGCTCGAGGTACGCCAGGCGATTCAGTACGCGATCGACAAGCCAGCTGTCGTGCAGGTCATGGGCGGCGAGGACATCGCGTCAGTGACAAACGGGATCTTCGGGCCCGGCATCAACGGCTACGAGGATTTCAGCCTCTACGGTGACAAGAGCGGTAAGGCAGACCCCGAGAAGGCAAAGGCGCTGCTCAAGGAAGCGGGGGTCGAGAACCTGACCCTGAAGTTCCCCTACCGCAACGTTGGCACCCAGCCAGACATCGCGCAGACCGTGCAGGCAAGCCTTGAGGCCGCCGGAATCACTGTTGAGCTCTTCCCGGTTCCTCCGACTGATTACTACGCGAACTTCATGACGAACCGCGAGAACGCGTCGGGTGGCAAGTGGGATGTCGCCCTCGTCGGATGGTCGCCCGACTGGGTCGGGGGCGCGGCGCGCTCGGTATTCCAGCCGCAGTTCTCGTTTGACGGCACTCCGCAGGCCTACAACTACGTCGACTTCAACAGCGACAAGGCAAACGAACTTGCCGCTCAGGCGCTCGCTGCTGCGACACCGGAGGAAGCCGGCAAGCTCTGGCACGAGGTCGACAAGACCGTGATGGAGGAGTCGCCAATCGTATCGATCGTTGCCCGCAAGAAGGCAAACTACCACTCCGATCGCGTCCAGAACTTCGAGATCTACGCGCTCGCGCAGAACGGTGACTGGGCAAACGTCTGGCTCAAGCAGTAGGTAGCCCGACGGGGGAGGGCAGTGGCCGCGCCGCCGCCCTCCCCGCACCCCTTTTGCACACCACAACCTTGGAGTACGAGTGGCAATACTCGATGTGCGGAATCTCGTGATCGACATTCCGACAGAAGACGGCGCGGTGCATGCCGTGCAGGACGTTTCATTTACGGTCGGCGAGGGCGAGTTCTTCGGAATCGTCGGCGAATCCGGTTCGGGCAAGTCAGTGCTCGTGCAGTCAATCATGGGCCTCATCCCGCAGGCGAAACGCTCGGGAGAGGTCCTGTTTCAAGGCGAAGACCTCCTCACGCTCACGCCCGAGGGGCTCCGAAAGAAGCGCGGTGCCGAGATCAGCATGATCTTCCAGGACCCGCTATCGAGCCTGCACCCGCAGTACACGATCGGCTGGCAGATCGTCGAGCAGATCCGCGCTCACGAGAACGTGTCGAAACAGGCCGCGAAGGCGCGCGCGATCGAGCTTCTCGAGAAAGTCAGGATCCCTGACGCTCAGGCAAGGTTCGATTCGTATCCGCATCAATTCTCGGGCGGCATGCGCCAGCGCGTCATGATCGCCATGAGCCTCTCGCTCGGCCCGGCCCTGATCATCGCTGACGAGCCGACGACTGCACTTGATTCGACAGTCCAGGCCCAGATCCTCGACCTCCTCGGCGAGATGCGCCAGGACTTCGGGGCAACGGTACTGATGATTTCCCACGACCTGGGGATCCTGTCCCGCGTCGCAGACAGGGTCATGGTCATGTACGGCGGACGGAAGCTCGAGGTTGGCACGAGCGACAACGTGCTCGGCAACCCAGCACACCCGTACACTGCCGGACTGCTGCGATCCTCGTCCTTCAATCGCGCCCCCGGTACCCCGCTCATCCCGATTGGTGGCCGCCCACCGAGCCTCTTGAGTCCGCCCGCAGGGTGCGTGTTTCGTGACAGGTGCCCGAACGCGATGGATATCTGCGGTGAAGCCCCGCCGCTCCAGAAATACGACGACGGCACCGAGTCACTGTGCTGGCTCACGACACCACCTGTCGAGCCTCCCGCGCCTGAGATGCCGCCGGCGGAGATCATCGCCTCAAGCGACGATGCGATCGTCGAGGTTGAGCATCTCTCTGTCGCGTTCCCACAGCGCCGAGGCGAGCCGCGTACGGTGCTTGAAGACATTTCGCTGCAGGTCCGCCGCGGTGAGACGCTTGGTCTCGTCGGAGAATCCGGCTGCGGAAAGACAACGCTTGCGCGCACGATCGCGGGACTGAACACCCCGACTGCAGGCGCGATCCGTTTCGACGGCGCCGACACCGCGAACCTCACGGACGCCGAGTGGCGTCAGATGCGCCGCAAGGTGCAGGTCGTGTTCCAAGACCCGTTTGGCTCGCTGAACCCGAAACGGCGTGTCGGCTCGATCATCGGTGACCCGTTCCGAATCCATAAGGTTGCAAGCGGCGCCGACAGGCTCAGCCGCGTTCAAGAACTCATGGAGATCGTCGGCCTGAACCCCGAGCACTACAACCGCTTCCCCTCGCAGTTCTCCGGTGGCCAGCGGCAGCGCATCGGCATCGCCCGTGCGATCGCACTGAAGCCTGAGCTCGTGATCCTCGATGAGCCCGTGTCTGCGCTCGACGTGTCGATCCAAGCTCAGGTGCTGAACCTGCTCGATGAGCTCCAGCGAGAGCTCGGACTCACCTACCTGTTCATTTCTCACGACCTCGCAGTCGTACGCCACGTCTGCGACCGGATCGCGGTCATGGACGGTGGCAAAATCATCGAGCTCGGGTCCGCGGAGACCGTCTACGGGCAGCCGCAGCAGGCCTTCACGAAGAAGCTGTTGTCGGCCGCGGCCCCTGAGATTCCGCGTGTCGAGCGCGAACGAGTGCTCATCTCAGCGGCAGGAGGCGCACTGTGAGTGGCGTATTCTCGAAAGACACGAAGCTCATCACGACGCCGGGCTACGCGGCCCAGAAGGCTGCTGACATCCAAGCGAAGAGCTCGGCTCAGCTCACGATCGCGCGACTGGTGCGCGATCCGGCGAGCGTCGTCTCCGCGCTTGTCATCCTCGGTATCGTTGCATTCGCCATCTGCGCGCCACTCATCGCTCAGTGGACCGGACACGGCCCCAATGAGCAGTTCCGAGAGACAGGGCTTTCGGCTGCTGGCATCCCTGTCGGGCCGTCCGGTGAGTTTCTCCTCGGGACTGATCAGCTCGGCCGCGATCTGTTTGTGCGACTCGCCTACGGCGCGCGAGTGTCGCTGCTCGTCGGTGTTGTCGCCTCGCTCGTGGCCTCTGCAATTGGCGTGGTGATTGGCGCGACCGCTGGCTTCTTCGGCGGCTGGGTTGACACCCTCCTGAGCCGGATCATCGACCTCGTGATGAGCGTCCCGTTCCTGCTCGTTGCGATCGCGCTCGTCGCGGTGCTCGGCCCGAGCCTCGGACTGTCGATCGTGGTGATCGTGTTCTTCAGCTGGGCGGGCCTTGCCCGCGTGATCCGCGGCCAGGTGCTCGCGATTCGTGAGCGCGAGTACATCGAGGCTGCTCGCTCGCTCGGGGAGTCGCGTATCTCGATGATGTTCCGCGATGTCCTGCCGAACCTCGTCGTGCCGATCATCGTCTACACCACGCTCGGCATTCCCGCCGCAGTGGTGTTCGAGGCGACGCTCTCGTTCCTTGGCCTCGGCATCGTGCCACCGACACCGAGCTGGGGCAACATGCTCGCCGACGCTGCAAACGGGTCGATGTACATGGTCGCTCCCTGGATGGTGCTTGTGCCGGGCCTCGCCCTCCTCGCCCTCACCCTCGCGTTTAACCTGCTCGGTGACGGGCTGCGTGACGCTCTTGATCCGACCTCAACGAAGGGGAAGAAAGCATGATTCGCTATGTCCTTTCACGGGTAGGCTTCGGCGCGCTCGTGCTGTTTCTGCTCAGTGTCTTCGTGTTCGTGCTGTTCTACGTGTCGCCGTCTGACCCCGCCCGCATCATCGCTGGCGACAAGGCGACAGAGGCGCTCATGGAGCAGATTCGTGTGAACCTTGGGCTCGATAAGCCGATGATTCAGCAGTACTTCATGTTCCTCGGTAACCTCCTGCAGGGCGACCTCGGTTTCTCGTACCGCTCCAACCTGCCTGTCTGGGATCTGCTCGTGCGGCGCATCCCAGTGACAATGTCGCTCGTGTTTGGTGCGGTCATCGTGTGGCTTGCGATCGGCATCCCGATCGGTATTGGCTCTGCCAAGCACCCGGGGAGCCTGCGTGACCGCTTCGGTCAGGCATTCGCAATCGTCGGAATCAGCTTCCCAACGTTTGTGCTCGGCATGATTGCGTTGTACACGCTGTACTTCATCCCGACAAAGATGGGCGTCACGCTGTTCCCGCCGTCTGGGTACACGCCGCTCACCGAGAACCCGGCCCAGTGGGCGTGGCACCTCGCGCTCCCGTGGCTCACCCTCGCGCTCGTCATCGCGGCAGTGTACGCGAGGCTTACGCGCGGTCAGATGCTTGACGTGCTCGGTCAGGACTACATTCGCACAGCCCGTGCCAAAGGCCTCACGGAGCGCCGCGTCACCTACGTGCACGCGTTCCGTTCGGCGATGCCACCGCTTGTCACCCAGCTCGGAATCGACATCGGTATGCTCCTCGGAGGCGTGATCGTTATCGAGCAGGTGTTCGGACTCCCCGGGGTCGGCTCGCTCGCCGTGACGAGCGTCGCGATGCAGGATCGCCCGGTCGTCATTGCGATCGTCCTGCTCGGCGGGCTCTTCGTCGTGCTGTCGAACCTGATCGTTGACACCCTGTACGCACTACTTGATTCGAGAGTGAGGACTGCCCGAAAATGACAGACTGGTACCCGATTGGAGCTGGTCTCAGCGGCCGCGATCTGTGGGTCACTGTGCCGCTTGACTGGAGCGAGCCCGGGGGCGAGACGATCCGTGTGTTCGCGCGCGAGGTCGTGAGCTCCTCGAACCGCGATGCGGATTTGCCGCTGCTCGTCTTCCTGCAGGGCGGGCCCGGCGGGAAGTCGCCACGGCCGCTCGACGCAGATGGCTGGATTGGCGACGCAGTCAAGCGGTTCCGAGTCGTCCTGCCCGATCAGCGCGGCACTGGGAGGTCGACCCCGCTCAGCGCGCGCGACTTCGACGGTCTCGACGCTGCGGCTGGTGCGCGCCTTCTCGCGCTGCACCGCCAGGACTCGATCGTGCGCGACTTCGAGGCGCTGCGAGAGGAACACTTCCCGGGCCGGCAATGGTGGACACTCGGGCAAAGCTACGGCGGGTTCCTGACGCTGCAGTACCTCTCGCAGTTCCCCGAGTCGGTTGTCGCGTCGGCGATCACCGGCGGGCTGCCAAGCATTGATCCTGACCCGGCGGTCGTCTACTCCCGCACGTTCCCGCGCATCGCGGAGAAGAATCGTCTCTTCCGCGAGCGCCATCCGCACCTCGTTGACAGGATCGCGCGCGTCGCAGACTTGCTCGAGCGGGAAGATGTGCGATTGCCGAGTGGCGACAGGCTCACCGTTCGGCGACTGCAGACCCTCGGCCTCGACTTCGGAATGAAGCCAGGATTCGATCGGGTGCACTGGATCTTTGACGAGGCGTTCGCCGACGAGGCCGAGACCCGGCTGTCAGACACGTTCCTTGCGACTGTTGAGGCCGAGACAGCGTTTCTCACGAACCCGCTGTTCATCGCCCTGCAAGAGGCGATCTACGGGCCCGGCCCAAGCTCGTGGGCGGCGCAGCGAGAACGCGACGCCCGGCCAGAGTTCGCGGAGTCGGCACGGCCCTTGAACTTCACGGGCGAGACTGTGTTCCCCTGGATGTTCGAGGAGATCGCGGGGCTTCGTGGTTTCCAAGAGGCCGTCGAACACCTCGCGGCCCACGAGCAGCCGATCAAGATGTACGACACTGACAGGCTCGCGCGCAACGAGGTGCCTGTTGAGGCCGCTGTGTACTACGACGACATGTACGTCGACGCGCAGCTCTCGCTCGACACCGCCTCGCGCGTCGCTGGGGTGCACGCATGGGTGACGAACGAGTTCGAGCACGACGGCCTTCGGCTCGGCAACGTCGCAGAGCGACTCTTCACCGCGCTCGAAGAGCGCCTCGGTAGCGCTGCACGCAGCCGCGACTGATTTTCACGAACGGGGCCGGCACGTCGCGTCGCGGCATGCCGGCCCCGCCCACGCTTTTCCTGAAAGGAACACACATGACGCACAACCATGGCGGCCCCTCACTGAGCGGACTTGGACTCACTGTCAACGTCGTCGACTGGGAGTCGGGGATGCCGAACTCCCGCGCGACCCGCCGCGATCCGCGGATGCCACTACTCAGCGAGGCGACCGGGTTCACGACTTGGATGGCGGAGGGCTGGGGCGACGCAGCGCGCGAACTCGCAGTCGAACCTGGCGCCGCTTCCGCCGCCGCCGACCACCGTGCCAGGCTCTCTGCAGAGCTCGCGGGGGAGACCCTCGTCGTCGCCGCCGGGCGCTCGCAGCTGCGCGCAAACGATACCTACTTCGAGTTCCGCGCCGACAGCGACTTCCTGTGGGCCGTGGGGTACGGCATCGAAGACGCAGTGCTCGTCATGCGTCCGATAGCTGGCGGGCACGACGCGACGCTGTACATCACACCGCCAGCGCGTCCCGGAAGTAAGGCGTTTCACGCAGACGCGAACCACGGAGAGCTCTGGGTTGGGCCGCTCGCGGGAGTCGCCGAGGTCTCGGCTGCGCTCGATCTAGCGGTCCGCCCGATTGGGGAGCTCGCCGAGGCCGGTGTGCCTGACGACGCGCTCATCGCTGGTGCGGCTGTCGTCGCGCGCGGCGCCGGCGCCGCGCTCGCGGGCAGGACGCGCTCCGCACGGCTCGCCACGGTGCTCTCCGAGCTGCGCCAGATCAAGGACGCCTGGGAGATTGGCCAGCTTCGCGCGGCGAACCTCGCGACTGTCGACGGCTTCGCGGCTGTCACACGCGAAATCCCGAACGCGATCGCGGCCGGGGGTGAGCGCTGGCTGCAGGGAACGTTCGACCGTCACGCCCGCACTGTCGGTCAGGCCCCCGGTTATGCGACGATCGTCGGCTCGGGTGCACACGCGCCGATCCTGCACTGGGTTCGCGCCGACGGCGAGGTCGACCCAGCCGAACTGCTGCTGCTCGATATGGGTGTCGAGATGCGTTCGGGCTACACCGCAGATGTCACGCGGACGCTGCCAGCGAGCGGCACGTTCTCGGACGCACAGCGCCAGGTTCACGATCTCGTCGAGCGCTCGCACAGGGCAGGTCTCGCAGCGGTACAGCCAGGCAGGCTTTGGGCCGACTTCCACGCAGCGTGCATGGAAGTGTTGGCCGAGGGGCTCGCCGACTGGGGCATGCTGCCAGTATCGGTGGACGAGGCCCTCTCAGCCGATGGTCAGCATCATCGCCGTTACATTGTGTGCGGTGTTGGGCACCACCTGGGCCTCGACGTGCACGACTGCGACTCCTCGCGGTACGAGACCTATCTTGGCGGCACTGTGCAGACAGGAATGGCGCTCACCGTCGAGCCAGGGCTCTATTTCCACGCCTGGGACGAGACCGTGCCGCCCGAGCTGCGCGGCATCGGCGTGCGGCTGGAGGACGACCTCGTCGTGACCGAGACTGGCAACGAAGTGATCTCGGATGCCCTGCCAATCGACGCCGCCGGTGTCGAGGCTTGGATGCGAAAAGTCACGGGCAACTAGCCTCTGCTGGGCCGCCGCACCGCAGGCGGCCCAGCAAAACCCCTGATCCCATCAAAAATTGCAATTTGGCCCCTAGTGTGGCAAACTTGCCTAGTTCGCGTAATGCGTGCCAGGCTTCCGCGCCAGAGACCGATTCGGTCCGAGCTTCCGCGCGGCGTCACATCTAACCCAACCTGAAGGAACCAGCACATGGCAGTCAAGATTCGCCTCAAGCGCCTCGGCAAGATCCGCGCACCGTTTTACCGCATCGTCGTTGCAGACTCGCGCACCAAGCGTGACGGCCGCGTCATCGAGGAGATTGGCAAGTACCACCCGACCGAGAACCCCTCGTTCATCGAGGTCGATTCAGACCGTGCACAGTACTGGCTCAGCGTTGGCGCGCAGCCGACCGAGCAGGTCACCGCGCTCCTGAAGCTCACTGGCGACTGGGGTAAGTTCACCGGCGAGGGCTCGACCGAGTCGAAGGTGCTCGCACCTGAGTCGAAGGAAGTATTCGAGGCTGACGCCAAGAAGAAGTCAGTGATTCGCCCGAAGGCTGAGAAGCCTGCTGAGGCTCCCGCCGAGGAGGCAGCTGAGGCTCCCGCAGAGACCGAGGCGCCGGCTGAAGAGGCCGCTGCCGAGTCGACCGAGGCCTAAGGCTCTTGGCTGAGATGGTGCTCGCTGATGCGCTTGAGCATCTCGTTCGTGGGGTGGTAGATCACCCAGACGAGGTGCGCATCTCGCAGCGCGCGGGAAACCGCGGCGAGACCCTTGAGATTCGTGTGCACCCCGAAGACCTTGGACGCGTGATTGGTCGCAGTGGCCGCACCGCTCAGGCGCTTCGCACCGTAATCTCCGCACTCGCCTCTGGTGAGCGCGTCAGGGTAGATATCGTCGATACCGACGCACCTGAGGCCGGCTGATATGGCAGACGCTCCAAAGCGTGCGCAAGCTCCCCGTCCCGCTAGCGGGGCGGGGAGTTTGCGTGTCGGACGCCTGACGAAGCCCCACGGGCTCAAGGGCGGTGTGAAGCTTGAGATGTTCACGGACAACCCGGATCTGAGGTTCGTTCCAGGATCGAAGTTTCACCTGCAGGTCCCCGAGGATTCCCCCTGGTTTGGGCAGACGATTGAGCTTCGCGAGCTTCGCTGGTTCAACAGCATGCCCGTCGGGTTCTTCGTCGAGCTGCCCGATCGCACCGCGGTCGAGAGCATCGTCCGTGCGATCCTCTGGATCGATGAAGAGGCAGTCGCGGCGGGGTCCGAAGAGAACGCGTGGTATGCCCACGAGCTCGTCGGCCTCGACGTCGTACAGCCCATCGAGGGCGGTGGCACCGAGAAGCTGGGAACAGTAGCCGAGGTGCAGCACTTCCCGGCACAGGATCTGCTCTCAGTGAAGACCCAGACTGGCGTCGTGCTTGTGCCCTTCGTCGAGGCGATCGTCCCGTCGGTTGACCTCGAGGCAGGCATTGTCACGATGACTCCGCCCGCGGGCCTGTTCGGAGACGGCGCGATCGAGGACGGTACCCAGAATCCACAGGGGGACGCGTGAGGATCGACGTCGTCACGATCTTCCCCGGCTACTTCGACGCGCTCGAGCTCTCGCTCATGGGGAAAGCCCGAGACCGCGGCCTCATCGACATGCACGTGCACGATCTTCGCGATTCAGCGCACGACAAGCATCGCACTGTCGATGACACGCCGACGGGCGGCGGTGCCGGAATGGTGATGAAACCCGAGCCCTGGGGGCACGCGATCGACGGGATCCTGGCGGATGCGCGGTCGGCACCGGCACCGACCGCGGAGCCACTCATCATCTTCCCCTCGCCTGCAGGAGACGTTTTTACTCAGGCGATGGCGCGCGAGCTCGCAACCGAGGAGCACCTCGTGTTCGGCTGCGGCCGCTACGAGGGGATCGACCAGCGCGTGTTCGACGAGTACGGTGATCGCGGACGAGTGCGGCTCGTCAGCATCGGCGACTACGTGCTGAACGGGGGAGAGGTCGCCTCGATTGCGATGATCGAGGCGATTGGTAGGCTCCTTCCCGGCGTCGTTGGCAACCCTGACAGCCTCGTGGAGGAGTCGCACGAGGCTGGGCTGCTCGAGTACCCGAGTTACACCAAGCCCGCTGAGTGGCGCGGACGCCGCGTGCCCGACGTGTTGCTGTCTGGAAATCACGCCGCGATCGATGCTTGGCGCCACGAACAGAGCGTCGAACGTACACGGCGTGTACGGCCCGACCTGCTTGGCGACTAATCTTGATGCATGCGTGATTTTTTCTCGGCTGGCGTCGGTAAAGCGGTACGGGCGGGGGCCCGTCTTCGCGGAGGGGGATCGGCGCTGCCTGGCCTCGTTGTCGAGCGGCTTGACCCCGGGTTCATGGCCCGGGGTCTCGCCAAGCTGCCGCTTGGGGTGATTGCGGTAAGCGGCACCAACGGCAAGACGACGACGACGAAGATGATCGTCGAGATGCTGGAGGCGCAGGGGCTGAAAGTCTTCACAAACAAGACTGGATCAAACTTTTCTCGCGGCGTCGTGGCTGCAATGGTGCAGGAGAGCGGCCCGAGTGGCACACTCGACGCCGACGTTGCGGTGCTCGAACTCGACGAGGCTCATGCAATGTTTTTCATCGAGCGAGTCAAGCCGCGTTTCACCCTGCTGCTCAACGTGCTACGCGATCAGCTCGACAGGTTCGGAGAGATAGATACGACCGCCCGGTACCTGCAGCGTATCGCTGACGCGACGACCGACGTGCTTGTCGTGAACCGTGAAGATAGGCTCATCGCTGAGATAGGCGAACGGACACGGGAACGCAGCGCGGCAGGTGGCCCCGAGGTCCGCGAGTTTGGACTTGCGCCAGCACTGCTGAGCACGTTCCCCGGCGACGACGACTTCCACGCCCCGACCAGCCAGGCGGCAGCCGTTGCCGCCGTGGGGGTCGACGATCGGGGTGCTGATGCCCGCGAAGCAGCAGATGTCACACTGCTAGAACTCGGTAAGAACGAGGCGACGTTCTTGATCGACGGAGAGCAGCACTCGACACCGTTGCAGCTCGAAGGGCTCTACAACACTTACAACGCTGCCGCCGCTCTTGTCACAGTCCGCGCCGTGCTTGCGCGTGCAGTTGCCGAGGGGGCAAATACGAGTGCCCGGACGACCGAGGTGCTCGAGGCGCTCTCAACTGTGCGCCCCGCGTTTGGCCGAGGTGAGAAGCTCGAGCTCGATGGCCAGCCCCTCGAGCTTGTCCTAGTGAAGAACCCAGCGGGGTTCCGCCTCGGACTTGCCTCGTTTGATGCAACGGGCGTCGCGGTGATGATCGCGGTGAACGACCAGTACGCGGATGGCCGCGACATGTCGTGGCTGTGGGACGTCGACTTCGAAACGCTCCGCGATGGGGGCGTCACTGCGGTTACCGGCACGCGCGCCTGGGACATGGCGCTGCGGCTTGAGCACGACGACGTGCCCGTCGGGGCAGTCGAGGAGGATCTGGGAACTGCGCTCACCGCATTCAGGTCGCGCACCATGGGGCAGCCCCGCCGGATCTACTGCACGTACACAGCGATGCTCGGGCTGCGAAAGCGCCTTGCCGAGCTCACCGATGTTGAGGAAATCTAATGGCTGACAAGCGTGAACTCGTCATTGTGTCGCTGTACCCCCGCGACATGAACATCTACGGAGACAGGGGTAACCTGCTGTCACTGAGTCGCCGGGCACGAGCTCACGGCTACGAGCCCCGTGTCGTCGATGTGAACGTCGGCGATCCGCTTCCCGAACACGTCGACATCGTCATCGGCGGGGGTGGTCAAGACTCAGGCCAGGGGAGGGTCGCGGTCGACCTGGCGGGACGAGCAGAAGAGTTCCGTGCGCTCGCGTCCGACGGGACGCCCATGCTCGTGATCTGCGGTCTCTACCAGCTGTTCGGGCACCACTTCCTCACGCACTCGGGTCAGACGCTCTCGGGCATCGGAGTGCTCGACGTCGAGACGACAGGGGGTGCCGAGCGGATGATTGGAAATGTTGTCGTCGACTCCGAGGAGTTTGGCGAGATTATTGGCTACGAGAACCACAGCGGTTTTACCGTGCTTGGCGACGGCTCCGCGCCACTCGGCCGTGTCACCCAGGGGGCTGGGAACAACCCGACTGACGGCACTGAGGGTGCTCGGACGAACAACGTGCTCGGGAGCTACCTGCACGGCTCGCTGCTGCCGAAGAATCCTGCAATCAGCGACTTTCTCATTCGTGTCGCTGCTGAACGCCGTTATGGCTCGTTCGAGCCGCGTGCTGGTGTCGATGAGACCGCCGAGCGGGCGCGCGCAAGCGCTAAGCGCCGGCCGCGCTAAGGCGTACTACCGCCACAGGTGCGCTGAGGCTGCGTCGTAGAACTCGATGTTCAGCTGGCTTCCCCCAGCGTTCTTCCGTCGCTGTGCGAGGTCAAATGTGCGCTCGCGAAGGCGTTGTGCGTTTGCCGATCCTGGCCGCATTGACACGCACAGCGTCTCAACACAGTTGGACTTGCTCGTCAGCAGACCGAAGAGATGGTCATCGTTCTTGTCGATAGATGAGCCGTGAATGAAGAGTGTGCCGTTGAGAGCCCCGAACTTTGCGAAGGAATGCGAGAGGTACTCGTTCTCTGCGATGCGCTCCAATTTGTCGGATGAGCTGCCCTCCGTGACTATGAGGGGGCGTTGTCCATTGCGCAGCCGCCTCCGCACTTGTGAAATGATGTTGCCAGCCCGAGAGCTGACGACCTTCTCGAGTTCATCGCTGTCTACGAACAAATGCAGCGCCCCGTGCAGGTAGTGCACGCTCTGTTGGTGCTCTGTGCTCCACCCGATAGTTCCATCAGAGAGTCTGAAGAAGCCGTCCGTCGTGTTGAGATCGCGTTCGCGATAGCCCTGCACTGTCGCCCAGTACAGAAGTAGGTCGTAGTTTGTCGTAAAGACCTCGTCAAAGTTGCCAAGGAATGCGGTACTAGCCTGCACCTCTGAGTCTCCCAGCTCAAGCGCCGTGTCCGGGTGGAGCTTGGCGACGGCCTCGGCAAGCGCGTCCTGCACGCAGCGCGCGTCTGCCGTGAACTGTACGCATAGACCCGGGTCGGCGCCATAGAGCTCATTGAGCCGCGCAGACCGTTTGAGACGCCGAAGTACGGTCTCAAAATCGGTCGATCCGACAGCATCGGCGAGTTCACTCTTCGAGATCGTGAGGCCCCTGAACCGTGCCTCCTCCCAGAGTGAGTTGTAGCTGAAGCTATCGTGATCGTAGTCGATGCTGGCGCCGTTGCCGAGCAGCACTGAGACGGGCTTGCCACTTGTGCGGGCTCTGGCGATGGCCTCGTTGAACGTTGGAAGTGCGGGAGAAGAGCTCATACGGGCAGCCTAGCCAGACCGCTTTCTCATCAGTACAGGGTGAAGCGGATTGAGGGCGGTTCGTCGCCGAATTGCGTGTCGAGAAAAGATTTTCAAGAATGCGGGAATAGATGCATGTGCATGTAAGTTGTTCTCTATGTCCGCAAGATCCCGGACAGCCAATTCAGTGACAGGCATTTGGCGCTGGACAAGTTTTGAAAGGTATTTTCCAATGACCCTCACCGCAGATCAGATCCCCGGCTACCGCGCAGGCACCTGGAAGATCGACGCCACGCACTCCGAGGTCGGCTTCTCGATCCGCCACCTCGCAATCAGCAAGGTCAAGGGCAAGTTCGAGGACTTCGACGCGACATTCGTTACGGGGGAGAACCCGCTCGATTCGAGCGTGACGGCCACCGCTGAGGTCGCCTCGGTGAACACGAACGAGAAGAACCGCGATGGTCACCTCCGCACCGGCGACTTCTTTGAGGCCGAGGAGTTCCCGCAGCTGACTTTCGCGTCGACTGGAGTTCGCGTTGTTGACGGCGACTTCAAGGTCGACGGCGACCTCACCATGCGCGGCGTCACGAAGCCAGTCACGTTCGACTTCGAGTTTGGCGGATTCGGCGAGGATCCCTACGGCAACTACAAGGCGGGCTTCACGGCGAAGTCGGTCGTGAAGCGCCAGGACTTCGGCCTGAGCTGGAACGCTCCCCTCGAGAAGGGCGGCTTCCTGCTCGGCGACGACGTCACCATCATCATCGATGTGCAAGCCGCGCTCGTGAACTAATCGAGCTCACCAGTGATCCTGCCGCGGACGCGGCGCAGATCCTCCATGAGTGAACCGATGAGCACCCAGTGCCTCGGAGGCGGCCTCGGAATCGTGTACGGCGCAGTCAGCGCCGGCGGTTCCGGGGCCGTTCCTGTTTCCGGCGGAGTCGTGCCGAGCAGCGCGAGATCGTGGGCAGCCCGACGAATCTCCTGCCGCATCCCGATCACTGATGGATCCTCGACGAGCTCCGCGTCGTAGAGATCGTAGAGCGCCCGCGACATCCCGATCACCTGCGTCACGATGGGCTGCACCCGCTGGAACAGCGCGTCGTCCTCCAAGAGCTGGCGCATGTGACGCCTGCTCCTCGGGTTGAGCCGCAGGCTCTCGCGTGCACGCCTGAGCTCGGCGTGGACCCGTGCGCGCTCCTCGTGAAGCTCCCGCGCAGACTCGAGCATGCTCTCAAGCCAGGCCTCGTCGCGCGGGGTCTCAAGAGCGTCGGCGAGCCGATCGAGTGCCGCGGCGGCATTCCCTGTCAGCGACGTGATCTCATCATGCATGAGCCCGGTTCGCACTGGGGCCGCGATGACCGCGTTGACCGCGACGCCAATTGCTGCGCCGATCGCGGTCTCGACGAGACGTTCGACGCCGTAACCGATCTCAGACCCGCCGAGCGCGATCATGAGCATCGCAGAGATCGCGATCTGGTTCGTCGATGTTGCGCTCATCCGAAACAGCCAGCCCACGCCCATCGACACGATGATCGCAGCAATGAACAACCACGAGTTGGTGCCGAAGAGGGCCCCTGCGCCGAGTGCGACGGAGACCCCGAAGAGTACGCCGACGACACGCTCAACGCCTTTGGTGAGCGACTGATCAACGCTCTCCTGCACAACGATCAGCGCTGCGATGGCGCCAAACATCGGAAGCGAGTCGGGGAAGAAGATCAGGCACGCGAACCAACTCAGGATCGCAGCGCCGCCTGCCTTTGCGAGCTGGAGCGCTGAGGGCCTGGCCGCGACTGTGAACCTGCCGGTGACGCGCTGTTCAGCGCGCCGCCACCAGGGCACGGGAATGTCAGTCATAGGAGACCGAGCTTTGTGAGTTCCTCGCTGAGGGTCGCGCCATCCGGGCCGTACACCCAGGGCACACCGCTCGCATCCTTCTGCTGTTTCGCCTTTGATCTACCGCCGGCGAGCACAGCCTGCCCAACCGAGAGCTGCCTGATCGCGACAGCCGCAACGTTCTCGGGATGGTCCCTTGCAAACTCCGCGTAGAGCGCCTCGTCGTGCTGGCCATCGTCGCCGAACATGATCCACTTCACGCCTGGAAACTCGCGCGCAAGACGTTTGAGTTCGCGCTGCTTGTGCTCGCGGCCAGAACGGAACCAGCGATCGTGCGTTGGGCCCCAATCCGTGAGAAGGAGCGGGCCCATCGGATAGAGGTTGCGGGCGAGAAACCTGCTGAGGGCGGGAGCCGCGTTCCACGCTCCGGTCGACAGGTACACGAACGGAGAGCCCTTATGGCGCTTCGCAAGCCTGTCGTACAGCACAGGCATGCCTGGCGTAGCCCGCCTCGCTGTCTCGTCGAGCACGAAGCTGTTCCATGCGGCTACGAACGGCTTCGGCAGCGCCGTGATGAGCACTGTGTCGTCGACGTCAGACAGCACACCAAGTTGCGAGGCTGTGTCCATCACCTTCACCGGGGCATGGGCGGCCTCATCTTCGCTGACCTGCAGCGTGACCGTGTGCCAGCCGGGGGCGAGCGCGACGCGCACGATTGAGTCGATCACGCCTCCACGATCTGCGACGACCTCGGCTGTAGGTACCCCGTCCACGAGCACAGTGATTCGCTGGTACGGAACGTACACGCTCGTGAACGTGCGCCAGCCGCGCACGCGCGAGACCTCTTGCACGTCGGGCCTGAAGCGTGAGTGTTCGCTCGTGTCTGGCCGGAGGTACAACACTCGACCGAGCACACGCACCCACTCTGTTGTCCCGTACCCGATGTAGGGGATAACAGACGGGGTCTTGCCTCGTTTGATCGCCTGCTTCGCCCGCCGGCGATGCATGCGATCCTCAAACCGCGCCGCGAACCGTGGGCGGCTGTCAGGCATGTCGTCAGGCGAAGTCACTCAGCCAGTGTATGACGAATCACCTGAGGCTTCGTACGCCGCCCGGAACCAAAGAATCTTGACGTCAAAATTGATTCGCAGGTAACTCCCAGCTTGAATATACTGGCTACAGTTGGCAGTTTAGCCAGCCCCCCGCGGGTACCCCCGCCCGTAGGGAATTCCTACGGGAGTAATGCGCCCCCGCGTGGCAAGCGCTCATCTCCTGGTTATAGGAGAACAAATGAATGAGTTTCTTGACCCGGTAGTGCTCGCGCGCTGGCAATTCGGGTTGACCACCCTGTATCACTTCATTTTCGTACCGCTGACGATCGGGATGGCGCTTCTCGTCGCCATCCTGCAGACGGCATGGGTGCGGACTGGCAAGGACAAGTACCTTCGCCTCACCAAGCTGTTCGGCAAGGTCTTTCTGATCAACTTCGCCATGGGCGTCGTTACCGGCATCGTGCAGGAGTTCCAGTTCGGCATGAACTGGTCGAACTACTCCCGGTTTGTTGGCGACATCTTTGGTGCCCCGCTTGCGATGGAGGGCCTCATCGCCTTCTTCTTCGAGGCGACGTTCATCGGCCTCTGGATCTTCGGCTGGGACAAGCTTCCCAAGAAGATCCACCTGATGACGATCTGGTTCACCTGGATCGGCACCGTGCTCTCGGCGTACTTCATCCTTGCTGCGAACGCGTTCATGCAGAACCCTGAGGGCTTCGTGCTGAACGAAGAGCGGGGCCGTGCCGAGCTTGCGAGCATCGGGGAGGTGCTGCTGAACCCAGTCGCGCTGACCCAGTTCCCGCACACAATCTTCGCCTCGCTCATGTTCGCTGGTGTCGTGCTCGTCTCTGTTGCAGCCTGGCACCTGAAGCGTGGCCAGTTCGTTGACGAGATGCGCACAACCCTTCGTTTCGGCGCGTGGACAAACATCATTTCGTTCATTGGCGTTGGCCTGAGCGGTCACTCCCTCGGCCTTGTCATGACCGAGACGCAGCCGATGAAGATGGCTGCGGCAGAAGCGATGTACAACACCGCTACGGGTAGGGACGCCTCGTTTTCGCTCTTCAGCTTGGGCACCCCTGATGGAGCTCACGAGATCTTCTCTGTTCGTATTCCGTACCTGGCATCCTTCCTCGCGACAAACTCGCTCGACGGCACCGTCGAAGGCATTAACGACCTGCAGGCTGAGTACACCCAGATGTACTGCGGCGGCGCAGACTCGCTCCTGACCTGCCCGACTGACGGCTCCTTCGTGCCGATCGTATGGGTGACGTATTGGGCATTCCGCTGGATGATCGGCCTCGGCGCCCTTGCCGCGCTCGTTTCCGTTGTCGGCCTCTGGCTTACCCGAAAGGGCAATATCAACCTTCCTAAGTGGGCGTGGACTGTCGCAATCTGGACAGCGCCGCTTCCGATGCTCGCATCGCTCGTTGGCTGGGTCTTCACCGAGATGGGCCGCCAGCCCTGGATTGTGTTCGGGGTGATGACCACAGAACAAGGCATCTCGCCGGGCGTACCCGGCTGGGCAGTGCTTGTCTCGCTCGCGGCATTCACTGTTGTGTATGGCGCGCTCGCGGTTGTCGAGTTCGGACTCATCGTGAAGGCAGTGAAGGCTGGGCCGCCCGAGATTGCTCGGACTGACGACGGCGATGGAACCGATGGTTCCGGCTCTGTCGACCAGAACCAACTCGCGACCGTGTACTAGGAAAGGAGACGAATCATGGAATTGACTACCGTATGGTTCCTCATCGTCGGCGTCATGCTGATCGGGTACTTCGTGCTCGACGGCTTCGACTTCGGTGTAGGCATGTCGTTGCCTTTCCTGGGCAAGACAAACACTGACCGCCGTGTGCTCATTAACACGATCGGTCCGGTCTGGGATCTGAACGAGACCTGGCTCATCGTGGCAGGCGCATCGCTCTTCGCTGCATTCCCCGAGTGGTATGCGACGATGTTCTCAGGGTTCTACCTCGCCCTCTTGCTCATCCTTATCGCACTCATCCTTCGCGGTGTGTCGTTCGAGTTCAGGCATCAGCGCAAGGGCCAGAAGTGGACACGCTGGTTTGACCAGTTCATCTTCTGGGGCTCAGTTCTCCCGCCGCTGCTCTGGGGCGTCGCGTTCGCCAACCTCGTGCAGGGAGTCCCGATCCGCTCTGTCGAGACCGGCGGCTGGCTCTACGAGGGGACGCTGCTCACGCTGCTGAACCCGTACGGCCTCCTGGGCGGCATCGTCGTCATGCTGCTGTGCTTCACCCACGGCCTCGTGTTCGTGGCGCTGAAGACGGTCGGCGAGATGCGCGACAACGCGCGGAAGCTCGCGAAGAACGTCGGAGTCGTGACTATCGTGCTCGCCGCGGCTTTCCTCGTCTGGACAATCGTGATGAACCTGTCGAACCCGAACATTGGACTCATCATCGCCTGTGCAGCGATCGCTGCGGTTGCGCTCATCGGCGGCTGGGTCGCGAACCTCGCCGGTCGCGAGGGTTGGGCGTTCGTCGGGAACACAGTGACAATCGCGTTCGCGCTGCTCACGATCTTCTCGGCGCTCTTCCCGAACCTGATGATCTCCACGCTCGGCGACGAGCACACAATGAGCGTTGTGGGAGCCGCGAGCTCCCCGAAGACGCTCGAGCTCATGACCTGGGTTGCAGTCTTCACGCTGCCGCTCGTGCTCGCCTACCAGGCGTGGACGTACTGGGTCTTCCGGAAGCGTCTCACACACGACATGATTCCGGTTGAGCAGCCCGCCGAGGCCACCGCTTAGGCGGCCCGGTACCTGATGAAGCCCCTCGACCCACGCCTGTTGCGTTTTGCGGGTGCAGCCCGCACGGTGTTCGCGCTCGGTGCGCTACTCGGAGTAGTGCGCACCGTCGCGATAATCGCCTGGAGCTGGTTCCTGGCGCAGGCGATAGCCTCAGTCGCTATTCCGGTGTTCGAGGGGCTTTGGGGTGCAGCGGGAGCTGGGCGGGTTGCCGAGGGCGTCTACGCCCAGAGCAGCCTGGCCTGGCTCGCTGCCGGTGCACTCGCTGCCGCGATAGTGCGGGCCCTGAGCACGTGGGGGATGGACGTTGTCGCCGCTCGAGGGGCCGTGAAGGTGAAGACCCAGCTTCGCGCGGCTGCGCTCGACGCGCTCGATCGTCGCAGCCCCGAAGCGACCGCCTCAGTAGCCGACGCGAAGCTTGCGACAGTACTCGGGCGCGGCCTCGATGCACTCGACGGCTATTTCTCCGGCTACGTGCCGCAGTTCATTCTCGCGGTTGTCGCCACTCCGATTCTTGTCGCCACTGTCCTCTTCTCGGATCTCCTGAGCGGGATCACAGTGCTGATCGTCTTCCCTGTCATTCCGCTCTTCATGGTGCTCATTGGGCTTGCCACACAGTCGGTGCAGGGAAAGCAGTGGGATCAGTTGCAGCGACTTTCTGCGTCGTTTCTCGACGTCGTCGAAGGCCTTCCGACGCTCAAGATTTTTCGGCGGGAGAAGCGTCAAGCTGCCCGCATTAGCTCTGAAACCGAAGAATACAGATCGCGCACAATGAAGGTGCTGCGGGTGACGTTCCTGTCTGGATTCGTGCTTGACCTCGCCGGTACATTCTCAATCGCCCTCGTCGCGGTGACTGTTGGCACGCGGCTCGTTGCAGGTGAATTCCCGCTCGCGCTCGGCCTCTTCGTGCTCCTCGTTCTTCCCGAGGTGTTCGTGCCAATTCGCCAGGTGGGCGCAGCATTTCACGACTCGACCGAGGGTCTCGCGGCCTCGGCCGATGTCTTCGCGCTCATTGAGGGCGACGACACCGCCGCGCGCGCAAGCCGCCATGACGGCGTCGTCTCGGCAGCTGGCGCAGGCTCAGAGACAAGCCACGGCCTCTCGATCGTCGGTGTCGAACTTGCTCGCGGCGATACGATTGTTGCTGGCCCGCTCAGCTTCGACGTCGCGCCGGGTGAACTCGTTGCTCTCGCCGGCCCATCAGGGGCGGGCAAGACCTCGCTTCTCGCCGCGATCCTCGGATTCATTGTGCCCGCGACTGGGGAGATCCGGGTCGGCGGCCCCATCTCCTGGGCCGGGCAGCAGCCGGGGCTTGTTCAGGGCTCCCTTCTCGACAACGTAACGCTTGGCGCGACCGATCCTGATCGGTCACTCGCGCGCTCGGCGCTCGATCAGCTCGGTCTTGCCGACCTGCCGCTTGACCGCGAGCTGGGTGCGCTCGGCTCCGGCCTGTCGGGTGGCCAGGCCCAGCGCGTGTCGCTCGCGCGGGCCCTCTACCGGGCGGCCGATGTGAACGCCGGGGTGCTGCTGCTTGATGAGCCGAGCTCCGCGCTTGACGCGGAGAGCGAGGAGCGTGTCATCACGGCCGCGCGTGCAGAGGCCGCCGCAGGGCGCGCGGTACTCGTTGTCAGCCATCGGCAGGCTCTCTTGGACGCCGCGGACCGGGTCGTCACAGTCGAACGCCGTGACGCGTCAGCGCAGCCAGGTCAGGTCCCCGCAGAAAGTGAGGCTCAGCTGTGAGCGTCGACACAGTGTTGCAGCGCGCAACTCCTTCCCGCAGGGCCGCGCTTCCGGGCCAGCTTCTCGGAATCCTCTCGGATGGCGCAGCGGTCGGTCTTCTCGCGCTCAGCCTGTGGCTCATCACCCGCTCGGGTGCGCAGCCCCCGATCTTGCATTTGACCTTCGCCATTGTCGGTGTTCGTGCCCTTGCGATCGGCCGCGCCGCGTTCAGGTATGTCGAGCGGCTCTCGAGCCACGACGCCGCGTTGCACCAGCTGTCGAAGCTTCGCGCATCGACGTTCACGGCTCTCGTGCCGCGCGTGCCGGGCGCGATCGAATCTTCTCGCCGAGGCGAGATCCTCGCGACGTTCGTCGACGACGTCGACCAGCTGCAGGATCACCCGCTGCGCGTCAGGCAACCGCTCATCGTGAGCATCACCGTGACTGCGCTCACTGTGGCGATCATCGCGATCGCCTCACCACTCGCCGCCGCGATCCTGGCCGGGGTGCTCGTTGTCGCGCTGATCGTCGGGGCGACGCTTTCCAAGCGGATCGCTGGTCGCAGCGACAGGGAGCTCGCAGGCGCCCGCTCGGCACTCACTGACGCCCTGCTCGACAGGTTTGGGTCAGCAAGCGTGCTCGCCGCGTTCGGCGCGCTCGGCGCCCAGCGCGAGCGGATTCAGGCCGCAGAAGCGCGTCTCGCGCGCGTACAACTCACGCGCACTCGAGCTGCGGGTCTCACCGGCGCGATCGTCGCCCTCGGCGCCGGGCTGTCGTCAGTCGCGATTCTGCTCGCGGTCGCTCCCGGTGCCGGCGCCTCGTTCTCGGTTCCAGTGTTCGCCGCAATCGTCGTTGTTCCAGCGGCAGTTTTCGACGTCTTCGCGCAGGTGTTTGCCGCGCTGACTGCGAGGCGTACTGTCGAGAAGAGTGCCGAGCGCGTTGCGCAACTCACTGCAGGGGAGCTGCCGCCCGAAATCCCCGTCGACGCCGACGACGCCGATGCGACTGATGACGTGGTGCCGAGTGCAGCACCCGGGATACCGCTCGTCGAGGTTACCGATCTCTCCATAGCCCACCCAGGTAGTGAGCCCGTCATCTCGGGGCTGTCGTTTACTCTGCGTCCAGCCGAACTGCTCGTGATTACCGGTGACAGTGGCAGCGGCAAGTCGACGCTCGCCCTCGGGCTCAGCAGGTTCCTCGAGTACGGCGGCAGCTACCGTCTCGGCGGCGTGGAAGCGCGCGAGTTCAGCGGCGCCGGGGTGCGCAGCTTCGTCGGGCTGTGTGAGCAGCAGCCGCACCTGTTCAATACCGACCTTAGGCAGAACTTGAAGTTCGCGAAAGAGGACGCGACCGACGAGGAGCTGCTCGCAGCCCTCGAGCGAGTTGGCCTTAGCGAGTGGGTGCGTGAACGTGGAGGGCTTGACGCCTCAGTCGGCGAACGCGGTGCGCTCGTCTCCGGCGGCCAGATGCAACGAATCTCGCTCGCGAGAGTGATCCTGGCCGACTTCCCAGTCGTCATCCTCGACGAGCCGACCGCTGGCGTCGACAAGCTCGTTGCAGACAGGCTACTGCGAGATCTGCTCGGTGCAATCGCCGACGACCGCGCGGTGATTCTGATCACCCACACGGAGGTCCCGGCGGGCATCCCGATCTCGGCTCGGATCGCGCTGTAGGGCTCGTCGACAGAGCCCGTCACACGGCGGTTAGAACTACCGCAGGATAGGCTCCCAAGCGGCATCGAGCGCCTCTCGGAACCAGCTCAGGCGCTCTGCGTCAGGTTGCGCAAGCTCGACATCGTTGATCCGGGAGACCGGTCTGATCCCGTGCAGCGCGTTCACTGCCCACACCTCGCAACGGCTCAGCTCGGCGACGGTGACTGTCGCCCGAGCAAACGCCCCCTGCCCGTCTCCGAGCTGCGCCCTCCCCGCGAAGCGCCGGAGGGCCGCTGCCGCAAGGATCGACTCGGACACTGACTCGACCCGGGCGGTATCGGCAACGACACAACCGGAACTCTCACGCTCTTTGGGCCAGAACACGAGGCTCGTTGTCGCTCCTTCGCGGACGTGACCGTCAGGGTGGATAAGGAGGGGCTCGGCACTCAGCTGCCGAGTGAGGGCAGCGTAGGCGGCAATGTGGGGGCCTTTCACTCGAGCTTGAGGAGGTGCGGGGAGCGACACACTCCGCATAACGAGTGACTCGCCGAGTGGTGGAAGCGGTCGAAGCGTGTAGTCGTATCTGAGATCCCCGCTGGCCTCTCGCCAGAGTTCAAGGCGGGGAAATCCCTCGCCGAAATCTGCAATCTCACGCAACGAGGCTGCGAGAAAGGTGTCGATGTCCGGCGACCCCGCTGCCGCTGGCCGATGCTGTGCCCGCGCCCGGCCGACGCTGCGGACGAACCGCTCGAGATGGCGTTGGAACCCGCGAACTTCTGCGACCCCGGAGCGCACCCGCACGCGAAACGAGTCCGCGACGAGCAGTTCAGGCGGCGGCGCGAAAGTGCTCATTGCGTGAGCGTAGCACTACGATGTGAGGGTGGAAAACTGGGGAGCGGCGGTAACCGCGGGGGCGGCGGCTCAGGCGCTCGCGAGCAGCGGATCGGCATGGTTCTGGCTCGATGGCGAGGACGCAGCTCTGGGGGAGCGGCGCGTGAGCTATCTCGGAGTTGCTGCGGAGACGCGATACGCAGCCGCCGGGCACGAGGGGGAGTTTCTTGCGGGGCTCCGTGAGTTTTCCCGTGCACGTGGAGCCTCCAGCTCAAGGGCGCCTAGCGACGGAGCTCGCAAACCTTCCGCAGATCCGCTGTGTGCCGCCGGAGCCGGGCAGGGCGACGCTCTCGGCGCGGGGCTGCACACCGGATGGATTGTTGCCCTCGGGTACGAGTTTGGCGTCGGGCTGCTCGGAGTCGAGCCGGCGCCCGACCCTGTCGCGCCGGGCTACGCGTTGCGTTGCGACGCTGTGCTCGTGCTCGACCACTCAGCCGGCACCGCTGCCCTCCATGGTGACGAGGCCGCCGTGGCACGACTCCGAGAGATACTCGAGCCGTCGCTGAATGACTGCGGGGGACGTGGTGCAGAAACGCGGGCAGTGAGTTCCGGCCGCCGTGGGCCTGATACTCCCTCCTGGCGGGGAACTGACTACAACGCCAGTGTTGAGTCGTGCAGAGCCGCAATCCGCCGTGGGGACGCCTACGTCCTGTGCCTGACTGACACAGTTGAGACTGAGACCGATGCGCTGCCGCTCGAGCTGTACACGCGAATTCGGGGCGGGGCGACGCGCGGCGGCGTCATCGTCACCCCCGACCGAGCGCTCGTGAGCGCGAGCCCTGAACGGTTTCTTTCGGTGGTGGGGCGCACTCTGCGAACACACCCGATCAAGGGCACTCGCCCGCGCGGGGTCAACGCCACACAGGATTCCGCCCTTGCGTCCGAGCTCGCAGCCGACCCGAAGGAGCGCGCGGAGAACCTGATGATCGTCGACCTCATGCGGAACGATCTCACACGCGTGTGCGCTCCGGGGACTGTTCGTGTCGAGCGATTCCTCGAGGTCGAGAGCCACCCACGGGTGCACCAACTTGTCAGCACTGTTGCCGGGGAACTTGCGGGCTCAGCCGACGTATTCGATGCAATCGGGAGCTGTTTTCCCGGCGGATCTATGACTGGTGCGCCGAAACGGAGCGCGGTCGAAATCTTGGCCTCGCTTGAGGCGGGTCCGCGGGGGCTCTACTCGGGCTGCTTCGGGTGGATCGACGACTCCGGGAACGCCGAGCTCGCGATGACAATCCGAGGCGTCGAGTTGCGCGGGCCCGGTCTCGCCGGAAGGGGAGAAACCGGTGCGGCAGGCGGGGCGGTCGCGCGCGTCGCCCTTGTCGGAGCTGGCGGCGGAATCACGATCGATTCTGACGCTGCGGCGGAGGTTCGTGAGCGAGATCTGAAGGCAGCCGCGATGCTGGCAGTTCTTTGACGCTCAGCGGGATAAACTGGCTAGATGTGTGTGGCCCGAAGGGGCCCGAAGTGATCGACGAGTGTTGAGGTGCGTGTGAGCGAGCAGGGAACCGGCCAGCAGGATGCTGAGCAGGGCTATGACTTCAAGGCGATTCAGGATCGGTGGCTGCCGGTCTGGGAGGATCTGAAGCCGTTCGAGGTGCCCGCCGGGCTTGAATCAGACCGGCCGCGAAAGTACGTACTCGACATGTTCCCGTACCCCTCTGGGGACCTGCACATGGGTCATGCGGAGGCGTTCTGCTTCGGCGACATCATGGCGCGGTACTGGCGCGGTCAGGGGTACGATGTGTTGCACCCGATCGGGTGGGACTCGTTCGGTCTTCCCGCAGAGAACGCCGCGATCAAGCGCGGGGTTGACCCACGCGAGTGGACCTACGCAAACATCGCGCAGCAGAAGGCCTCGTTCCGAGTGTACGCGCCGTCGTTTGACTGGAGCCGCGTGCTTCACACGAGCGACCCCGAGTACTACAAGTGGAACCAGTGGATCTTCTTGAAGATGTACGAGAAGGGCCTTGCGTACCGTAAGGCGAGCTGGGTGAACTGGGACCCGGTAGACCAGACCGTGCTCGCGAACGAGCAAGTGCTTGCCGACGGAACCTCGGAGCGCTCAGGCGCCATGGTTGTGAAGAAGAAGCTCACGCAGTGGTACTTCCGCATCACCGACTATGCGGATCGGCTGCTCGACGACCTCGACGCGCTCGAGGGGCGTTGGCCAGCAAAGGTGCTGAATATGCAGCGCAACTGGATCGGTCGATCGAAGGGGGCTGAGGTCGAGTTCGAGATCGAGGGCCGCTCTGAGAAAGTTCCCGTCTTCACGACCCGCCCGGACACGCTGCACGGCGCAACTTTCATGGTCGTTGCTCCCGACTCAGATCTTGCAGCCGAACTCGCGGCGGGCGCGTCCGCCGAGGTGCGGATGCAGTTCCAGGCATATCTCGAGGCGACACAGAAACAGACCGAGATCGAGCGGCAGAGCACCGACCGTGAAAAGACGGGCATCTTCCTCGACCATTTCGCTGTAAACCCCGTGAACGGTGAGCGCATTCCCGTTTGGGCATCAGACTACGTTCTCGCAGACTACGGTCACGGAGCGATCATGGCTGTACCTGCGCACGACCAGCGTGACCTCGACTTCGCACTGAAGTTTGACCTGCCGGTTCGCGTTGTCGTCGAAGTTCGCGACGAGGACGGCGAGGTGCTTGCTGATCCTGCAGTCTCGGGCGTGGCAACAGCAGGCGAGGGCAAGCTTGTCAATTCGGGCGAGCTCGATGGCCTCGACAAGCTCTCGGCAATCGCGAAGGCGATTGAGGTTCTCGAGGAGCGCGGCACGGGCCGTGCCACGACAACGTATCGCCTGCGCGACTGGCTCATATCTCGCCAGCGCTACTGGGGAACGCCTATCCCGATTCTCTACGCAGAGGACGGCACTATGAGGCCGGTCTCCGAGACTTCGCTCCCCGTTGAGCTTCCCGCGGCGGCGGGGCTCGATCTCAAGCCAAAGGGGTCATCACCGCTCGGCGCTGCGACTGACTGGTCGACCGTCGTTGATCCCGATACTGGCGAGAAGCTCACCCGCGACCCAGACACGATGGACACGTTCGTCGATAGTTCGTGGTACTACTTCCGCTTCCTCTCCGCGAACGATCCAACGCAAGCATTTGATCCGGCCGAGGCGAAAAAGTGGGCACCGGTTGACCAGTACGTCGGCGGTGTTGAGCACGCAATTCTGCACCTGCTCTACTCGCGCTTCATCACGAAGGTGATGTTCGATCTCGGATACATCGACTTTGAAGAGCCGTTCCTCGACATGCTCAACCAGGGCATGGTGCTGCTCGACGGCGCCAAGATGTCAAAATCGAAGGGTAACCTGGTTGAGTTCGCGTCTGAACTCGAGGAGCACGGGGCTGACGCGCTTCGCGTGACTCTTGCGTTCGCCGGCCCGCCGGAGGACGACATCGACTGGGCAGACGTTTCAGTGCAGGGCTCGGCGAAGTTCCTCGCCCGCGCCTGGCGCATCGCCCACGATGTTGAGATCGGCGGAGCTCCTGTCGGTAGCGACTTCTCGGCGGGCGACAAAGCGCTGCGCCGGAGCACGCACCAACTGCTGATCGACGCGCCTCAGCTCGCTGAGTCGTACAAGTTCAACGTTATTGTCGCGCGCCTGATGGAGCAGGTGAACGTGACCCGCAAGGCGATCGACTCGGGGGCCGGCGTCGCCGATCCTGCCGTGCGCGAGTCTGCGGAGGCGATTGCGGTCATTCTGTCGATGTACGCGCCCTACGCGGCCGAGGATATGTGGGCGATGCTCGGGCATGACGCCACCGTCGCGCTCGCCGAGTGGCCGAAGGGTGACTCCTCACTCACCGTCGTCGACGAGGCGCTCATGATCGTGCAGGTCGACGGGAAGGTGCGCGACAAGATCACGGTGTCGACCTCGATCTCGAACGAAGACGCCGAGACGGCCGCTCGCGCCTCGGCGAATGCCAAGCGCGCGATCGGAGACCGCGAAATCGTCAAGGTGATCGCGCGAGCACCGAAGATTGTCTCAATCGCGACGAAGCCCGCAGCGTAGCTGCGACCGTCGCCGTTCGCTAGCCGGGCGGTGAGCGTACAGTGCCCCGACCCTCGTAGCAGGGACGGGGCACTGCTATGTTGAGAGGGGCAGGAACCTGAACGAGTGACTGAGGCGGGACGATGACTGAGCGGCGAAGCACACCTGGGCCGAAGGTCATGTTCGCGACGGTCGTCGCCGCGTGCGCGGTGCTGGCGCTCACAGCCTGCGGGCCTGCCTCGACCAACTCCGAGCCCCGGCCCACCGACTCTGAGATCGCGCCAGCCCCCGGCGACGCTGACGGTGAAGCAGCCGGCGACACTGGGGCGGTTGCGCCAAGCGATCCGGGCCCGCCTGTGACGATTCCTCCCTGCGACACGCTTATTCCGCTTGCACAAGTCCAAGCGAAGCTCGGCGAGAACTTCGAACCCTGGGACGGCCCAGACGACGAAGCCCACCTGACGGCATCGCTTGGGCAATCCGCAGCGTCAGCCTTTGAAGCCGCGACCGAGGTGGTGCCGTGTTACTGGGGCGTGCCACTCTCAGACCACACGACGAACATATTCGTTGCGAACCTGCCGACGGCGATCCGAGCCGGGCTTGTCGAAGACCTGCGCCGCTCAGACTATGTTGAGTCTGAGTCGCAGGGCGTCGTGCTGTTCACACACACGGTCGACGACGGGACGATGAAGCAGACGAATTGGTTTGGCTTCCAGGGCGACGTGTGGGTCGCCTCAACCCATTTCGGAGAGCAACTGCCAATCGAGCTCGCCTTTGCTGGTATTCGCGCGGCGAACCCCGACTGGCAGCCGGCCGCAGTCTGACCAATGTCGCGAGTGGCAGTTCGGGCGATTTGACCGTACTGACAGCGTTGGAGCGTTGCACGCAGCATGTGCTGCCGCCACGATTGGCGCGATTCATCCACAGATGATGCTCGTCGTTCCTCTCGCTCGCGAGCGGCGTGAAGAGTGGGCACATGAATCCCGCAACCCGACCCCCCTCACCGCCGATCGTGTCTCGGCCTCGAACCCGTCATAATCACCCCACCCACCCTGCTATCCGACCGGAGACGCCGTCCACGCCCGCCGGAGCCAAGGATCCTCGCAAAGCGTCGGTCGCGGGGCGTGCAGGTGAGACACAGCCCGCGGGGCGTTGGCGCGGGGAACCCACCGTGGGAGCGGACCCTGAACCACTCAGTTGGGAGCAGGCTGAATCAGCGACGGCGCGATTCCGGCGCGTTCTGAGTGTGCCAGCGCTCGTGTCCGTGGCAGTCTTCGTGGTTGCGCTCGCGATCACTGCGACGGTGCTCATCCGGGGGCTCGGGGGAACCGGGGAGGTCGGGCTCGCACAAGCCGACGGGCGTGACGGGAGTAGCGCTACAGGGACGGGCGGTGATGGAGTCGGGCCCGGCGCTCATGCGGGCACGGGGGCAGTAGACGCTCACGCCGGAGGCGCGGGCGAGCTTGTGACTCAGGAAGCAAAGCTTGTCGTACACGTCGTCGGCGAGGTCGTGAACCCTGGTGTGCTTGAGCTTGATCCGGGCTCACGGGTGCTCGATGCGATTACGGCCGCGGGCGGTCCAACGGAGAGCGCTGCACTTGCTGCGCTCAACCTCGCTCGGGAGGTGAGCGACGGCGAGCAGATCGTGATTCTCGACGCTGAGACTGCTGCCGAGGGAGCCGGAGGCAGTCTTGCGTTGCCCGGGACCGGCGCTCCAACGGGGGGAGCTGCCGGAGGCGAGGGCGCGGTCGAAGGACGTGTGAACGTGAACACTGCCGGAGCCGAAGGGCTCACCGAGCTGCCCGGTATCGGGCCAGCAATCGCTCAGCGCATCATTGATTGGCGTGAAGCGAACGGGAGATTTGCCGACGTCGATCAGCTCCTCGAGGTAAGTGGCATCGGCAGCAAGACCCTCGACAAGTTCCGGGACAGGGTCGTCGTGTGACTCCGGCAGGCAGTGTTGTCGCAAGCGCATCGCCCAGTCACGGGCAGTGGCGGCTTCTCGCCCCCGCTGTCGTGTGCTGGGCGGCGGCTGCGGTTGTTGTGCACATCCCGGGCGCCGCAATTTGCTTTGAGGTCGTGCTGGGCATTGGTGGGGTTGGTATCGCGGCGATTCTTGCTGCCCGTCGCCGGGCTCGAGGAGCAACCGGGCAAAGCAAGTGGGGATGGACTGGAGGAGCCGGGCTGCTCTGCGTTGCGGCTCTGCTCGCTGTGATTGGGCGCGTCGCGGTCGTTGAACACGGTCGAGACTCGGTATCGGAGGCGCTATCACGGTTCGGAGGCGGCGCGCGCGTTGCTGCAACTGTTGTTGTCGGCGGCTATCCGGCCCCTGCCGCGAGCGCTCGAGGAGACGATGCAGAGCGGAGTTGGGTTCGTGGCGGACTCGTTCGCCTTGTGCCTGCTCCCGGATCCGGATCGCATGATGTCGACCTCGAATCAGGCTGCGGTGGCGGTGTTCACGCGCCGCTGCCGGCAGCGGTGCCCCCATCGCTGCCCCCATCGGTGTCTGTGCCTGTGCCTGTGCCTGTGCCTGCGTCTGCGTCTGCGTCGGCGATACTGTGGCTCGACGGTGCCCCACCTGCCGGCTGGTACCCGGGCGCCACCGTGTGTGCGGCCGGAACCCTCACACGTGGGCCACCTGAGAGCCTCGCTGCGTTCGAGTTGTCGGTCTCGAGTACGGTGGGTCCCCACGCCGCGGGTAACGTACCTGCAGCGCTCGGCGAGGCTGCCGCGGCGCTGAGGCTGGGCCTGCGTGCGGCGGCGGCTGGGGTACGCGGGGCAGAGCTCGTCCCGGGCCTCGCTGTGGGAGATACGAGCCTTGTATCGGACTCGCTAGATCGATTGATGCTCGAATCAAACCTGACACACCTGACTGCGGTCTCAGGGTCTAACTGTGCGCTCGTCATCGCCGCAGCCGTTGCGGCGGCACGGGCCATGGGTCTTGGGCGACGCGGGCGTGTGCTCATTGCCGGCGGCGCGCTCATTGCGTTTGTGGTGATCGTGGGGCCCGATGCGAGTGTGCAGCGCGCGGCGATTATGGCGGGTGTGCTCCTCGCCGGAAACTTTGGAGGGAAGCAGGGGCGCTCACTTCCTGCGCTTGGCCTCGCTATCCTTGTGCTGCTTTTGGCTGATCCGTGGCAGGCAATCCAGCCTGGCTTTGCGCTCTCCGTTGTGGCGACTGCAGGAATACTTCTCGCAGCAACACCCGTGAATGCGTGGCTGCGCAGGCGGGCGCGGATGCCCCAAGTGCTCGCCCTCCCGCTGGCCGTCGCCGTCGTCGCCCAGGTGAGTTGCGCCCCGCTGCTACTGCTCTTGCAGCCAGGCTTCTCGCTCGGCGGGGTGCTCGCGAACCTGCTTGCCGCACCCGCGGCTCCTGCGGGAACCGCAGCTGGCCTCGCCGCGCTGATCCTGCTGGCGTTGCCCGGTGGCATTGGGGTGCTAGCGCTCAGGGGCGCAACGTGGCCGGCGCGCTGGATCGAGGCGGCGGGAGAGGTAGGAGCCGCGCTGCCTGGCGGGAGATTGTTCTGGCCCGAAGGGTGGGGCGGTGCCGCCTCACTTACGGCTGTGTACTGCCTGGCATGGCTTGCTCGTATATTCGTGCGGCGAAGCCAGCGCGGCCTCGCTGCGCCAGGAAGCGTCGCCGCCGTGCACTACCGGCAACCTTGGCCCTGCAGTCGAGCCCGTGCCGTTCGTCACAGACGAGGGTGGATCGGCCCTGTGAGAACCGCGCTTGTCCCGGCTCTCGCTGCCTGGATCACTGCCGGGGCGGCGGTCGGCATCGCCGGAGGGGTCACTGTAGTTGTCCCGCTCGTGCTGCGTCTCGGTGTGCCAGCTGATTGGGCGATTGTCGCCTGCGACGTCGGCCAGGGGGATGCTGTGCTGCTTCGCGACCCAGGCGTGAAGTCTGAGGTGATGCTTGTCGATACGGGTGATGATCCAGACGCGCTGGAAGCGTGCCTCGATGTGTTCGGAGTGGAGCGGATCAGCTTACTCGTGTTGACTCACGACCACTGGGATCATGTGGGGGCACTCGACGCAGTCAGCGGGCGAGTCGACTCGGCGCTCCTCCCGCCCGACAGCGGCGACGATCTCGGACGGAGCCGAATAGGCGACAGGATAGTGGAAGCCGGGATCCCCGCTGTCGAAGCCACAGCCGGAATGGCTGGAGCCGGCGTCCGAGCCGACACAGGCATCAGCCGGAGTGAAACCGCGGGGATGCGCTGGGAGGTACTCGCCCCACCCGTTCGCGCGTCGTATCGCGATGTGAACGCGACGAGCCTCGTATTGCGCGTCGATGTCGGTGCGCTCACCGTGCTCATGCTCGGAGATACTGGTGCAAACGAGCAAGAGCCGCTTCTTCGCAGCCATCCAGGGTTGACGGCTGACGTCGTGAAAGTTGCCCATCACGGCTCACGGAACCAGGCTCCCGGCATGTACGACTTGCTCGGCGCTCGCGCCGCGTTGATCTCAGTCGGGAGCGGCAACCGATACGGTCACCCAAACTCCGAACTCGTCGATACGCTCGCGGCTACTGGGGCTGAGGTGCTTCGCACAGACGAACACGGTTCCCTCGCAATCGTCGACCGTCGGGGCGAGATGACGTATTGGGCGGCCGGTGGGGCCGCCAGGCCAGGTCGCTCGCGCGACCGTGCCTGGCGGCCCCAACCGCCAGAGCGCCCCGGGCCGGTGAACCCCCTCACCTGGCCGGGGCGCGCCCCCGGAACGAGAGCAGCTTTGCGAGCATGGCGCAAGACCTGTTAGGAGAAGTCGGCGAACCCCTCGACGGCGTCAGCGATCCCGTTGACGAAGCTCGTGTAGGTGAGCGCGAAACCGAAGCGTTCGGCGAGGTTGCCGTCGATCCAGTTTCCCTTCTCCACCGCAGGCACGCGCTTCAATAGCGGGTCGAGGTCCGCCGCGACGTTGTCCTTGTAGACGAGCAGCATGTCGGTATCCGAGAACACACTGACGGCGTTCTCGTAACTGAGCATGTGGCCGATACCGTTCGGGTTCGGCGGTGCGGCGTTGATCTCTTCGCTCTCGAGGATCGTGAATCCGAGCGCGGGGAGTACGGTCATGTAGATCGACTCGTCTGAGATGACGGTGAAATTGTCGACCGGCGAGTGAATGACCGATGCAACCTTGCCGTCTGCGTAGGATCCGATTCGGTCCTTGGCGGTCGCGAGTGCCTGCTCGTAACCCGCGATCGCTTCCTCAGCCTTGTCTTCCCGGCCAAGGAGCTCGAGCTGAGCAGTCATCGCCTCGAACGGATTCTCAGCGGAGGCGCCCTCGACGTCAAGGCCGTCGTTGACGGCGAGTACGGGCGCAATCTCGTCGAGCTTGAAGTCCTCGCCCTCGTAGAAGTCCCACCACCCGACGCCTACGACGATGAGGTCGGGGTCGTACGACGCAATCTCTTCGCGGTTCAAGTCAAACGCGGTGTTCTTCAGATGGGCAACGTCATCATCGATGAGTGGGGAGAGCGGACTGTCGGTGCCGTATGCCGTCGCAACGAGCGGGTAGTCAGCGAGCAGCGCCATTTCGAGTCCGCTGCGGCTGTCGAGCACAACGACCCGCTTCGGTTCGTCAGGAATCTCCGCAGAGTAGCCCTCGTACTCGAAGTCGATGGTCTCCGACGATGCCGACGATGCCGACGTTGCAGCCGGCGCCGCCCCGTCAGAGGCAGGTGGGCCGCTTGCGCAACCGGCGAGTAGACCAACGGCGACGGTTGCCCCGAGAAGCGCGCACGCACGACGACGAGTCGCTGTTCTCCGAGCGGTGGGAGACGTAGATGTGGATACGAATGGCATGTGTGTCCTTGCTGACAAGCGATAGCCCGGGGAGACGGGCCTGAATTGAGTGGAGCCCTGAAGGCTCATGATGTGAGCCCTTGGGGCCCATACTTAACGGTATTCAGGGAGTGATTCGCGAGGGGGACTCGCTGCATCGCGTTCGGGACTCGTCGCAGCTCCGCGAGACCGGTCGCGGCCCAGCGGCACGACTGTGGGGGTGCCGGCCACCGGATCAGGCACCACTCGGCACGCGAGTCCGAAGACCTCAGAGACCAGCGCTTCTGTCACGATCTCTTCCGGAGCGCCCTGCGCGACGATCCGGCCATCCTTCATCGCGATAAGGTGCGTCCCGTAGCGTGCCGCCTGGTTCAGATCGTGGAGCACCGCGACGAGGGTGTTCCCAGCGAGGTTGAGGTCAGTGAACAGCTCGAGCAGCTCGATCTGGTGGGCGATGTCGAGGAACGTGGTGGGCTCGTCGAGCAGCAGGAGCTCGGTCTGTTGCGCCAGCACCATCGCGACCCAGACGCGCTGGCGTTGTCCGCCTGAGAGCTCATCGACAAGCCGGGGGGACAGCTCCGTCACCCCTGTCGCCGCCATCGCGCTGAGTACGGCGCGCTCGTCCTTCTCAGTCCACTGCCTGATGAGGCCCTGGTGTGGGTACCGGCCGCGCGCGACAAGGTCGGCGACGGTGATCCCGTCTGGCGCGAGCGAGGTCTGGGGGAGCAGGCCGAGCCGCCGAGCGACCTCCTTTGCTCAATACGTCGAGATGCTCCTGCCATCGAGCAACACACTGCCCGCTGTGGGCTTCAGGAGTCGAGAGAGCGCCCGCAGCAATGTCGACTTGCCGCATGCATTCGGGCCGACGATGACGGTGAAGGAACCGTCCGGGATATCTACTGAGAGGTCAGTCGAGATCGATTTGTGGTCGTAGCCGATCGTGGCGTTGTCGACGCGAAGGGAGGAGTGCGTGAGTTCAGGCATTGATACGCTTTCACATTCGATATGGACCCTGGGGCGGGTCGAGCGGGTCGCGGTAGGCGGCGCGGGCTAGCCTCGACGCCGCGCTTCGTAGATGAGTAGCCAGATGAGGTATCCGCCGCCGATCACAACGGTGACGGTGCCGACTGGAAGCATGGCTGGCAGCGCATGAAGTGCGACGAAGTCTGAAGCTGACAGCAGGACGGCACCCATCATTGCCGAGGAGAGGACGGAGACGCCCGCCGAGCCGGTGACGCGCCTGGCAATCTGTGGGGCAGCGAGTGCGATGAAGGATATCGGTCCTGCCGCAGCGGTAACGACGGCGATGAGCCCGACCGACGCGAGCATGAGCGCGAGGCGGGCTGGCTCAACGCGCACGCCAAGCGCCTGCGCCGCGTCGTCCCCGAGCTCAAGCTGACGCAGCGGGCGAGCGAACGCCAGAGTCACGATGAGCAGCACCACCACGAGGAGGCTGCCGAGCCCTGTCTGTGACCAGGTCATGCCGTTGAGCGACCCTGCGCCCCAGACTGCAGCGACGAGGGCTGTGTCGAGATCAGCGGTCAGGGTCAGCCAGGTGTTCAACGAGCTGAGCATTGCAGACACGGCGATACCGGAGATGATGAGCCTGAATCCCTGCACCCCACCCTTGAACGCGAGGAGGTACACGACTGCCGCGGATGCGAGTCCGCCGACGAACGCGCCTATTGCGACATCGACGTAGTTACCGCCGAATACGATCATCACGACGATCGCCCCGGTGTAAGCGCCCGACGAGAACCCGAGGATGTCAGGGCTCGCGAGCGGGTTTCGTGTGAGTGACTGGAACACGGCGCCGCTCGCGCCAAGCGCGGCGCCGAAGGTGATCGCAGCGAGTGCGCGCGGCATCCGCCACTCCACGACAACTGTATGGGTGAAATCGGTCACGCCGGAGGTGAGCGCCTCCCACACCTGCCTGACCGTGAGCGGATACTCGCCGTTCGTGAGGGAGGCGACTCCGATCACGACTGCGAGTACTGCAAGCAGCACGCAGACGCCGGCTACGCGGACGTCGACGCGAACCCACGCGTTCAGCAACCGGAGTCGCCTGACCTTTCGCCCAAAATCGATGCGCGGGGCAGGAGTGAGCGCCGAGTCTGAGCTGTCGATCACAGGCTGCTCACTTTCCTTCTGCGGATCAGAACGATAAGAACTGGCGCGCCAACGAACGCGGTGACGATGCCAACGGGCACCTCTGCGGGGCGCATAATGAGCCTGCCAACGATGTCCGCGACGAGGAGCAAGATCGGGGCGAGCGCCACCGTGTATGCGAGGATCCAGCGCTGGTCGGGCCCAACTATCCAACGGGCGACGTGTGGCACCATGAGGCCGATGAACCCGATCGGTCCGGCAATAGCCGTCGCGCCGCCGGCGAGTAGGGTGACCGCGATAATCACGAGGATCCTCGTGCGCAGCACGTGTGCTCCGAGTGTCGCGGCGAGATCCTCGCCGAGCGAGATGGCGTTGAGCGGCCGCGCCATCGCGAGCGCGATCACGAGTCCAACGACCAGAAACGGGAGCACGGGAAGAACGACATCCAGGCCCCGTCCGACGACGGTCCCTGCGCCCCAGCCTCGCATCTTGTCGAAGGCCTGCGGGTCGAGCAGTGTCAGCGCCGACGTGAGGCCACTCAAGGCTGCCCCAAGGGCGACGCCGGCGAGGACGAGGCGCAGCGGGTCGGCCCCGCCCCGGCCGGCCGACCCAATAGCGTAGACCCCGATTGTGACTATCAGAGCTCCCGCGAATGCGAACCAGATGTAGTGCGAGATCGTCGCGACGCCGAATGCGCCGACGCCGACTGCGACAGCGAAGGAAGCTCCAGCGTTCACACCGAGGATTCCCGGATCGGCGAGCGGGTTGCGAGTGAGCGCCTGAATGAGTGCCCCTGCTACGCCAAGCGCCGAGGCTACGACAACTGCAACGACAGTGCGCGGGATCCTGAGGTCGCGCACCACGAAGTGGTCTTCGACGTCTGCGGGGGCGAAGATTGCATCCCAGACAACGGTGACAGGGATCTCGCGAGATCCGATGACGACGCTCGCGAGCGCGATCACGACGAGCGAGACAAGGATACCGAGCAGGATCAGCGTGCGGGAGAGGTTTGTGTGTGCGAGGCCGTTCGCGGATCGCGCGGCCCGCACGTCAGGGGCGGTGACTGTCATGCTGTCGACGGGCCTCCAGGTTCGCGGCGGGGCAGCGAGAAGCCGTGGTGGTGGCCTCCCTCATCGAGGCTATTGCGGTGATGCTGCGGTGTGGGGACAGGTCGTGTTTCGTTCCGGACAGCACGTCTTGCGTGCGCCCAGGGGGCGCGGTCGTCCCGGTTACAGCCGCCCGGACAGTTCCCCAGGCGTGCAGCCAACGGTCTTACGGAACGCTGTCACGAATGCGCTCGTCGTGCTGTAGCCGACCCTGCGGGCGACCGACTTCACGGTGAGCCCGTCGGAGAGCTGGCCGAGCGCGGCGCGCATCCGAACGAGCCTTCGCCACTGCGCGAAGCTCATGGCGACCTCGGCGCTGAAAGCTCTGGTGAGGGTGCGGGAGGTCATGTTCAGCATCGACGCCCATTGCTCGAGTGACCTGTCGTCGGCAGGATCGCTGAGGATCATCTCGACGAGTAGCGCAAGCCGCGGGTCCTCGGGGAGCGGGATGTCGAGTCTGACGCCGTCGGTGAGCTCGAGCATGTCGACGCACACCGCCTGAGCGCGGACACGCTGCTCAACCGACATGGTTGCGTGTTTGAGGTAGAGCAGGAGCTCGCGCGCTGCCGGTTGGAGTCGTACCGCGACGGGGCGTTCCCAGGACTTCTCCCAGAGACCTGGATCGAAGTATGTCGTGCGCACATCGGTGTCCTCCCGTGAGGAGCCTTCGTGCATCGTCCCGGCTGGGAGCCAGAGACCAACCCCCGGAGTGACGGTCCACTGCTTGCCGTCGGCGAACATCGTCACAACGCCGCGGTCCGTCCAGAGGAGTTCGTGCTCCGGGTGGCTGTGCGGGGTCCATGTCACGGCCTCGGCGGGGCGCAGCACACTTGTCGTGAGGAGGTACGGCGCGGCGACGAACCGCTCGCCGCCGTGTGCGTCGTCGGTGCGTCTTGCTTCGTGGGGGGAGTCGTCCAGGCCTATCGCCGGGGCCGTGGCCGGCCGAGTGTCAAGCAGCGTCATGTGTCCCTCGCGAATGCAATCTAGTTAGGTTTACCTTACATTAATCTGATGTATCGGTGCTACTCGTGAGATCCGTGCGTGACTTGACGCGAGGTGCTGCTCGTTGGCGACCCAGTGTCGGAGGCTGGCGGTAGTCTGGACGCGTGGCAACAGCAAAGATCTCCAAGGTTGAATGGACCGACGTGACTCCGGCACCAGTGGTGCTCGTAAGCGGCCCCGAGGAGTTCTTCGCCGACCGCGCTTCGCAGCGCATTCGCGAGATGCTCCGCGAGGCGAACGCTGAGCTCGAGGTGCACGACGTCGACGCCGCAAGCTATGGTGCTGGCGAGCTCTTCACGATCGCGAGCCCGTCGCTTTTCGCGGAGCCGCGACTCATTCGTGTGACAGGTGTTGAGAAGTGCTCCGACGCGTTCATCGAGGACGCGAAGCGGTACATCGCAGACCCGGCAGACGACACGACTCTTCTGCTGCGGCACACCACTGGCCAGCGCGGAAAAGCGCTGCTCGATGCAGTGCGTAAGACGCAGGGGGCGGTTGAGGTGCTGTGCCCCGAGTTGAAGAAAGACCAGGATCGCCTGGCGTTCGCTCAGGCCGAGTTTCGCAGGCTACAGGCCCGCGCGACGCCAGGGGCTGTTCGCATGCTCGCAGCCGCCTACTCGTCAGGCAGCGTCACCGAACTCGCGGGCGCCTGCGCGCAGCTCGTGTCTGACGTTGGGCGGGAGATCACCGAAGATCATGTGAACCGCGCGACAGAGGGACGCGTCGAGGCGAGTGGCTTTAAAGTCGCTGACGCCGCGGTTGCCGGGAAACGGGCAGACGCTCTGCTGCTGCTTCGCCAGGCGATGTTGGGTGGCACCTCTCCGATCCCGATCCTCGCCGTGATCAACATGAAGCTCCGCGGTATGGCGCGGGTGTTTGGCGCGCGCGGATCCTCGGGGCAGCTTGCCAAACAGTTCGGCATGGCGCCGTGGATGGTCGATCGTGCGTTGAAAGACATTCGGGGCTGGCGTGAGGAAGACCTTGCGCGCGCTATCGACCTCGCGGCTGAGACCGAATGGCAGTTGAAGGGCGGCAGCCGCGACCCCGAGTACGCGATTGAGCGGTTCGTGACGTTCGTGTCGCTCCGCGGTCGCGACTCGTAGGGGCCCAGCCCGGCCCAGCCCAGCCCAGCCCGGCCCGGCCCGGCCCAGCCTTCTGCTGCCCGATGACCCGCACAGTATCCATGGGATCTGCAGAAGGTATCCCGATTCAGGCTCGAGTTCGCATTGATACTGTCGATCCCATTGCGAGCGTCGAGCACCACGGGGTAGCGACCAGTCCCGGGTGAAGTTGGCACAAAAAAGCTCGGGCCCCACCGAGGTGGAACCCGAGCTTCGAAGTCTCGGTGCTTAGATCTTTGCGACCTGAGCGGCAAGCTTCGACTTGCGGTTCGCGGCCTGATTCTTGTGAATCACGCCCTTCGATACTGCCTTGTCGAGCTTGCGGGTTGCGACCTTCAGTGACGACTCTGCTGCTGCCTTATCGCCTGCAACGACTGCCTCGCGGGTCTTGCGGATGAGGGTGCGGAGCTCGCTCTTGTACGCGCGGTTACGCTCGGTAGCCTTGGCGTTGGTCTTGATGCGCTTGATCTGCGACTTAATATTTGCCACGTTGGGTTGGTTCCTTCAGTAGAGGTCAATCGGGTTGATCCGCGCGGTGAGAGAGGGCACCTAACGGGGGTGTGGTGTGAGCCACACGCAAGCCAAGAACCTACTTTAGCAGATTCTGCGACTGAGAGCACGCGGGGAATGCCGTGTCGGGGCGGCGTGCGGGCAAGCGGGGGTGAGGCGATCTCGTCAGCGTCGAGTCAGCGCCGAGTCAGCGTCGAATCAGCGCTGCCGCGCCGGGGGTGCGGGCGCAGAGCCAGACGAGTGCGCCGGCGAGGGTGAGCGCCAAAAGCAGGCCAGCGATGTGCGCGAGCACGTAGGCCGCACCGTGGCTCGGCAGCAGGAACCCGTAGGGCACCCAGCCGTCCGTGACTCCACGCACGAGGACGACGGCGAGCCAGATTACCGGATATGGGAAGATCACCCACAGCGACCGCCACGGAAGCCGGTGGCGATCCCCGACGAACAGCCAATCGAGGAGCACCACCGCCGGGGCGATGGCGTGCAGGAGGAGCGACACCCACGGGGGAGCCGTACCGGTTCCTGGGATGAGCGTGTTGTAGATGACCCCGACGACGAGCATGTACGCGACGGCGGCCCCGCGGAGCAGGTGGAGCGTCGGCGGGAGGACTGCGCCACGCCTGCCGAGGGCGCCAGTGACGATGAAGGTGAGCCCGGTGATGAGGTTCGTGAGGTTCGTGAAGTAGCCGAAGAAGTTAAACGGGTTCGGCCCGTCTGACGGGACCCCGAGCACGTAGGTGTAGCCGAGCACGGCGAGCAGGACGGCGCCGAACAGGAGCCGCGCCCAGGAAACGGCGGGCCGTGCCGCTCCGGCCCGTGTGACCGATGGCACTAAAGCCACCCCCTCTCGAACGCCAGCCGGGCGGCCGAGGTGCGATTCTCCGCGCCGACTTTGCCGATCGCCGAGGAGAGGAGGTTTCGCACGGTGCCAGCCGACAGGAAGATCTCGGCGGCGATCGCCGGGGCCGTGAGGCCCTCGCTGGCGCGCCGGAGCACCTGGCGCTCCCGCTCGGTGAGCGGGTTCGCGCCATCAAACAGCGACGCCTCGGCGAGTGCGGGGTCCACGACGCGGTGGCCGCGGTGGACACGACGGATGGCGTCGGCGAGCTCCTCGGGTGGCGCGTCCTTAACGACAAAGCCGCTGGCACCCGCCTCGAGCGCCGCGCGAAGATAACCCGGCCGCGCAAACGTCGTGACGATGAGCACGCGGGTCTTGGGGCTCGCAGCGCGCACGGCTGCCGTCGCAGCAATGCCGTCCATCCCCGGCATCTGGATGTCCATGAGGCACACGTCAGGCGCGAGCTCACCCGCGCGCGTGATGGCCGCAGCCCCGTCGGCTGCGTACCCAACGACTTCGAGATCGGGCTCGAGCCCGAGCAGGGCGCCAAGCGCGCCTCGTACGAGAGCCTGGTCGTCGGCGAGGAGTAGCCGAATCCGGCCCTCGCCGCTAGCGACAGTGTCGTGAGTGTCAGGGCCGCTCGCGTTCACCATGTCAGACTTACCTTCGTCCCTGTGCCTGGCGTGCCGACAATCTCCAGCTCGGCACCGGCAGCAGCGGCGCGCTCGCGCATTCCGCGGATGCCATTCCCGGCGCTGTGGCTGCCATGCGCGGTGCCAGTGTCGGGTGCCGCGGCTGCGCCGTACCCTCGACCGTTATCGAAAACGCTGATCGTGCCGGGGTTGAACGCGACAACCGCGTGGCTTGCATTCGCGTGCCTGAGGATGTTCGTTGTCGCCTCGCGCAGGATCCACGCGGCAGGAATCGCTTGCGCTGGGGAGAGCGAGCTGGCGCTCCCGCGCACGTCGAGCGTGATTCCCGCAGTCGCGAACGCGTCCGTTGTCGCAGTGAGCTGCTCCGCGAGCCCCTCCCGTCGAACTCCAGTGACAGTGCCGCGCACGCCCTCGATCGCCTCGGCGGCGAGCCTGACGATCTCGTCAAGCTCCGCGCGCGCGGCCGCCGGATCACGCTCCAGCAGCCGAGACGCGAGCTCTGCCTTCAGCTTCACGACGGTGAGTGAGTGGCCGAGGAGGTCGTGGACGTCCCGTGCGACGGCCTCGCGCCCCTCGCTCGTCGCAAGCTCGACCCGGAGCGCATCGGCAGCGCTCGAGCGCGCGATCAACCACGAATTGATCGTGTTGACAGCTGCGATCATCATGGTGATCCAGAGCAGCGGCCACGGCTCGTTGGCCCCTCGAGTCTGCGCTGTGGCGACCACGAAGACGATGAGCGCGGGCCCTGCCGTGTTTGCTATCCAGTGAGCTTTCGCGGTCAGCAGGTACGACGCGTACGACATGAGAAACGGCGTGAAGCTCGTGACTGCCCAGCCGATCGAGGGTATTGTGAGCGCCGCGCTGCCGATCGCGGCTGCGTAGAGCCAGAGCGTCACGGGGCGTTCTCGCCCGTGCGGGGAACGAAGTCCGACGATGAAGCCAGTGAGGTACGAGGCCGCAAAGGTGAACGTGCTCAACCAGCCGAGCACCAGTGCCCACGTCGGTGCGGCCGACTGTACGAGAGCGGTGATCGGGAAGTAGAGGAAGACGAGCCAGATTGCGCCCATGAGCCACCCGTAGCGGGCCCAGGCGTTTGACGTGTCTGTCTGACTCCGTGTGCGCATCGCCTGCAAGCCTAGCGCCGGCGCCGAGACCGAAGCACCCCATAGCGTACGAGGGCGGCAAAGAGTAGCGTCCAGGCCGCGACGTTTGCCAGCACGATCCAGATCGAGTCGGTCCCGCCTGAGATGAGTGCGCCTTCGGTGATCGGCCAGCGCACGAGAGCGGCATAGCCGTACATCGGAGTGAAATGGGCGACCGTCAGCATCGCGCCCGAGAGCGGCATGAACACGTTGCCGACAAATCCGAACAGCGTGATCGCGATTGATGCGAGCGACGCCGCGGTGTCGGAGTTAAACGCGAGGCCCGTGCCAAGCCCGAACAAGCCAAAGATGAGCCCGCCCACAAGGATAATCGCGGCGACGAGCGGCCACGCTAGGGGTGAGTCCGCGCGTGCCCCGGTGAGCGCTCCGACAAGGAACACCCCGGCCACTGAGACCGCGGAGAACGCCAGTGCGACTGCGAGCTTCACCGCCGCATACCCGGGGATCGAGAGCGGCGTGAGCGCGATCTGACGGCCCCAACCCTGCCCGACTTCCGAGGCGGCGAGTGAGCACAGCGAGGTCATCGCTGTCGCCGCGCCGAACGCGGCCATCGAGGCCATCACGTAGAAGGCGACGTTGCCGTTGCCAGCGCTTGCGGTCGCGTACTCTGCGGCAGCGCCGAACAACAGGTACATGGCGATCGGCATCCCGAGTGTGAAGACGAGCGTGTACGGGTTGCGAAACTGGCGCATGACCTCGACGCGGAAAAACGTGGTGGTAAAGAGCATGGGATTAGTCCTCCGTGAGCGCGGTAAACGCGGTTTCGAGCGTTGGGGCTGCGATCTCGAGATCGCTCGCGCCAGCGGCGAGGAGCTGGGCGGCGACCGCGTCGGAGTTCGCGGCGCGGATCGTGACGCGGCCGTCGTTCACGGTGACATCCGAGACTGAGTCGTCGCTGCGCAGTTCGGCGAGCAGCGCGTCTGCGCCCGCCGGCAGCGTCGCCATGAGGGTGCGGCCGCCGAGTGAGGCGCGCAGCGTTGCGGTGCCACCATCGGCGACGATGCGCCCGTGATTCATGACGACAGTGCGCCCGGCAAAATGCTCGGCTTCCTCGAGGTAGTGGGTTGCGAACACGATCGTGCGCCCGGCACCCGCGTCTGCGCGCATCGCATCCCAGAACCTGCGGCGGGCGGTCACGTCCATGCCCGCGGTCGGCTCGTCAAGAATCAGCACATCAGGATCGGGGAGCAACGCGAGGGCGAATTTGACCCGCTGCTGCTCACCACCCGAGCACTTGCTCACCCTGCGCCCCGCGAGTGGCGTCAGGTCGGCGCGCTCGAGCGCCTCGGTGACGCGACTGCCGGCGCCGTGAAAGCTTGCGATCACTTCGACGGTCTCACGGACAGTGAGGTCCGCGAGCAGACCACCTGTTTGGAGGACCGCCGACAGTGTGCCACGTGCGACCGCTGACCGGGGGGACTCACCGAGCACGCGCACCGAACCACTGTCGGGATCGCTGAGCCCGAGCACCATGTCGACGAGCGTCGTCTTTCCGGCGCCGTTCGGACCGAGCAGCGCGACGACCTCCCCGCGTTCGATCCTGAGGTCGACGCCGTTGACTGCACGGACGAGCTTGTCTCCTGCCCCGAAGCGACGCTCGATGGCGACGAGTTCGAGCGCGGGCGACTTCGTCGATAGCGCGGGCAGCAGCGGGGCCTGGCCGGGGGAGTGTTCCTGTCTCATGCCCCCAGTGTTTCGCGGAGACACCGGCCGCAGCGAGAGGCCACTGTCACGAAAAGCTCGTGACAGGTGTCACGCGTGTCTTTGCCGCGTAACGGTAGGCGACGGCTATGCGCGGGGACGGATGTTCGCGATCCGAGCCGCTCGACGGTCTTTCGGCGCGTCGCTGTCGAGCGCGAACGTTGTTTCAGCGAGGCTTGGCCACCGGGCAGGCCAGAGGCCGACCTCTCTCGAATCGTTTGGCTGCCACTCTGCGTTGGCCTCTTCATGTTCGATCGTGAGCTGGGCGAGCATGCCCGACTCGATATAGAGACGGAGCACACGCGTCTTGCCTGTGGCGGGGTCAGCGAAAGACGCCGACACGGGGAATCGTTGAACGTGCGGCACTGCGCGGGGCTTGGACTCTGCCTCTGCGACGTCGATCGAGATGACGTCGTAGGAGCCTGAAACCCCCTCCCAGAGCTGTTCGCGTGCTGAGTCGAGCTGCGCGAGCAGCGCCCCGGCGCTGGGCTCGGCACTGTAATCAAGCATTCCCGCTATGACTGCCCGTGCGCCGTCGGGGAGCTCGGCGAATTCGGGGTGGCCGCCGGCGCCCACGTCGAGGCCAGATAGGCCGCGCGGGTGGAGACCGCGTGTGATCCTGCTCGCCCGGATAACCCCGGGCAGTTGTGCTGCGAGCGATATTGCGACCCCCGAGACCGCGAGAACGAGGCGTGGGCGCGAGACGCCCCGTCGCACGAGCGCTCGCTGGAGGCGCGCGTCGAACGCTTCCCCGACCTCAGAGAGACCGAGCACGGCGCCACCTGCTGCGACAGCGGCGGCGGAACGGGAGGTTGCGCTTGTGCCTGGCGGAACATCGGTCGCGATGTCGGCAGCGGTCAGCCCGGCGATGCCGAGCCGGTAAGCGGCACGCTTACCCTTCGTAAGCTTTGCCGGGTCGATAAGGGTCGCCGCGCCGAGCGCGATTGCGAGCAAGGCGGCCCGCTCGGGGCGTCCTGGCGCGAGAACGCGTCGGAAGAACTGTGAAGCAGACACGCTGTCATCCTACGGGGCATGGCTTGGAGAGCTCTGCCCGCAAAGAAGACCCGCGGTGAGCTGGTGCTGAGAGCGGCTGGTACGTGAGATAATGGCTGGCAATGTCTCCACGCAGTCTGAAACCACCGGTGCCGGCGTCGACCGACCCCACGATGATCCGTAACTTCTGCATCATCGCGCACATCGACCACGGCAAGTCGACGCTTGCCGACCGCATGCTCCAGGTCACCGGTACGGTGGCCGATCGCGACATGCGCGCCCAGTACCTCGACAATATGGATATCGAGCGAGAGCGCGGAATCACCATCAAGTCGCAGGCAGTGCGTATGCACTGGCAGTCGGAAGGTGGTGAGTATGCCCTCAACATGATCGACACTCCGGGTCACGTCGACTTCTCGTATGAGGTCTCTCGTTCGCTTGCTGCCTGCGAAGGCGCGATCTTGCTCGTTGACGCCGCGCAGGGAATTGAGGCTCAGACTCTCGCGAACCTATACCTCGCGATGGAGAACGACCTCGAGATCATTCCCGTGTTGAACAAGATTGATCTACCCGCGGCCGACCCTGAGCGGGTCGCCCGCGAGATCACCGACCTCATCGGCGGCGATCCCGACGAGGTACTCAAGGTGTCCGGCAAGACTGGCGCTGGCGTCGAGGAGCTCCTTGACGTTGTCGTTGCGCGCATCCCAGCGCCGATCGGAGAGACCGATGCGCCGGCTCGGGCGATGATCTTCGACTCGGTCTATGACCCGTACCGGGGTGTTGTGACCTACGTTCGAATGGTCGATGGCAAGCTCACGCCCCGTGAAAAGGTCCAGATGATGTCGACCGGCGCCGAGTACGAGGCGCTCGAGATCGGCGTTTCCTCGCCGGGCCCGACTCCCACCAAGGGGCTCGCCGTCGGCGAAGTCGGCTACCTCATCACCGGCGTGAAGGACGTGCGCCAGTCGAAGGTTGGCGACACCGTCACGAGCAAGCCTAAGGGCGCCACAGAGGCGCTGCCAGGCTACACGGACCCGAAGCCGATGGTCTTCTCGGGCCTGTATCCGCTCGACGGCTCCGATTACCCCGTGCTCCGCGAGGCGCTCGACAAGCTCAAACTCTCAGACGCGGCACTCCAGTACGAGCCGGAAACCTCGGTTGCACTCGGCTTCGGCTTCCGCTGCGGCTTCCTCGGACTGCTCCACCTCGAGATCATCACCGAGCGGCTGCGCCGCGAGTTCGATCTCGATCTCATTACGACGGCTCCGAGCGTGATCTACGAGGTCACGAAGGAGGACGGTACTGAGGTCACCGTGACGAACCCGTCCGAGTACCCCGACGGCAAGATCGCGAGCGTTCGCGAGCCCATGGTGCGCGCGGCAGTGCTTGCGCCGAAGGACTACGTTGGCGCGATCATGGAGCTCTGCCAGTCGCGGCGCGGGAGCCTGCTTGGCATGGAGTACCTTGGTGAGCGCGTCGAGCTCCGCTACAACATCCCGATGGGTGAGATCGTCTTTGACTTCTTTGACCACCTGAAGAGTCGCACCCAGGGGTACGCGAGCCTCGACTACGAGCCGAGTGGCGAGCAAGAGGCGGACCTCGTGAAGGTCGACATCCTGCTGCAGGGCGAGGCTGTCGACGCATTCTCCGCGATTGTTCATCGCGACAACGCGTACTCCTACGGCACGATGATGACCGAGCGCCTGCGCAAACTCATCCCGCGTCAGCAGTTCGAAGTGCCCATCCAGGCTGCCATTGGCGCCCGTGTGATCGCCCGCGAGAACATTCGCGCGATCCGCAAGGACGTCCTCGCGAAGTGTTACGGCGGCGACATCAGCCGTAAGCGCAAGCTGCTCGAGAAGCAGAAAGAGGGCAAGAAGCGGATGAAGATGGTCGGTCGCGTCGAGGTGCCACAGGAGGCATTCATCGCCGCGCTGTCTGGCGACGTCGAGGGTAAGGAATCGTCGAAGAAGTGACAGGTCCACGCAGGTCTAGTTATACGAGCATGCCAGTTGCGTATGCGGCGATCGGGGCGTCTGGCGCACCTGATCTCATGCGGTTCCCGCCGGCTGGCAGCACCCCATACGAGGAGGCGTTGCAGCTCGGGAGCGGCCAAGAGCGTTTCCTCGCTGCAGCGAATCAGCTCATGACCTGGGGCGCGCACCGCGCCGCTGGCCTCACTGTCAGCGACATCGTGCTCGGCGAGCAGGCCGACTACGTTGGCGTGCAGTTTGACGATGGTGGAACGCCTGAACTTGGCGAGGAGCCCGAGGAGCTATTCAGCCCTGAAGGTGAAGCCTACGTGCTGCCAGGTACCACCGCGACGCTCACCTCCGACGCCGCAAAAAAGCCGCGACCAATCCTCGTGATTTCGACTGTTGACGAGCCCCAGCGGCTCGGATTCGCCTGGGGCGACCGCGAGACTGTCTCAGGTTTCGGCGAGCAGTTGCTGACTGTCGAGCAGCGAGCTGACGGCACCGTCTGGGCAGTGGCTCGGGGCTTCACTTTCCTGACGAGCTCGGGGCTCATGGCAGGGATCAAGCAGCGCGGCGAACTGCGTGACGTGATCGAGCTTGCGCAGGCGCTCGTTGGGGCTCTCGCTCCTGGCGCCGCTATTCGCGGCGGAGTCGCTTCGACGGGCGACGGAGGAAGCGTATCCGCGGACGAGTCGAGCGACCCCGACGCCGACGCCAGTGCCAGTGCGGATGCCAGTGCCGATGGCGACGCGAGTGTCGACGCCGGAACGAGCACTGGGGCCGGGGCTGACAGCGTGGAGACTGACGGCGACACTTCGCGGGACGACTGATAATGCCGAGTGTGCTCCCCGAAGGCGATCCGGCTCCGGCCGACGGGGCACTCCCGGCGAGCGTGCTCGCGGGCGCGCCCGATCGCGCGTTTGGCGTCTACGTCCACGTGCCATACTGCAGGGTGCGCTGCGGCTACTGCGACTTCAACACCTACACTGCGAGTGAGCTTGGCGGTGGCGCGAGCCAGGCCGGATACGCTGCTGAAGCTGCGACGGAGCTGAGCTTTGGCGCCAAGGTGATGCGCGCGGCCGGGCTCCCCGATCGCGAGGTATCGACTGTTTTCTTCGGGGGAGGCACCCCGACGCTTTTGCCTGCGTCTGATTTGGCAATGGTGCTCGGTCGCATCCGAGACGAGTGGGGGATTGCCCCAGGCGCTGAGGTGACAACGGAGGCGAACCCTGATTCGGTCGACGCTCAGTACCTCGACACACTCGCCGAGGCCGGGTTCACCCGGGTGAGCTTCGGGATGCAGTCGGCGATGCCCCATGTGCTTCGCACGCTCGATCGGACGCACAGCCCCGAGCGGGTCCCTGTTGTCGTTGACGCCGCGCGCGCAGCCGGCCTGCAGGTGAGCCTTGATCTCATTTACGGCACGCCTGGCGAGTCGCTCGCCGACTGGGAGCGTTCGCTTGATGCCGCGCTCGCGAACGAACCTGACCACCTCTCGGCGTACGCGCTGATCGTTGAGGCGGGTACGAAGCTTGCAGGGCAGATCCGGCGCGGCGAAGTCGCGGCTCCAGACGACGATCTGCACGCCGAGATGTACGAGCTCCTCGACTCCAAGCTCTCCGGAGCGGGCTATGACTGGTACGAGATCAGCAATTGGTCGCGTTCTCGCGAGACGCGGTCGCGACACAACCTGTCGTATTGGACCGGCGAAGACTGGTGGGGCGCGGGCCCCGGCGCTCACAGCCACATTGGGGGCCTGCGATGGTGGAACGTGAAGCATCCGCGGGCCTACGCCGAACGGATGGGGCAGGGCCTGTCTCCGGCTCACGCCCGTGAGCTCCTGACTGACGAAGCACGCTATAGCGAGCGCGTATTGCTCGAGACCCGCATCGCTGACGGCTTCGCGATCGACGCTCTCAGCGAACAGGGTCGGGCCGCCGTGCCCGCTCTGATCGCGGATGGCCTCGTGGATGGCCGCGCGGCGCTTGGGGTCGGCGGGACCGAGCGCAGGATCGTGCCGACGCTCCGCGGCCGGCTGCTGGCTGACACAGTCGTCGGACATCTCCTTCGGTAGTAGACTGGCACTCAGGTTGTTCGAGTGCCAGAAAGGCGGTGCGTGATGGTTCCAGAGCGCAGTCTCGCCGTGCTGCACGCCATCGTGAGTGACTACGTCGCGCTCAACGAGCCCGTCGGCTCGAAATCGATCGTGGAGCGCCATTCGTTTGGCGTATCTGCCGCGACGATTCGCAACGACATGGCGCTGCTTGAAGACGACGAGCTTATCGCTCAGACCCACACGTCTTCGGGGCGGGTGCCAACCGACAAGGGCTACCGCCTGTACGTCGACACACTCGCGAAGCTCCGGCCAATGACAGCCGCGCAGCGTTCGGCGATCGAGCGGTTTCTTGGCGAGTCGAGTGATCTTGACGACGTCATGGCGCGCACGGTGCGCCTACTGTCGCAGCTCACGAATCAGGTTGCGGTCGTGCAGTATCCGTCGCTGCGCACAGTCGCCGTCAGGCACATTGACCTTGTCGCTCTCGGCGAGAATCGAGTGCTCTGCGTGCTCATCCTCGGAAACGGAGTTGTCGAGCAGCAGACGGCCATGCTTCCAGCGGAGCGTGCGAACGAACCGTGGCTCACAGCCGTTCGCGAGCGTATCGCAGCGAACATTGTTGGCCAGGACATCGACGCAGCAGATCGCGCTGTGGCCGAGCTTGCCGCGACGGTGCACACGTTGGTTGGTCCTGCCGACGCGCCACTCGCCGAGCTTGTGCTTGGGGCGGTTTCGCAGCAGCTGCAAGCAAACCGCAGCGACAGGATCGCCGTGGCGGGCGCAGCAAACCTGACAAGGCCGGGAGAGTTTGCCGGGGCGCTACCGACGGTGCTCGAAGCAATTGAGGAGCAGGTGACGTTGCTTCGGTTGTTCGGCGAACTTGTGCAGGACGAGCGCGATATCGCCGCTTCGATCGGGCGCGAGAATGAGGCGTATGGGCTCTCCGATGCGTCGATCATCGCGACAAACTATGAACAACTAGGCGCGTCCAGACTCGGCGTGCTCGGTCCGATTCGCATGGACTACGCCGGGAATATCCAGGCGGTCCGTGCCGTTGCCAGATACCTCAACAAGCTGTTGAGCGAAGACCGCTGAGGGCTTCGGGTCTTGCGCGTGCGCGCTAGCCGGTCCCAGCACCATTACCCAATCCACGACACCTAGGAGTACAACAGTGGCGGATCACTACGAGACGCTCGGCGTTTCTCGCGAAGCGAGCCTCGAAGAGATCAAGAAGGCGTATCGCAAGCTGGCTCGCCAGCTGCACCCCGATGTGAACCCGAGCGACGAGGCCGCCGAGCAGTTCAAGAGCGTCACGCACGCCTATGACGTGCTGAGCGATCCCGAGCAGCGCCAGCGCTATGACATGGGTGGTCAGCAAGGTGGAGCCGGCGGGTTCGGCGACATCTTCGAGACCTTCTTCGGTGGCGGTTTTGGTGGCGGCTCTCGCGGGCCCCGTGCCCGCGAGGAGCGGGGCGAGGATGCGCTGATTCGCGTCGACGTGAAGCTCTCAGAGGTGATCTTCGGCGTGCAGCGTGACATCACGGTGAACACGGCCGTGCTCTGCAATACGTGCGGTGGCAACGGCTGCCAGCCTGGCACGCACCCGGTAACGTGTGACGTCTGCCGTGGGCAGGGTCAGGTGCAGCGCGAGGTACGGTCGCTGTTTGGCAACGTTGTGACGATGCATCCCTGCGGGAGCTGCCAGGGGTATGGCACGATCATCGAGAACCCGTGTGTTGAGTGTGCAGGAAAGGGCAGGTTGCGCGAGCGTCGCTCGATGCAGGTCGACATTCCCTCGGGCATCGACACGGGCACGCGCATGCAGATGCGTGGTGGCGGCGAGGTCGGGCCGTTTGGCGGGCCGAACGGGGACCTGTTCATCGAGTTCCGCGTCGAACACGACGACGTCTTCAGCCGCGACGGCAACGATCTGTTGAGCACGATGCAGGTCTCGATGACTGATGCGATCCTCGGCACCGAGGTTGAGGTCGATTCACTTGACGGGAGCGTGAAGGTCGAGATTCCGGCTGGCACCCAGTCGGGCGATCTCCTGTCAGTTCGCGGCCGCGGCATCCAGGGACTGCGCTCGACGTCTCGCGGCGATCTGAAGATCGCGATGCAGGTCGCCACACCGACGAAGCTCTCGCACAAAGAGAAGTCGCTCGTTGAACAGTTCGCGAAGCTCCGCAAGGAAGAACCACCGCACTTCGGGGAGTTCAAGCAGAGCTTCTTTGGCAAGCTGCGCGACCGATTCTTCGGGTAGCCGTGGCGAATCTCTACTTTGACGAGTCTCTCGTCGCGACCGCGCCGGGGCGTCAGCTCACGATCTCGGGAGACGAGGGCCGCCACGCCGTTCGGGTGAGCCGGCTGCGCGTTGGCGAACACACGATTGTCGGCAACGGCTCTGGCCTCAGAGCGTTCGGCACCGTTGAGGAGCTGGGCCGCGATAGCTTTACTCTGACGGTCGAGCGCGTCGAGGTGACGCCTGCACCGACCCGTCGGATTGTGCTCGTCCAGGCGCTCGCAAAGGGAGACCGTGATGAACGCGCCGTCGAACAGGCGACCGAGTTCGGTGTCGACGCGATCCTGCCGTGGCAGGCGGAGCGCTCGATCTCGCGCTGGAGCGGTGACAAGGCAGAGAAGGGCGTCGCGAAGTGGTCGCGCATCGCACGAGAGGCGTCGAAGCAGTCGATGCGCGCCTGGATCCCGGAGGTGCTCTCGCCTGTGACGACGGCCGAACTCGCCGGCGTTAACGGTGCCCTTCTCGCGCTCCACCCACGTGGCGAGGATCGGTTGAGCGCATGGAGGCCAGCTGGCGACCACGACGTGTACCTTGTGGTCGGCCCTGAAGGCGGACTGAGTGACGCCGAGCTTGAGGCGCTCACCGCGCCGGGCCCAGGAGAGCGGCGGATTGTGCTGCTCGGCGACGACGTTCTCCGAACTTCGTCGGCCGGCCCCGCAGCTATCGCCGTGCTCAACGCGTCGCTAGGACGCTGGTGAGTGTCAGTTTTCTCGCAGCAGCGACCGCCAGTGAACTGCAAAGTGCTGCTCACACCCACTCCCTCCCGCTGATCCGCACGGCGAAGGTAGACTGAGTGCATGGCTGAAGAGACCGTATTTGGCAAAATCATTTCGGGAGAGATTCCGGCGACGCTGCTCGCTGAGACCGATCGCGTCATCGCGTTCCCCGATATCAACCCGCAGGCGCCGGTGCACATCCTTGTCATCCCGAAGACGACCGAGTACCGAGATGTGACAGAGCTCGCCGCAGGCGATCCAGAGCTCCTCGCCGAGATCGTCGCCGTCGCAAAGCAGCTCGCCGACGAACACGCAAACGGCGAGTACCGCTTGATCTTCAACAACGGCGCGAGCGCAGGGCAGACTGTGTTCCACGTGCACGCGCACATCATCGCGAACCTTGAGGAGCGATCCCTCCTTGGGTTCTGAACCGAATGCGCCGCGAGCCGAGAGCGACATGACGGGGAACGACGCCGAGGCCGACGCGCCTGGCGAGCGGCGGACGGAACCGCAGCTTGAGCGCACCGTGACACTCACCGGTGTCGAACTCGCGTCATTCCTCGGCCACCGAGACCAACTCCTTGCCGACCTCGAATCGCAGCACCCAAACGTGCAGTTCAACGCACGCAACGACGTGCTGTCAATCCGCGGCGAGACGAGCGCCGTCCGAGCTGCCGAGCAGCTCGTGCGCGAGATTCTCGAACTTGCGCGCCGAAGCGGTACTGTGTCGCGCACCGACGTGCGCGCGATCGCAAAAATGGTGCGCGACGGAGACGGACCGCGCGCCGCTATCACCCTGAGCGAGCCGATCCTGACCGTGCGCGGTAACTCGGTTCGTCCGCAGACGCAGGGGCAGCGCGAATACGTGAACGCGATCGACGCGAACACGATTGTGTTCGGGCTCGGCCCAGCGGGCACAGGCAAGACGTATCTGGCGATGGCGAAGGCTGTGCAGGCGCTGCAGCGGCGCGAGGTCTCGAAGATTGTGCTCACTCGGCCAGCCGTTGAGGCTGGCGAGCGCCTCGGGTACCTTCCTGGGAGCCTTGAGGACAAGATCGACCCGTACCTGCGGCCGTTGTTTGACGCGGTCGGCTCGATGATGGATCAGGATCTCGTACCGAAGCTACTCGCGAACGGCACAATCGAGGTCGCGCCACTCGCATACATGCGCGGTCGCACGCTCAATGAGGCGTTCGTCGTGCTCGACGAGGCGCAGAACACGACGCCGGAACAGATGAAGATGTTTCTGACCCGGCTCGGCTACGGCTCGAAGATTGTCGTCACAGGGGATATGACGCAGGTCGACCTGCCGATCAAGCAGAGCGGGTTGCGCGTCGTGACTCGCATCTTGCGCGGCGTCGAAGATATTCATTTCGCCGAACTCACCGCGGACGACATAGTTCGACACAGCCTCGTCGGCAGGATCGTCGACGCGTATGCCTCGTACGATGAGCGCCAAACTGGCGGGCCGGGGAAGTTGGGCTCGCGCTCGAGCGGCAACTCGAGCACTGGCCACGAGAGCACTGGCGAAGCCGCCCCTGACACGGACACCACAGACATCACAGAAGGGAAGCGCGACCGATGAGCGTCGAGATCAACAATGAATCAGGGGTCGCCGTCGGCGAAGACCGGCTGCAGCGGCTCGTGAGCTTTGTGCTCGAATCGATGTACGTGCACCCCGATACCGAGCTCAGCCTCATGTTCGTCGACGAGGCAGCGATCGAACAGCTGCACGTCCAGTGGATGGACGAGCCTGGACCGACAGACGTGCTCAGTTTCCCGATGGACGAGCTGCGCCCCGGGCGACCCGACGCACAGGCGCCCGCAGGTCTGCTCGGCGACATCGTTGTGTGCCCGCAGGTCGCCCTCGTGCAAGCCGAGAACGCCGGTCATTCACTCGAGCAGGAGCTCACCGTGCTCGTCACGCACGGCATGCTTCACCTGCTCGGCTTCGATCATGGCACCCCCGATGAGGAGGCCGAGATGTTCGGCCTGCAGCGCGATCTTGTTCTCGCGTTTAGCACTCGAGAACGGTGAGCTCGGTGAGCGACGACGACCTCCCGCCGCTGTTCGAGCGCGCGAGCACCGCTGTCCGGCGGATTGCTGAGCGCGTAGCTCTCGGTCGTGGCCGCGTGCGCGACGAGCAGCAGTTGTTGTCGATGGTTGACCAGGCGACCGAACTCGCCCTCCTCGAGGAAGGCGACAGGGACTACATCCACTCGATTGTGGAGTTCGGCGACACGCTCGTGCGAGAGGTCATGGTGCCCCGCACCGACATGGTCACGGTCGACTCTGAGGTGTCCATCCGAGACGGACTCGAGCTGCTGTTGAACTCGCGACACTCGCGTGTTCCGGTCGTCGGTGATGATGTTGATGAGGTACTCGGGGTGATGTACCTACGGGATGCGAGCGGCTTCGTACTGCGGCGACCTGAAGAAGCAGAAGAGGCCCTCGTTACCCGAATCATGAAGCCCGCGATGTTTGTGCCCGAGGTGCAACGCGCCGATAAGCTGCTGCGTCGGATGCAGCAAGAGTCGAACCATCTCGCACTCGTCGTCGACGAGTACGGAGGCATTTCCGGGCTTGTCACCCTCGAGGACCTCATCGAGGAGGTGCTCGGCGACATTAGCGACGAGCACGACCGCGAAACCCCAGAGGTTGTCGAGGAGGCCCCTGGCCTGTTCCTTGTGAGCGCCATGTTGCCCATCGACGACCTTGGAGAGCTCTTCGAGATCGAACTCGACGATGAGGAGGTCGACACGGTCGGCGGACTCTTCGCCAAGTGGCTTGGCAGGCTGCCGGAGGTTGGCGATCGCGTGAGCGGCGAGGGCATCGAGCTCGAGGCCATCGACACCGAGCGCCGACGCAAACGACTCATTACCGCGCGCGCCCGCGCGATTCACGAACCCGCGGAGCCCGCGGCACAGACCCCTGAGGACACCGCATGAACGTACCCGACACGAACAGTCCAGAGGCAGCAGACACTGCGAATGGTGGTGAGGTGCCCGCGACCGAGAATTTCCGGGCAGGATTTGTCTCATTCGTCGGCCGTCCGAACGTCGGTAAGTCGACGCTGACGAACGCGCTCGTTGGTGAGAAGATCGCGATCACGAGCCCGAAACCGCAAACCACGCGCCGGGCGATCCGCGGCATCGCGCACAGGCCAGACGGCCAGCTCATCATCGTCGACACTCCCGGCATCCACCGTCCCCGTACGCTGCTGGGCGAGCGCCTGAATGCGCTCGTCGAGTCGATGCTCGGCGACGTCGACGTCATCGGGTTTTGCGTCCCAGCGAATGAGAAGCTCGGTCCTGGCGACAGGTTCATCAATGACAGGCTGAACGATTTTCCGCGGGCGAAGAAGGTTGCGATTCTCACGAAGGTTGACGAGGCATCAAAGTCGGAGATCTTTGACCAACTCCTGCGCCTAGGGGAGCTGCGCGAGTGGGACGCAGTGGTGCCGATTTCTGCTGTCACCAGAGAGCAGCTCGACATCTTGAGCGATGAGCTGCTGCAGCTGATGCCTGTGTCGCCGCCGCTCTACGACGATGAGTCGTCAACAGACGAGTCTGAAGACGACAGGATCGCCGAACTTATTCGCGAGGCAGCGCTCCGTGAAGCCCGTGAGGAGCTTCCACACTCGCTCGCTGTGACGGTCGACGACCGCGAAGAGCGTGAGCCAGAGAGCGAGGGCGAACTTGGGCTGCTCGAGCTCTATGCATCGCTCTACGTCGAGCGCGACAGTCAGAAGGGCATCGTTATCGGCAAAGGTGGCTCTCGCCTGCGTCAGATTGGCGAAGACGCACGGCGCGAGATCGAGGCGTTGCTCGGACGCAGGGTCTACCTGTCGCTCCGCGTGAAGGTGATGAAGGAGTGGCAGCGCGACCCGAAGGCGCTCGGCAGGCTTGGGTTCTAGCGAGCCAGTTCGCACGCACGCGACACTGTAGCCGGTGGGAGCCACCAGCGCCCACCGGCTGCGCGCTGGTGGCTCCGGCGCTAACATCCAAGCGCTCGTCCCGTTGCCGCGTGTGGTAAGTGGAGCTGCCGGCATCACTGGCGACGTCGCGAACCCGTCGTTGCTCCTATTCAGCTAGCCTGCTGGGCGGCCGTAGTGTGAGGTTTCAGGCGCCGTTGATCCGTTCAGCTCGATGAACGTCGACGCGGGCCGCTCAGACTCATAGACTTGTCCGCATGCTCCCATCGAATACGCCAATGGACGAGGCAATTGCCGCGATCTTCTCAGGCACGACCTCTGTCATCGCCATCATCTTCTACGTGGTATTCGCGATTGCTGCGTGGAAGATGTTCTCGAAGGCCGGCTACCCCGGAATCCTCGCGTTCATTCCCATCGTGAACGTGATCCTCGTCGTGAAGATCGCGGGCTACTCGGCGTGGATGTCGCTGCTCTATCTGATTCCGATCGTCGGCTTTATCTTCGCGATTTTCGTCGCCCTGCGCCTCGGTGCCAACTTCGGGAAGGGGGGCGCATTCTCAGTCTTCCTGTTGTGGATGTTCCCCGTCATCGGATACTTCATCATCGGCTTGGGAGACGCACGGTACCAGCCGCGGGCCCACTAGCGGCCTCCGCTGAAACCGCCTCCGCCGCCTCCGCCAGCGAAGCCTCCGCCTGTCGAGCCGCCTGAACTCGACGAGGTGTAGCTCACCGAGCTTGACAGCGATTCGGTGTAGCTCGCGAGCGTGCTCTGGAAGCTGCCGAGACCGTGCACGGCGAGCGCCGGGTACCAGTAGGGCACGTAGTTCTGCTGCTGCTCGTAATGCACCTGCAGGGTCTTCGTCCACTCCTTCTCGAGATTGAAAAGCATCGCGTAGGGGAGCAGCCGCTCGTATAGGTGGATCACCGCCATGCCGTCGACCTCCCGGCGCTCGGCACCGCTCGCCGACTGCAGCGTAGTGATCCTGTCTTCCTCAGCGACCTTGATGAAGAGGCGAACTCCCTCAAGGTACTCCCGAGTTTCGGCCCCGAGGCGAGTGTGCACGGTGTGCTTGACGGCGGCGAACACGCCAACTCCGGCGAGGAGCAGGCCGCCGAAGAGGAAGAGTGCAGGCAGCGCGGAGCCGCGCGTTGCGAGCCCGACGATCCCCAGCGCCAACAGCACCGCTCCAATTGCGATCGTCGTGTACCCGAACGCCCGTCCGCCCGGCGCGTGGGCCTTCTCGAGGTAGCCTCGCGCAACGGCCGCAGCAGCGCCTGAGGCAGTCAGCTTCGTCATCTTCTCGGCGAACTTTGTGCTCTTCTGAGGAATTGCCTTCGCGGCGCCCGGCTCGGCCCCGGGCACGAGGGCAGCGAGCGTGCGCGCGTCGAGCTCGTCAACTGCCCGTTGTGGATCGAGCACCCGGACGATCTGGGCGCGCTTGCTCTTTCTCTTGCCGGCGCGCTCGTCCTCTTCAAGCCGAGTCGCCCCGAGCACCGCCAGGTGGATGATCTCCGCGGCCGCCGGCGCAGCGGCACCTCCGCCAAAGACCGGAGCAGCGAGCAGCGGCGGGAGACTCGTGGGAACGTCGTACTGGGGCACGATGGTTCCCCGAGCAGTGCTGCGCTTGCCTCGGAAGCGCGCGACGCTGATCCCGCCCGCGACCGCTGTCGCCAGACCGGCCCCTCCGATAATGATCGGCATGCCGTCGAGCGCGAAGTTTGGCAGGCGCTGTGGCGGCTGCGCGACGGCGCCTGGTGTGAGTCCGATTGCGACGGTGACGCCTTCCCGTGGGCCGAGCGGGAGATCGGAAACGCGGATCGGATCCGCCTCGGTACCGGAGCCGGTCATGGCGCACTCGGCCGTGCTTTTGGGGGGCCCGAAGTAGCACCTGCCGTTGCCGTCGAGGCTCGGCGCTATGGCGTCGGAAAACGACACCTCGGCGCTGAAGTTGGCGACGGGCTGCGCGTGTTCGAAGTCGAGGAGGTCCCAGTAGAACTCGTCCGCGGCGTCGTCATCGCGGGGGAGCACGACGTCGGAGAGCGTGTAGCTCAGTACGTACGTTTGGGGGCCGTGCACGTAATTGTCGTCGCCGACAAGCACGATGCGGAAGCCATCCTCATCGTCGACCTCGAACGGCACGGACGTGCCCCCGGCGTCGGTGACCGTGAAATCGCGCGGATCCGTCGAGGCGCGTTCATAGTTGATCGGGATCCCGCGGACGATGCCCCGGTTCTGGTCGGTCTCGGGGAAGCGTGGACTGATGGTTTCGGTCACCGTTGCAACTGCGCGGCCCGCATCGTCCACTCCGACTTCGGCGTCGACGTGCCACGAGTCGTACGAGAAGTCGTCGACGTCCGCGAAGGCGGGGCTTGCCGCAAGCGTCGGAACGACGAGTAGACCCGTGGCGGCGAGTACGAGCGAGCTTGTCCGCAGAAATTTTCGCATATCGTCGAGGTTACGCTAAACTGTTCCCATGCTGTTCGGCTCGCTTCTTCTTAGCTGCCGCGACGAGTCCTCGACTTCGAACTAATTCAGTCTCAGGCCTTCCTCGTCGCGGTGTTTGTGTTTGGCTGAGCGAACGAAACGAAGAAGGAAACGTCATGAAGAACATGCAGCAGCCCTCCGGTATGCCAATCCACCGCTACCGTCCGTACAGCGAGATCATTCCCGTTGAGCTGCCCGATCGCACCTGGCCGACGAAGCAGATCACTGAGGCGCCACGCTGGTGCGCCGTGGACCTTCGCGACGGCAACCAGGCGCTTATCGATCCCATGAGCCCCGAGCGCAAGCGGGTCATGTTCGACCTGCTCGTGCAGATGGGCTACAAGGAGATCGAGGTCGGGTTCCCATCGGCGAGCCAGACCGACTTTGACTTTGTTCGCCAGCTCATCGAAGAGAACGCGATCCCTGACGACGTTACGATTCAGGTGCTCACTCAGGCGCGCGAGCACCTCATCACCCGCACCTACGAGTCGCTTGTCGGCGCGAAGCAGGCGATCGTGCACCTGTACAACTCGACCTCCATCTTGCAGCGCGATGTGGTGTTCCGCTCAGACCGCGAGGGGATCAAGCAGATCGCCGTCGAGGGAGCCAAGCTCTGCCGTGCGGCTGAGCACATCTGCGAAGACACAGATATTTACTATGAGTACTCTCCTGAGTCGTACACGGGCACAGAGCTCGAATACGCTGCGGAGGTCTGCAACGCCGTGCTCGAGGTGTTTGAGCCGACCCCAGAGCGCAAGGTCATCATCAATCTGCCCTCGACAGTGGAGATGGCGACGCCGAACGTCTACGCCGATTCGATCGAGTGGATGGGGCGCAACCTGAACCACCGTGAGAACGTCATCCTGTCGCTGCATCCCCACAATGACAGGGGCACGGCGGTTGCCGCGGCAGAGCTCGGCTACATGGCTGGAGCCGATCGCATCGAGGGGTGCCTGTTTGGCAACGGTGAGCGAACCGGTAACGTCGACCTCGTCGCGCTCGGCATCAACATGTTCACCCAGGGTATTGACCCGCAGATCGACTTCTCCCGCCTTGACGAGGTTCGCCGCACTGCCGAGTACTGCAACCAGCTGCGCGTCCCCGAGCGGAGCCCGTGGGCGGGTGACCTCGTCTACACCGCGTTCTCCGGCTCACATCAGGACGCGATCAAAAAGGGCTTCGAGCGTATGCAGGCTGACGCCGACGCCGCAGGCGTCTCGATCGATGAGGTCGAGTGGGCAGTCCCGTACCTGCCAGTTGACCCGAAGGATCTCGGTCGCTCGTACGAAGCCGTCATTCGCGTGAACTCCCAGTCAGGCAAGGGAGGCGTTGCCTACCTGCTGAAGACGGACCACTCGCTCGACCTGCCGCGCAGGCTGCAGATCGAGTTCAGTGCCGTGGTGCAGGGTGTCACCGACTCCGAGGGTGGCGAGGTCTCAAGCGATGCCATCTGGACAATTTTCCAAGACGAGTATCTGCCCTCGACAGGGGTCGACGGCGTCGAGCGCTGGGGGCGTTACGAGCTGTTCCGCACGTCAAGCGTCAGCGCTGGCGACGGTGTCACGAACCTCACCGTCGAATACCGTGACGGTGACGAGCAGCGCGAAGAAACCTCCCAGGGCAACGGGCCCGTCGATGCGTTCATTAATTCCCTGAACGATTCTGGTCATGCCGTCACGCTGTTTGATTATGTCGAGCATGCGATGAGCGAGGGTGGTGACGCTGTCGCAGCCGCCTACGTTGATCTCGAGGTTGACGGCCAGCGCCTGTGGGGCGTCGGTATCGACCCTGACACGAGCCGTGCGACGTTGAAGGCAATCGTGTCCGCAGTGAACCGTTCGGTCCGCAACTCAGCTGCGCAGCGCGAAGCGGTTTCCGCTTAGCTCCCTCGGTGCAGAACCCCGCTGCCCCACCCTATTCGCACATATGTTCGAATTTGCGGTGTGGCGCAGCGGGGTTTGTGCGTCATCCCCATAGGCTTGGCGTGTGATTGCTTCGTTACGCGGTGAAGTGCTGGCCTCTGGTGCCGGCTGGGTAGTGCTTGGTGTTGGCGGTGTCGGCATGCGTGTTGAGGTGCCGAGCGGTCGCATGGCGCAGCGCACACCGGGGGAGCAACTCTTCTTGCACACCTCGCTTGTTGTGCGCGAGGATTCGCTCACGCTCTACGGCTTCGAGACCGAGGCGGAGCTCGCGACATTCGGGTTCTTGATCGGCGTCTCGGGAGTCGGGCCCCGATCCGGCCTCGGCGTGCTCTCTGAGCTGTCGCCGGGCGAGATTGTTCGCGCAGTCACCGCCGAAGACGATAAGCCGTTTCGCAAGGTGTCTGGGATCGGCCCGAAGACCGCAAAGCTCATCACTGTTTCGCTCGCTGGCAAGCTGAGCGCGCTCGCGTTCGAGGACGCCGGCGAGGAGGCGGTGGTTGCCGCCCCGGACGAAGCGCTGATCGAAGCCGTCACCGAGGGCCTGCAGGGACTCGGCTGGAGCGAGGGTGAGGCCCGTCAGGCGGTGAGTGATGCCCGTGACGCCGGCGCCGAGATGACGAACGCGCAACTGCTACGAGCTGCGCTCACTCTGCTGCAGCGGGGGCGCCGATGAGCGCGCCAATGTCCGGGGAGCTCTCACCCCAGGCGCTGCCCACCGAGGTGAGCTACGAGGGCGCGCTCCGGCCAGGATCGCTCGCCGAGTTCGTCGGACAAGAAAAGGTTCGTGAGCAGCTCGGCCTGCTCCTCGGGGCAGCCCAGATTGACGGCCGCACGCCCGACCATATTTTGCTTGCCGGGCCGCCGGGCCTTGGTAAGACAACTCTGTCGATGATCGTGGCGACCGAGCTCGGGGTGCCGCTCCAGCAGACGTCTGGCCCCGCGATCCAGCACGCAGGTGATCTCGCTGCGGTGCTATCGGCACTCACGCCCGGTGAGGTGTTGTTCATCGATGAGATTCACCGAATGGCACGCAGCGCCGAGGAGATGCTCTACCTTGCGATGGAAGACTTCAAAGTCGACATCATGGTTGGTAAGGGCGCAGGGGCAACGTCGGTTCCGCTCGAGCTTGCCCCCTTTACCCTTGTCGGTGCGACGACGCGAGCTGGCCTGCTGCCGAATCCGCTGCGCGACAGGTTCGGGTTTACCGCGCACCTCGAGTACTACGCCACCTCTGAGCTGGAGGGGGTACTGAGCCGCGCCGCGGGACTACTCGACTTTCCGCTCCACGATGCCGGAGTCGTCGAGATCGCCGGGCGCTCGCGCGGGACGCCGCGCATCGCGAACAGGCTTCTGCGTCGAGTGCGGGACTACACGCTGGTGCACGGCACCCAGCCCGACGAGCGTTCTGTTCGGGCCGCGCTCTCGCTGTATGACGTCGACGAGCACGGGCTCGACAGGCTCGACCGGGAGGTGCTGCGAATCATCGTCGAGCGCTTTGCTGGCGGACCGGTTGGGCTCTCGACTCTGGCGGCCTCGGTCGGGGAGGAGGCTGAGACGATCGAATCCGTTGTCGAGCCGTTCCTCATGCGGGCTGGCCTTATCGCAAGGTCCCCGCGTGGCCGTATCGCGACCTCGCTCGGGTGGGCGCATCTGGGGATCGCCCCACCATCCCCATAGGGTGCTGGCGCTCGCAGGAAACCCCGCTAGACTTGTGCAGTCCGTGCGTGTTCAAGGGCGCGCTCACTAACTTTGGAAGGGTCTCCGCCTCATGGATCCGATGACACTCATCATGCTTGGCCTCGTCGCCGTGCTCATTTTCTTCATGTTCCGCAACAGCAAGAAGCGCCAGGCGCAGATGGCAGAGATGCAGAACAACATGCAGCCGGGTGCAGAGGTCATGCTTCAGTCAGGGATCTACGGCACCATCGTTTCTGTCGATGAGGAAGAGAACCGCGTCACCGTGCAGAGCGGCACGAGCACGCTCGTTGTCCACCGCAACGCTGTCGGCCAGATTGTGACCCCCGCAGATGCGCCCGTTGAGGAGAACGAAGCAGCGACGCTCGCTCCCGACGACGACCCAGAGTTTGGCGAGCGCTTCGCTGCGGCTGATGACGCAGCGACTGAGGCAGAGTCGACAGTTGATTCGGCAACTGATTCGGCAGTCGATTCAACAATCGATGCAGCGACAGATCTCGGCGGTGCAACCTCCGCTGAGAAGCGCGACGACAAGAACTCCGACAAGGAGTAAGGACCCTCCGGTGTGATGCTTCACACCGTTATCTGAAAGCGAGACAGCTGTCTTGGCGAAATCATCCGTCGCGCCCGCGGTGCGGAGCGCACGTCGCTCGCTCATTTTCCTGCTCGCCATCATTGTCGGACTCACTGGGCTCATCACGCTCGGTGTGTTCCGCAGTGATGCGACCTGGACTCCGAAGCTAGCGCTCGACCTGCAGGGCGGCACGCAGATTCTGCTTGCCGCAAACCAGAACGACGGCAAAGCCGTCACCGGTGAGCAGCTTGACCAGGCTGTGGAGATCCTCCGGCAGCGAGTGAACGCTTCTGGCGTTTCTGAGGCCGAGATCACCACGCAGGGAAACAACCATATCTCGGTTGCGATTCCCGGCAAGGTCGATGACGCAACGCTCCAGCGCATCCAGGCTTCGGCTGCGCTCGACTTCCGTGGGGTCTTCCTGGAAGCGGCCGCTGGTGCGGCGCAGCCCGAGGACACCGGCGAAAGCGTTGAGGGCGCGGATGGGGATGCCGCCGCTGGCGACAATGCCACCGATGAGGCGGCTGCCGGTGACACTGCGGCAGATGCCGCCACTGGCGACTCGGCAGACGAGCCCGCAGCTGACGGCACTGCCTCGGACGCAGACACCGGCGACCTGTACCCGGATCCGCTCCCGTCGGATCCGGCGGATCAGGCCTGGCTTACTCCTGCGCTTCTCGAGGAGTTCGCGTCGTTCACTTGCACATCAGACAACGCGCTTGAGGTTGCGAACGCCGCTGACGACAAGCCGCTCATCACGTGCGATGAGACAGGCATGCTGAAGTACGTCCTCGGTCCTGTAGAGCTCTCGGGTGACGTCATCACTGATGCTGTCTCGCAACAGCAGTCGATTCAGGGCGGCACCGGCACTACTGGCCGCTGGGAAGTCGCAATCACGATGAACAAGGAGGGCTCGCAGAAGTTCGGCAAGGTCTCGACCCGCCTCTACGGGAAGCAGCCCCCGCTCAACCAGTTCGCGTTCGTGCTTGACGGCAAGGTCATCTCGGCCCCGACGATGAACGCGCAGATTCTTGATGGTCGCCCGGCGATCTCGGGTAACTTCACCAAGGAAAGTGCCCAGGTGCTTGCCGATCAGCTGAAGTTCGGCGCCTTGCCCATGAGCTTCACCGTGCAGAGCCAGGAAGATATTTCTTCGACCCTTGGTGCAAACCAGCTGCTCGGCGGGCTCCTGGCGGGCCTGATCGGCCTCGGCCTCGTCGTCGTGTATTCGCTCTTCCAATACCGACTGCTCGGCACGCTCACTATCGCCTCGCTGGCGGTCGCAGCGATCCTGACGTACCTGCTGCTCACGTTCTTCTCGTGGCGCCAGGGCTACCGATTGTCGCTCGCCGGTGTCGCGGGCATCATCGTTGCCATCGGCTTCACGGCCGACTCATTTATCGTCTACTTCGAGCGCATCCGAGACCAGCTGCGCGACGGCTTCGGCATCAATGCCGCGGTCGAGGGTGGATGGAAGCGCGCGCTTCGTACAATCCTCGCCTCCGATGGCGTGAACTTGCTCGCTGCAGTCGTGCTGTTCGTCCTCGCCGTCGGCAATGTGAAGGGCTTCGCCTTCACCCTGGGCCTGACAACGATCGTTGACGTGCTCGTTGTCGCACTCTTCACCCACCCGATGATGACGTTGCTCGCCCGGACCCGTGTCTACAGTGGCGGCTACAAGTTCTCGGGGCTCGATCCCCGCCAGCTTGGCGCCGTCTACCAGGGCCGCGCGAAGTTCCGAGAGCCCGTCGTGGCTTCGAAGGGCAGCGGCAAGAAGGTCGCAAAGAGCCGTGGTGAGGCCGAGCGTCGCCAGACGATCGCCGAGCGCAAGGCAGCCGAGTCTGCCGGCGCAGGAAAGGAGAGCTGAAATGGCTCGCTCATTCGCTGAATTTGGCAATGCCCTCTACACCGGCGAGAAGTCGATCGACTTCGTTGGCAGGCGCAAGCTGTGGTACACGATCTCGGCAGTCCTGTTGATCATCGCCGTCGTTGGTCCCTTCCTGCGCGGCGGGTTCCAGCTGGGAATCGAGTTCACTGGTGGAAGCCAGTTCCAGGTGCACGTGGCGAACAGTCAGGATCGCGATCCTGACGTGGCCGCCAAGGCTGTCGCCGAGACGCTGCCGGGCTCTGCGCCTCGTATCTCGGTGCTCGGCCAGAATGAGGTCCGCGTGCAGACCGAAGCGCTCGATGATGCCCAGAACAAGGCAGTCACCGAAGCGCTCGCCAAGGGCTACGGAGTCGACGCTGATGAGGTCACGTACTCGTTCATCGGCCCCGTCTGGGGGCAAGACATCACGAAGCAGGCGATTATCGCCCTCGTCGTGTTCATCCTGCTTGCTGCTCTTGTCATGGCGATCTACTTCCGCACCTGGAAGATGTCGCTTGCAGCGATGCTTGCGCTGTTCCATGACCTCATCATTACAGCGGGCGTCTACGGTCTCGCCGGGTTTGAGGTCACCCCAGCGGCGATGATTGGCTTCCTGACGATCCTTGGCTACTCCCTGTACGACACCGTCGTGGTGTTCGACAAGATCCGCGAGAACACGAGCCCTGGTGAGCTGAGCGATTCCCGCACATATAGCGAGGCAGTGAACCTCGCAGTGAACCAGACCCTTGTTCGGTCGATCAACACCTCAGTCGTCGCGCTGCTGCCGGTCGCCTCGATCCTGTTCGTTGGCGCTGGCCTACTCGGGGCGGGTACGCTGCGTGACATCTCGCTCGCGCTCTTCATCGGCATCCTCGCAGGCGCGTACTCGACGATCTTCGTCGCATCGCCCGCCTACGCCCACCTTCGAGTAGGCGAGAAAGAGATCAAGGAGCGCGACGAGCGCATCCTGCGTCAGCGCGCGAAGCAGGTGGAGTCCGATCTCGTTGAGGCGGCGCCCGCAAGCTAGGTGCTGCTCGGAGCTTCGAGCACGATCCAGAAGAGGGGTCCTTCTTACCAGGGAGGGCCCCTTTCTGCGTAGAAACCACGGGGTGTCGCACACACGATTCAAGGAATGCGCACACCCTGGTGTAACGTTCAATCAGTTGAGGAGGCTGCGGTGGTGAGTTCAGACGCGACACAGGCGAATACGACTTCGCTGCGCCGGTTGGTGCCGCGAATTTTCTCACGCGGCGCCACCCACGGCGCGATTGAAGAGGTGATGCGCACCGTGCGTGCGAATTACCCGCGCGCAGACCTCTCAGTCATCTCACGCGCCTACGACGTCGCAGAGCGCGCTCACCGTGGTCAGAAGCGTAAGAGCGGTGAGCCATACATCACTCACCCGATCGCTGTCTCGAAGATCCTCGCTGATCTTGGCGTCGCGCCCGTCGCGATCGCTGCAGCGCTGCTGCACGACACGGTCGAGGACACCGAGTACTCGCTCGAAGAGTTGACGCGCGACTTCGGCGAAGAGATCGCAATGCTCGTTGACGGTGTCACGAAGCTCGACAAGGTGAAGTACGGAGACTCCGCGCAGGCGGAAACCGTGCGCAAGATGGTTGTTGCAATGTCGAAGGACATCCGCGTGCTTGTCATCAAGCTCGCCGACAGGCTCCACAACGCACGCACATGGGGTTTCGTCTCTGGCGATTCGGCGAAGCGGAAGGCGCAAGAGACCCTCGAGATTTACGCACCGCTCGCGCACAGGCTCGGCATCCAGTCAATGAAGACCGAGCTCGAAGACCTCTCGTTCGCCGTGCTGAAGCCCAAGCTTTACGCTGAGATCGACAATCTCGTGAAGCAGCGCAACCCGCAGCGCGACGAACTTGTTGGCAAGGTGATCGGTTCAATCGAGACTGACCTGCGCGAGGCGCGGATCAAGGGCGAGGTCACGGGGCGCCCGAAGGAGCTGTACTCGATCTATCAGAAGATGATCGTGCGCGGCCGTGACTTCGACGACATCTACGACCTTGTGGGCATTCGCGTGCTTGTGAACTCAATTCGCGACTGTTACGCAGTGCTCGGAGCGGTGCACGCTCGGTGGACGCCGATTCCGGGCAGGTTCAAGGACTACATCGCGACACCGAAGTTCAATCTGTACCAGTCGCTACACACCACAGTCATTGGCCCCGACGGTCGTGCGGTCGAGATTCAAATCCGCACCGTCGAGATGCATCAGCGTGCAGAGTACGGCGTCGCGGCTCACTGGAAGTACAAGCAGCGTCAGCCCGGGGCAGACAAGCAGACAGCCTCGAACGATATGGCCTGGCTCGCACACATCTCTGACTGGCAGGCCGAAACGGAGGATCCAAGCGAGTTCCTCGACGCCCTGCGTTTCGAGATTGGTGCGAAGGAAGTCTATGTCTTCACCCCGAAGGGGCGAGTCATCGGACTTCCGGCGGGCGGCACGACTGTCGACTTCGCCTACGCGGTGCACACCGAGGTTGGTCACCGCACGATGGGAGCTCGGGTGAACGGGCGGCTCGTGCCGCTCGAAACCGCCCTGCAAAACGGCGACGTGGTCGAGGTCTTCACATCGAAGGACCCGAATGCGGGCCCGAACAAGTCGTGGCTTGGCTTCGTGAAGAGCAAGCGGGCACAGAACAAGATTCGGCAGTGGTTCACCAAGGAACGCCGTGAGGAAGCCGCAGAGACCGGCAAGCAGGAGCTGACGAAGGCGCTCCGTAGGCAGAGTCTTCCGCTGCATCAGGTGATGAACTCCGAGGCGCTCCAACAGGTTGCGCTGCAGCTCAACTACGCTGACGTGACAACTCTGTACGCTGCGATCGGCGAGGGCAACGTCTCGGCGCAGTCGGTCGTAGAGAAAGTCGCTGCTCTGCTGTTCGACGATCAAGCATCGACTGAGCCGGCCGCGCTGAGCGTTCCGCTCGTTGACACTCCGCGAGCGCAGCCGACCCGTGCCACGTCGAGCGGCGTTGTCGTCAAGGGCGCATCAGACGTGCTTGCGAAGCTCGCAAAGTGCTGCACGCCAGTGCCTGGCGATGAGATTCGCGGGTTCGTGACAAAGGGACAGGGCGTGTCAGTGCACCGCACTGACTGCCACAACTTTAAGAGCCTGCAGTCGCAGTCTGAACGCGTTGTCGACGTGGAGTGGGCGCCGACATCGAAGAGCGTGTTTCTGGTGCAGATTCAGGTTGAGGCCCTCGACCGCTCTGGCTTGCTCTCAGACGTGACACGGACGCTCTCTGAGCACCACGTGAACATCCTGTCAGCATCCGTGAACACGTCGAGCTCTCGCCTTGCGATCAGCAGGTTCCTCTTCGAAATGGCGAACGCAACCCACCTCGATCACGTGCTGAACGCTGTGCGGCGCATTGACGGCGTGTACGACGTCTATCGGCTGACGAACTGACGCACGCCTGTGTCGCGTGACCGCCATGGTGGCGACAACCCGACGCGCCGCGCGGCTATGCGCCCTGAGGTGTGGGTCCGAGCGCTCGTAGGCGTTCCCTGACGCGAGTCCGGTCGATAGGGCTCGCCGCATCCGCTCGGGTCGCCAGCCTGTCGGCAATTCCCGGTTCTGTGAGCATGAGGAGCCGGGCTGCAACGAGCCGTGCGGCGGTGAAAGGCTCCGGGGAGCGCAACAGGTCGTAGACGGTGCGAGAGCGGCTTGTCACGCCGTATTCTCCGATCCGCGCGATATCTCCCTCCACGAGACGGAAGTGGCTGATGCTTGCGAGGCGCCGGAGACCAACGAGTTCGAACCCGGCGGGCGCGCGGCCGCGCAGGGTAATGAGTCTCATTCTGGGGCCGGGGGACCTGCATGCTCCCCAGATCCACGCAGCCGTCTGTTCGGCGGCAGCGTAGCGTTCGAGGAGCAACCCGCCGAGCGCTGCGCAGCGACTTTTCTCGGTGTCAGGCCACGACACAGGGCGTAGCCCTGGCCCGCTCCGTACGAGCGTCCCTGTGAGCAGCGCAGCCGAGCGGAGAGCTGGCGCCCAGTGATCAACTCGCGGCGGCGACGGGATGGGCCGAGTCGTCGATGGCGGTGTTCCGCTCGATTGCGGGTCAGCCCGCGCGGTCGGAACTTGCCTGGAAGAGCTGTGTGAGGTCATGCCCCAAGAATGAACGCCCTGCCCAGGGGAAACCAGGGCAGGGCGTCTATCTGTGGATAACTGTGTCTTCCGCGAACACTAATCGCCGAGCGCGGCGAGCCACGACTTCTGGGTCGCGAGCTTCTCTTCGGCCGAAGCCTTCGCCTTCGCATCCTTGGCGCCCGCGATCTCGGCCTCGAGCTCGGCGATCGACGACTCGAGCTGACCGCGCAGCCCCTCGCTGCGGGCCTTTGTTTCCGGGTTGGTCTTCCGCCAGTGCTCCTCTTCGAGGCCCTTCACGTGCTCCTCAATGCGGCGCAGCTGGCCCTCGATGTCACGAAGTGCTTCGCGAGGCACGCGGCCGATCTCGTCCCAGCGGAGCTGGATCGCCGTGAGCTGCTTGCGCGCGGCAGTGTGCTCACTGAGCTCAAGAATCGGCTTCGCGTCGTCGAGAACTGCCTGCTTCGCGACGAGGTTTGCCTGGTACTCCTCGTTGGTCTGCGCGACCTCCTCGGCCTTCGCCTGGTAGAGCACGTCGCCTGCAGCCTTGAAGCGCGCCCAGAGCTGGTCGTCGAGCTTGCGGCTCGCGCGGCCGGCCTGCTTCCAGTCTTCGAGCAGATTGCGGTACGCGGGGATTCCGTCGAGGCCGCGGTCTGCGAGCGCTTCGGCAGCAGCGATGAGCTTCTCCTTGCGCGTCTTCACATCCTTGTTGTTCGCATCCATCTGGGAGAAATGCGCGCGGCGAGCAGTATCAAAGCTCTGGCGGGCGGCCCGGAAGCGCTTCCACATCGCATCGGCCTGCGGCTTCGGTACGTGGGGGCCCGAACGCTGCGCGTTCTGCCACTCGGTGAACAGCCGCTCGAAAGCTGCGCTCGTGTCCTTCCACCGGATCGATGCTTCGGGCTGTGCTGCGAGCTGTTCGGCCTCCGCCACGATTGCCTCACGCTTTGCGACGGCCTCTTCGCGCGCTGCCTCGCGCTCCTGCTGCTGCTGTTCGCCGAACGCTGCAGCCTTCTCAGCGAGCTTCGCAACGCGGGTGCGCAGTGAGGCGATGTCGCCGACTGCTGCGGGCTCCACGAGCTGCTCCTCGAGCTTCTTCACGGTACCCGCAACCGATGCGTCGGCGGTGCCGCGTGCAATGCGCGCCTCAAGCAGCGTTACGGCGCCGGCGAGGTCCGCGAACTTCCGCTCGAAGTACGCCAGGGCTTCCTCGGGGGTGCCGTCTGGGAACGCGCCGACTGCACGCTCGCCCTCTCCCTCGCGTACGTAGACCGTACGATCGTCGCCAACCCTGCCCCAGGGCTTCTCGTTCGTCGCTTCACTCACCGTGTTGCTCACCTGTCGTGTGGGATCGGCTGTACCGACCGCGTTACTAGATAGACCCCTCCACTATGCCACAGAGCGCCTTGCTGAGCATGATTGTCGGGGGTGGTCGGTAGCATTGTGTCGTGACCCAGATTCAAGGCCCGGCCGCTTCGACGGCTCCGTTGGCGGTGCGAATGCGCCCGCAGTCGCTCGACGAGGTCGTTGGTCAGCGGCATCTGTTGGGTCAGGGATCGCCGCTGCGCGTCATAGCGAGCGACAGTGAGGGCTCCGCCGTGTCGGTGATTCTCTGGGGTCCTCCGGGCACCGGCAAGACCACGATGGCGCAGGCTATCGCCCACACGAGCGGGCGCAGGTTCGTCGAGCTCTCGGCCGTGACGGCTGGTATCAAAGACGTTCGGACGGTGATGGAACGTGCCCTGAACGACCGCGACCTGTATGACATCGCGACAGTGCTCTTTCTCGACGAGATTCACAGGTTTACGAAGGCGCAGCAGGATGCTCTGTTGCCTGGCGTCGAGAACGGGTGGGTGACGCTCATCGCCGCGACCACGGAGAACCCGTCGTTCTCGGTGATTAGCCCACTGCTCTCACGCTCTCTTCTGCTCACCCTCGAAGCGCTGAGCGACGCAGACATCGCTGAGCTGCTTGACAGGGCAACTGTAGATAGGCGCGGGCTTGCCGGTACCGTCGAGCTCACCGCAGAGGGGCGAGACGCGCTTGTGCAGCTCTCGTCGGGCGACGCGCGTCGCGCTCTCACCGGCCTCGAAGCCGCGGCTGGCTCCGCTCTCGCGCTCGCGGAGCGAGAGCGGACGGGGAGTGTCGATGCCGGTGCTGGGGCCGGTGCCGATGCCGATGCCGATGCCGATGCCGATGCTGCAGCGACCCAGCCGAATGCCCTTCCCAAGGTTACGGCCGAGGTTGTCTCAATCTCGGTTGATCGCGCGTTGCTGCGCTACGACAAAGATGGCGATCAGCACTATGACGTCGTCAGCGCGTTTATCAAGTCGATGCGTGGCTCCGATCCTGACGCGGCGATTCATTACCTCGCACGCATGATCGAAGCGGGGGAGGATCCGCGCTTCATCGCCCGACGCCTCATGGTGCACGCTGCCGAAGATGTGGGGCTCGCAGACCCGCAGGCGCTTTCGGTGGCTGTGGCCGCAGCTCAAGCGACGCAGCTCATCGGCCTCCCTGAGGCACGCATCCCGCTCGCCGAAGCGACCATATATATCGCCACCGCGCCGAAATCGAACGCCGTGATCTCGGCGATCGACGCCGCGATCTCAGATGTGAAGGCTGGGCGGTTTGGGCAAGTGCCGAAGCCGCTCCGCGACGCGCACTATCCGGGGGCGAAGAAGCTCGGTCACGGCAAGGGATACCGCTATCCACATGCAGACCCGCGCGGCGTTGTCACACAGCAGTACCTGCCTGACGAGATCTCAGGCGCGACGTATTACACGCCGACGACGCACGGGAATGAGCGTGAAGTCTCAGACAGGCTTGAGAAGATTCGCCGAATCACGCGCGGCGAGTAGCCCCAGTGCTTCCGCCGAATCGCGATTGTGAGCCCTGATCTGCTAAGCTGATCCCTGGCCAACATTGCTCCCGCGGCAGGCTGCAGCGGGAAGCATATGGCAGTTGCCCTGTAGCCGGGTTTCTGCAACGGTCGTTCCCTCACCGAAAACGGTTTGCTGTGTCGCGTGCATTGCGAGCGAAAGCTTGTGAATGCGGGCGCAGCGTGGCCGAGAGAACATAGGGCTGCGCGGTTGCGCATGCCCCACAGAAACCCGAAAGGATACCCGTGTCGACTACGTCACGTACCCGTTCACAGACGCGTCTGTCGCGTTCGCTGGGCATTGCCCTCACGCCGAAGGCGGCTCGCTACCTCGAGAAGCGCCCCTACGGTCCCGGCCAGCACGGCCGCACCAAGCGTAAGAGCGATAGCGACTACGCAGTTCGCCTCCGCGAGAAGCAGCGTCTCCGCGCTCAGTACGGCATCCGCGAGAAGCAGCTCGTCATCACCTTCAACGAGGCTCGTCGCCAGGATGGCCTGACCGGTGAGAACCTCGTCGAGCTCCTCGAGATGCGTCTTGACGCGCTCGTGCTGCGTGCAGGGTTCGCCCGCACCACCGCGCAGGCTCGCCAGCTCGTTGTGCACCGCCACATCCTCGTTGACGGCAAGCTCGTCGACCGCCCGTCGTTCCGCGTGAAGCCGGGTCAGCTCATCCACGTCAAGGAGCGCTCGGAGGCTCTCGAGCCGTTCCAGGTTGCAGCCGCAGGCGGCCACGCCGAGGTTCTTCCCGCCGTTCCGGGCTACCTCGAGGTTTCGCTCGACAAGCTCGAGGCTCGCCTCATCCGTCGCCCGAAGCGCGCTGAGGTCCCCGTGACCTGTGAAGTGCAGCTCGTGGTCGAGTTCTACTCGGGACGCTAAGTCTGAAGGCTTGAGGGCGCTGGGATCCGCACGGAATCCAGCGCCCTCAGCCGTATCTGGCATGCGTTACCGGTTAAGCTTGACCCGTATAGTTCCGCGGCGCGCAGAGTGTCGCCGCGAGACCGCAGGAGGGTGGAACACGTGCGGAAACTAGTCTTGTTCGTATTCGGAGTCGCTACGGGCTTTGTCGCGGCACACTTCGTCAACCAGAGCCCCAGCGGGCGACGCTTTTTCGAGCGTGTGAATCGTGGGATTGCCGAACTGTCGAACGCGTTCTCGAGTGGCTACGAGGCTGCCGAACGCGAGCAGTTCGATGAGGACCTTGAGCGGACGCTGAAGGGTCTCGACCGCAAGGACTCCTCGCGCTGACGGCGATTCGCCGCCAGCGCGAGGAGTGCCGCTTGCGGTTCACTAGATTTGATTACTGGCAGTCATTTGGCTGCGGCCGGCGCCGCCCGCGTCGGCACTGATGCACCACAAAGGAACGAAGCACCGAACATGCAGACCGCAGAGATTCAACGCCGCTGGCTGAACTTCTTCGAGCAGCGAGGTCACACGGTTGTGCCCTCAGCGTCGCTCGTGAGTGATGACCCGAGCCTGATGTTCACTGTGGCCGGCATGGTGCCGTTCGTGCCGTACCTTTCTGGTCTCGTGCCAGCTCCCTACGATCGTGCGACGAGTGTGCAGAAGTGCATTCGCACGAACGATATCGAAGAGGTCGGAAAGACCCCTCGGCACGGCACGTTCTTCCAGATGTGCGGCAACTTTTCTTTCGGTGACTACTTCAAAGAAGGCGCGATCAAGTTCGCGTGGGAACTGCTCACGACGTCGGAGGCCGACGGTGGCCTCGGGTTCTCGCCCGACGACCTCTGGGTCACTGTCTATGAGGAAGACGACGAGGCGTTCGCGCTCTGGCAGCAGCACTCGTCGCTACCCGACGATCGCATTCAGCGGCTCGGCAAAGACACGAACTACTGGTCGACAGGGCAGCCGGGCCCGGCCGGCCCGTGCTCCGAGATCTTCTTCGATCTCGGTCCCGAGTACGGCATCGACGGGGGTCCAGCGACAGACGACGACCGCTACGTCGAGATCTGGAACCTCGTGTTCATGCAGTACCAGATCGCAGACGTGAAGTCGAAGCTCGATTTCACGATCGTTGGCGACTTGCCCAAGCAGAACATTGATACGGGCATGGGCCTCGAGCGCGTTGCGTTCATCAAGCAGGGCGTGCAGAACATGTACGAAATCGATCAGGTGCGCCCGGTGCTTGATCGCGCTGCGGCACTCGCAGGCAAGACGTACGGCGCAGCCATTGACGACGATGTGCGCCTCCGCGTCATCGCCGATCACGTCCGTAGCGGTCTCATGCTCATCGCCGACGGCGTGACCCCGTCGAATGAGGGCCGCGGCTATATTCTGCGCCGCCTGCTTCGACGCGTCACCCTGTCTATGCGCCTGCTCGGGGTGAACGGCCCGAGCTTTGCCGAGCTCTTCCCAGTTTCGCGTGACGCGATGAAAGACGCATACCCGGAGGTTGCAGAGAGCTTCGATTTCATTTCGCGTGTCGCGTACGCAGAGGAGAAGACGTTCCTGCGTACCCTCGCGAGCGGCATCCAGATCCTCGACGGCGCAATCGAGGCGGCCGTTGCCGAGTCGAAGACGGGCGCGGCGGTTGCGAGCGTCGACGGCGACACTGCATTCCTGCTGCACGACACCCACGGTTTCCCTGTCGAGCTCACGCTCGAGATCGCAGAGGAGGCCGGCGTCTCCGTCGATCGCGACGTGTTTGCGACACTCATGCAGGAGCAGCGTGACCGCGCAAAGGCTGACGCGAAGGCGAAGAAGGGGCAGCGCGCCGACCTTGCCGTCTACAAGGAGCTTCGCGGCCTCGGCGAGACAGCGTTCGTCGGGTACGACTCGCTCGTACACGAGAGCAAGGTTCTCGGTATCGTCGTCGACGGTGCGCCGGCAACCGAGGCGCGAGAGGGGCAGATTGCCGAGCTTGTACTCGCAGAGACTGCCTTGTTCGCAGAGTCAGGCGGCCAAGACTCCGACAACGGCGTGATCGTTGGAGACGGCTTCGAAGCCGAAGTACTCGACGTGCAGAAGCCAGTTCCCGGTCTGATCGTTCACACAGTTAAGGTGACGATCGGCGCGATCGGAATTGACGCCCGCGCAGAGACCCGTGTCGACGCAGACTACCGCCGGGGTGCAACCCAGGCTCACTCGGCGACGCACATTGTCCACGCAGCGCTCCGCGACGTGCTTGGCCCGAATGCGCACCAGGCCGGTTCGTACAACAAGGCCGGCTACATGCGGCTCGACTTCACTCACTCGGAAGCGCTCAGCGCAGCAACGAAGAGTGAGATTGAGGAGATCTCGAACCTCGCCATCCGGTCGAATTACGCCGTCGTGACCCGCGAGATGGCCCTCGATGATGCGAAGGCGATGGGGGCGATGGCATTGTTCGGCGAGAAGTACGGCGAGCGTGTGCGCGTCGTCGACATCGGCGGCGAGTGGTCGCGGGAACTCTGCGCTGGCACTCACGTCGCGACCGCGGCAGAGGTTGGCATGATCAACCTCGTCTCCGAAAGCTCCGTAGGGTCCACGAACCGCCGCGTTGAGTCACTTGTCGGACTCGAGGCGTTCCAGAGCTTCGCCGCCGAACGACTCATCGTGCAGCAACTCGCGGGTGGGCTTCGCGTGCCGCGCGGCGAGGTCGTCGCGCGCGTTGAGGATCTCAGCGCGCAGCTCCGTGCTGCCGAGAAGAAGATCGCGGCGCTCGAAGCCGCAAAGCTCGCAGAGCGCGTGCCGGAGCTGTTCGCAGGTGCCGAGCGCGTTGGCGCAGTCACCCTCGTTTCTGCAGACCTCGGGACCGTCGGCTCACCGGATGATCTCCGTGGACTGGTGATCCAGCTTCGCGATAAGTTCGGCTCGGCGCCTGGCGTCGTGGTGCTTGCGGGCACCGTGGCGGGCGACGGCGCTGGGAAGCCCGTGGTGATCGCGGCGACGACGGCAGCGGCGCGGGACACCGGCGTGAAAGCTGGCGACCTCGCGAAGCGGGGTGCGCAGGTACTTGGAGGTGGCGGGGGCGGCAAGCCCGATCTCGCGCAGGGCGGTGGCACCGATCCTTCGCAGATCGCTGCGGCCCTCGCCGAGATGCGGCGCACGCTCGAGGTGTAGCCGGTGCGAACTGGAGTGCGGATCGGGATCGACGTCGGCAAAGCGCGCATCGGGATCGCCCGGTCTGACATGCACGGCATGCTTGCCACGCCTGTCGAGACCGTTCAGCGCGAGGAGGCGCCCGGCGCTGACGTCGTGCGAATCGTCGAACTCGTCTCTGAGTTGGAAGCGTTCGAGGTCATCGTCGGTCTGCCGCTGAACCTTCGGGGGGAACGGACGCTCTCGACGGACGATGCCGTAGGCTTTGCCACGACACTCGCCGCGCGACTCGCAGGCATCGCAGACGTTCGACTCGTCGATGAGCGGCTCTCGACAGTGTCCGCCCAAGGGCAGCTTCGCCAGGCCGGACGAAAATCTAAGGGGAGTCGCGCGATCATTGATCAGGCGGCTGCCGTCGTCATTTTGCAACACGCGCTCGATGTCGAGCGCGGCCGAGACGTGGCACCAGGAGAGGTCGTTGTCACGTCCGAAGAACTACCGAGAAACGAGGAAACGCCGTGAGCGAGCATGAAACGCGCCGGGACCGTCGGCGAAGGAGCGAGCTGAGCGACGAGGACAGGAGCGCCCGGAAGCGGGGCCGAATCGTCATCTCCTCGATCCTGATCGTGATGCTGCTTCTGCTCGGCGGCGGAGCAGCCTGGGTGTGGAGCTCATACGGCGACAAGATCTCTCTCGCGCTTGGGTGGTCGACGAACGACTACGAGGGTGAGGGGCACGGTGAGGTCCTCCTCACCATCACTGAGGGCCAGTACGGCGCCGACGTCGCCGAGGCACTCGCCCAGGCCGACGTGGTGAAGACCTCGGAGGCGTTTTACGACCTCCTGCTCAGCCAAGACGAAGAGGTGAGCTTCCAGGTCGGAACGTACCGCCTGAAGCAGCAGATGAGCGCGGCCTCTGCTCTCGCTGCGCTGACGGACGAGGCGAATCGAATGGAACTCACTGTCACAATCCCTGAGGGGATGGCAGCCCTCGACGCACTCGAGCTCACTGCTGGCGTTGTCGACATTCCGTTCGAGGAATTCAAGGCCGCCGCGGCCGATCCCACAGCGTTCGGCGTGCCCGCAGAATTCCCGTCGATCGAGGGCTTCCTGTTCCCGGCCACCTACACGTTTGAACCCGGCGACACCGCTCAGACGATCATCCAGAAGATGGTCGACCGCATGTGGCAAGCGCTCGATCAGCACGGGGTAGCTGCTGAAGACGCCTGGAGCGTGCTCACGCTTGCGGCGATGGTGCAGCGTGAAGCTGGCTCGCGTCTTGAGGACTTCCCGAAGGTCGCACGGGTGTTCCTCAATCGGATCGACATTGACATGCTGTTGCAGTCCGACGCGACAGTCTCCTACGGCACTGGCAACACGCACACGGTGTGGACCACTGATGAGGAGCGCGCAGACAAGTCGAACAAGTACAACACGTATGCGAACCCCGGCTTGCCCGCTGGGCCGATTTCGCTCCCGGGAGACACCGCGATTGAAGCCGCCACGAACCCGGCAGACGGTCCCTGGCTGTACTTCATGCCTGTTGATCTATCGAGCGGGGAAACCGAGTTCGCGGAGACCGCCGAGGAGCACCAACAAAACGTCGAGAAGCTCGGCGAGTGGTGCACGACCCACCGGGCCGAGGGCGGAAAGTACTGTGACTAGGCGATGACCAACTCACAGCCTTCTGACGCAGAGCCGCGCCAGAGCGGCGAGGCGCAACTCGGCGTACTCGGGTCGCCGATCGCGCACTCGAAGTCACCGGCCATACACAGCGCTGCCTACGGCGTGCTCGGTCTGCCGTGGCAGTACGGGAGAACGGAGCTCGACGCCGCCGGCCTTGAAACCTTCCTCGCGAACCTCGGGCCAGAGTGGCGCGGACTGTCGCTCACGATGCCTCTGAAGGAGGAAGCAGCGAGGCTCGCTGCACGCGTCGATCCTGTCGCCCAGGCAAGCGGCGTCGTGAATACGCTTGTGCGCGTCCCAGCGGGGGAGGGCCAAGCTGCGTGGGCGGGCTTCAACACTGATGTCGCGGGACTCGCCCGCGCGATCCGGAATGCCGGCCTCGACGCGCGCGCGACAGTGGTACTTGGTGCTGGGGCGACTGCGGTATCAGCGATCCTCGCGGCGCGGTCACTCGGCGCAGAGCGGATAGCGATTGCCGCAAGGCGTCCCGGAGCGGCGCAGGATCTCGCGACGCGCCTTGGCGGCGTGATCGAGGTGCTTGCGCTCGGTGACGCGCCCGGCTTTGCGCCTTCGCTTGTCGTCTCAACGCTGCCCGGGCACGCCACCGGTGCTGTGAAGATCGCAGACGAACTCATGCGGGTGCCGCTGTTTGACGTCGCATACGACCCGTGGCCATCGCCCCTTGCCGAGCGCTGGAACGCCGCAGGCACTGAGGCGCACGCGGGGCTCGACATGCTTGTCGAACAGGCGCTTGTGCAGGTACGAATTTTCGTGAACGGCGACCCTGACGCCAGGGTCGCCGATGAGGAGAGAGTGCTCGCGGCCATGCGCGCCGCGAGTGTGGAAAGATAGAACTTATGCTTCGTTGGCTTACCGCCGGGGAATCCCACGGCCCTGAACTCATTGCTGTCATCGAGGGCATGCCGGCTGGCGTGCCGATCTCACTCGACGCGATCCGAGAGGACCTCGCGCGCCGCAAGCTTGGCTATGGTCGCGGCTCTCGGATGAAGTTTGAGCAAGACGAGTTGAACGTCTCGGGCGGTGTCGTCCAGGGCGTTACGATCGGTGGGCCAGTCGCCATTCGCATCGGCAATACGGAATGGCCGAAGTGGGCCGAGGTGATGAGCCCGGAGAAGACGGAACTGTCAGAAAAGTCTCGCGGCCGCGGCGCCGCGCTGACGCGTCCGCGCCCGGGCCATGCCGACCTCGTCGGTATGCAGAAGTACGGCTTCGACGAGGCGCGCCCCGTTCTCGAGCGCGCGAGCGCACGTGAGACCGCGGCCCGAGTCGCGCTCGGCGCTGTCGCACGCTCCTTCCTCGCTGAGCTCGGAATCCACCTCGTGAGCCACACCGTGTCGATCGGAGATGTCGTTGTCCCAGCTGGTGCGGCGTTGCCCCGCCCCGAGGACGTCGCAGGGCTCGACGCCGACCCGCTGCGCTGCTTTGACGCAGCGACAAGCGCGCGTATGGTCGAAGAGGTTGACGACACCAAGAAGTCGGGCGACACGATCGGCGGAATCGTCGAGGTCCTCGCGTACGGGCTCCCGCCCGGGCTCGGGTCTTACGTGCACTGGGACCGGCGCCTCGACTCGCGCCTTGCCGGCGCGCTCATGGGAATCCAGGCGATCAAGGGTGTCGAGGTCGGTGACGGCTTCGAGACGACCCGCAGACGCGGTTCCGTGGCGCACGATGAACTCCACCTTCGTGAGGGGGAGATCGTGCGCGATACCGGCCGAGCCGGCGGCATCGAAGGCGGCATGACGACCGGCCAGGTGCTACGCGTCCGGGCAGGCATGAAGCCGATCGCCACAGTCCCGCATGCGCTGCCAACAATTGACGTTGCCACGGGCGAGGAGGCGAAAGCGCACCACCAGCGCTCCGACGTGTCAGCTGTTCCGGCTGCCGGCGTCGTGGCCGAGGCGATGGTTGCCCTCGTGCTCGCTGAGGCAGTCGTCGAGAAGTTCGGTGGCGACAGCCTCGCGGAGACACGCCGAAATCTTGAGAGCTACCTGGCAGCGATCCCCGAGCAGCTCGCGACCGCACGAGAATCGTGAGCGGCGCGCGCAGGGCAGGTCGGCCAGCGGGGGCTCCCGCGGCCGTACCGAAGCCCGCGCCACCGACGGCGCCTACGCCAGTTGCGGCGCCCAACCAGCCACCGGCGGTCCCGCAGCCGTCGGCGTCCCCGCAGCCGACGCAGCCAGGAGGGCCGACGCAGCCAGGAGGGCCGACGCGGCCTGGGAGGCCGCAGCGACGTCGTCGCCCCCAGCGGCCAGCCGGCCCGCGCGGTGGAGCTGTCGAATCAGACGCAGCCACAGAGTTAGCCACAGCGTCAGTTGCGGGAGCCGGATCCAGTGAGGCTATCGGATCCGGTGACGCTATTGGCTCCGGTGCAGCCGCAGGTTCAGCGTACGCAGGCTCAGGCGCAAGCGAAGGTCGAGAAGGTCGCGAAGGCGCCGAGAACCGCGGCCCCGCCGACGCGTCCCAGCCGAGACGGCAGGCGAAGCGTCGGCGTCGCCGCCGCGGGGGCGGAAACCGGCTACCCGAGCGGACGATAGTCTTTGTTGGGCCGATGGCCGCGGGCAAGACAAGTCTTGGACGTCGCGTCGCAAAGGAACTCGGCATCCCCTTCGTTGATAGCGATGTAGTTTTCGTGCGTAAGCACGGCGCGATCACTGAGTTCTTCGCCGCTCACGGCGAGCCCGAGTTTCGTCGTATCGAGGCCGAGATCATTGCAGCTGAACTTGCTGAACCAGGGACGAGAATTCTCGCGCTCGGCGGGGGAGCGGTGCTCTCGGAGTCGACTCGCGAGCTCTTGCGTCGCCACCCGACGATCCTGCTCATGACGACCCAGGAGGCTGTGCTTCGCACCGCGAACATTTCGCGGCGGCCGCTGCTGCGCGATGACCCATCTGCATGGGGGAGGATCCTTGCCGAACGCAAGCCGCTGTATCTTGAAGTCGCAGACGTGACGTTCCGGACCGACAGAGCCGGGAAAGAACAGCTCACTCGCCGCGTTGTTGAGTGGGCCCGGGCGTATGCGCGGCGTGAGCGTGCTGCATCTCAGGCAGCTGCGGTACACGCCGCCGCGAACACGGGCGATGGCGTCAAAGTGGGTCGCGACGGCGTCAAGCCGGGCCGTGACGAGAACCTTCCGGCTTCGGCCGATGACACTATTGTTGGAGAGGATCAAGATTGAGTAAGTCGACGCAGGTAACTGAGATCGCTGTCACTGGGGAGACAAACTACACGATCACTGTGGGGCGCAACCTGTTTGATCGGGTACCAGAGGCGCTCGGTTCCCGCGTAGCGAAAGTGCTCATCGTGCACACCTCGACGGTTGGCCGGCTCGCCGATGACTTGAGGACGTCGCTGCAGCAACACTACGGCGAGGTGATCCTTGCCGAGGTTCCAGACGCAGAGTCTGCGAAACGTGTGGAGGTCGCTGCGTTTTGTTGGCAGATTCTCGGGCAGGCGGACTTCACACGCAGCGATGCGATCATCGGCCTTGGTGGCGGAGCAGTGACCGACCTCGCGGGCTTCGTCGCGGCGACGTGGCTTCGTGGCGTGCGCCTAGTTCAGCTGCCAACCACTGTTCTGGGGATGGTCGATGCTGCTGTTGGCGGCAAGACTGGAATTAATACTGCAGAGGGAAAGAACCTTGTCGGCGCCTTCTACCCACCTGCTGCGGTGATCTGTGACCTTGCGGTGCTCGATACGCTGCCGAAGAACGAAATCCTTGCTGGGTTTGCGGAGGTCGCGAAGTGCGGGTTCATTGCCGAGCCTGAGATCCTCGACATTATTGAAGCTGACGTCGAGAAGGCCACGGATCCACAGACGCCCGAGTTTCAGCGAGTCGTCGAGCTTGCGATCGGAGTCAAGGCGCGTGTCGTCTCGGAAGACTTCAAGGAGGGCGGGCTCCGCGAGATTCTGAACTACGGCCACACACTTGGCCACGCGATTGAGCACGCTGAGCGGTACCAGTGGCGGCACGGAGTCGCGATTTCGATTGGAATGTCCTACGCCGCTGAGCTCGGCCGGATGTCGGGCGCGCTCTCTGACGCCGCTGTTGACAGGCACAGAAACGTCTTGACACTTCTCGGGCTCCCGCTGTCGTACCCCGCTGGGCGTTGGCCGGGGCTGCTAGCGGCGATGCAGCGTGACAAGAAAGCGCGCGCTGGAATGCTTCGCTTTATCGTGCTCGACGATATCGGCAAGCCGCGCGTACTCGCGGGCGTTGACGAGTCGATGTTGCAATTCGCTTACCAGGAGATCGCCAGCTAGGGCCACTCGCGCAATCCTAGAATTGCGCGTAGACTGGGTGCATGAGCATCGCAGTGACACACCAACCCGGCTTCGCCGACGGTTTTCGCATGCTGCTGGGGGCAGCGGGTAACGGTGCGCTGCTCGCCGAGCTACTTGGCGTGAAGCCCTCGCAGGTGACTCGGTGGCGGCAAGGCTCGCAGGTGCCCTCGCCTGAGTCTGCGCGGTCGATCATGGATTTCGCGTACATCATCGCCCGAGCAGAGTCGACGATGCACACGAAGGTCGTGCCGATCTGGCTCGACTCTCCGAATCAGTTTCTGCGTGGATCGACGCCGCGCGAGTGCATCAAGCTGGGCCGCGTCGCCGAGGTGATTGGCGCTATTGATGCCGAAGACGAGGGCGCGTACGCGTAACCGCATGCAGGAGTCTTACTCGCAGGAGCCACTGCGACTCTTTCGCTGCTATCCGCGGGTGACCGGCGCCCGCCAGGGCAAGCCTGGCCACTGGTCGTTCGTGCCGCGCCCACAGTTTCACGGCAGGTGGGACAATGCCGACTTATATGACTCGTGGTACTTCTCGAGGACTGCCGTCGGCGCCGTCGCCGAAAGCTTCTACAACAAGCGCCGATGGATCCCTGAGGTGTTTCTCACTCCGGCTGGCGAGCCGCGAGCGATCCTGGAGCTCGAGTACTCTGGCCCGGAGCTCGTCGACCTTGATGACGCGCGCGTGCTGCTCGATCTCGGGGTGCGCCCGAGCGCGGTCGTCGTGCAGGACCTTGGGGTGACGCAGGCGCTCGCTAAGCGGGTGTTCGAGGAGCGGTCGGGCGACCGTGGTGGTATCAGCTGGTGGTCGTCGCAGATGCCTGCGGAGACCTCGGTGTTGCTCTGGGGTGAAGGTGGCGTGCCCCCGGCCGGTCTCAAGGTTGTCGGGATTCAGGCGTTGAGCGCTGAGCACCCTGCGGTTGTTGAAGCCGCCGGCAGGCTGTACCGAGAAGTTGGTTAGCGGCCCGAGCAGCGTGGGCGCTCGCCTCCGAGACTAAATGTCAGTGGTTGGTGTTTAGGTGTACACATGACAACAGACGCTCACTTCTCGCAGACCCAGCTCGAGGCGATTGACGCCGCGATCATGCGCTTTGAGACGCTCGAGTCGCAACGGCGGAGCATCGAGGCAGAGCAGCTGCAAGTGCTCGGCGAGGCCCTCGAAGCGGCCACCGTGGCACCCGGACACACCTCGGCTGGGGCAGAGCTTGGCTTTCGATCACTCCGCATGGAACTCGCTACGGCAATGCACGAGAGCGAGCACACGGCAGAGCGACTCTTGCAGACAGCCTACGACGCGCGGCGCTCCTTCCCAACCGCACTCCGAGCGCTTGACGCTGGCGAGATCTCCATTCGTCACCTCCGAGTTGTGACGTCGGAGGGCGCCCCGCTCACCGTCGGCGACGGAGTGCTCGAGGCGGAAAAGCGTGAGCGATATGAGCGGCGCGTACTCGAGATCGCCCGGCAGGAGACCCCGAATCGTCTGCGCCCGGTCGCCCGGCGGCTTGCCTCACGTGAGCAGCGAGAGTCACTCGAAGAGCAACATGAACGCGCTGCGGTGCGACGGTGTCTCCGGCTTGTTGAGGCTGAGGACGGAATGGCCGACCTCATCGCCCACTTGCCCGCAGTAGACGCGCACGCGATCTACGATCGGGTCGCCCGAATCGCGAAGAAGACGGCGCAGGCCGGCGGGACACGGGGACCTTTGGTCGGCGGTGCCGGGGGAAGCCTTGACGGCGCCGCAGCGACGAATGTGGCAGACGGCCAGAGGGCGCAGCCTGCATTCTCTCGCCCGCCTCAGCCTGGAGCACAGGGAACGGAGGCTCCGCCTCACGTCGATTCAGGGCGAGTCAATGTGGCGCGGCGCCCAATTGCCGCGGTGAGGGTCGACGTCTATCGTGACCTGCTACTCGGATCGTCCGGCGACACCGCAACGGCGGCCGTCGGGATTGCTGGTCGCGTGCAGGTCCTCGTCTCCGAAGCGGTACTCGGGCTTCGTTCGCCTCTCTCCGGATCGATCGCGCGGGTAGATGCCAGAGCCGGGGGCAGGGAGAACGTGGAGGCCTGTGAAAGCGGGCAGGCCGGGGGAAAGCTGGAAGGACTGGGGGACCCGGAAAACTGGGATTTCCGGGTGGGCTGGGAGGCCGAGGGAACTCAGCTACGACGATCCGAGTCCGAGAGCGGCAAGATTCCAGGCGCAGGTAGCGAGGTTGAGTACGTCGCCGAACTTGTAGGGTATGGACCGCTCGCCGAAGGGATCGCGCGGCGCGTAGCGTCGGAAGCAACTGCCTTGGATCTGCTCGCGGTCGACTCCGCCGGGAACCTCCGATCCGTCGACCGATACCGACCAACGCCAGCGATCAGACGATATCTCCGTGCGCGCGACCAGCGCTGCCGGGCCCCGGGGTGCCGAGTTCCGACCCACCGGTGTGACGTCGACCACACCATCGCTGCGGAAGATGGCGGCCCAACCTCTGTCGAAAACCTTGCACACTTGTGCCGAGGGCACCATATGCTGAAACATCACTCGGACTGGGATGTCCAACAGGAAAAAGACGGCACCATGGTGTGGGCCAGCCCAACCGGCAGAATTCACCGCGACACGCCCGCGAGTCGGGTGCTGTTCAAGCGCACGGACTAGCCTCCTAGCCTGGCAGCCTGAATCCCTCACGCTGTTTCCTTAAACAGTTTCCTCACGCTGTTTATCCACGCTGTGTATCCACGTAAGTCACGTGCTGGACTCGCCGTGTCTGTAGCGCGCACTGGACTCACCACGATGGCCGCACCCGCCGCACCCGCCGCACCCGCCGCACCCACCGCGTCCCTAACCCCTAACCCCTCGGCGCGAGCACCGCCCGACACGCAAGGTGGAGCGCGAGCCGCGTCTCCGGTGAGGTCAGATCCGCGCCAACGAGTTCCTGCGCACGTTGGACGCGTTGCGAGACGGTATTGCGATGCAGCCCGAGCGCCGCGGCAGTCGCTTGGATGCCCGACTCGTGATCGAGGTACGCGGCGAGGGTGTCGAGAAGCTCTGGCGCTTCGGTGAGGAGCGGAGCGAGCAGTGATTCGGCGGCAGGTAGAAACGTGTCGGTGCCTGTCCACGCGAGGAGGAGCTGCTCGAGCCCCAGGCTGTCTACGCGCACGAGATAGCCGGAGGAAGAGCGCGACGTCGCGATCTTTGCCGCATCCCCGGCTTCGTTGAGTGTGCGGGCGAGCCCGGTCTCGCCGCTCTGTAGCGATCCGATGCCGAGCGCCACATCGCGTGTCCGACGGAGTTGCTGGTGCACGCCGTTGAGCGCGCCCGCGAACCGCTCCACCTCGCTCGAGGCGGGCGGATCCGTGAAGGTCAGCCAGCCCAACACGCCACCTCCGCTGAGCGCCACCCGCGACTCGACCGAGACTGCGGTGAGCTCGTGCGACACCGCGCGCAGCAGCCCCACCGGGTCGACACGGGTGCGAGCTGTGAACTGGAACCCCAGGTGATAGCCCGCCGTCCGCCAGCCTCGTTCAGCCATACGCTTGTGGACGTCGGGGTCGCGGACCCCTCGGAGCTCAATGAACGCGCGAAGCAGGTCAGCGGAGGAGGACGCGTCGTTCACGGTGTCGAGCTCGTCGATCAGGATCCGCGCCGCCACGGCAGGCACCATGATCTCCGCAACCGTTGAGAGCGCGCGCAGCTGCACGTCGGTGAGCCCGGCATCAAACACTGCGAGCCGCAACCCGCGTCTGGTCGAACTGTCGACGCGCACCGAGGCGGCGGCAGCGTCGCCGACACGCGCGACGCTGATCCAGGGCGTGAAGGAGAGCCCGGCATGCAGCTCAGGTGAGAGCACGCCACCGGCCTGCTGCACCGTTCTTCCGGAATCGATGAGAGCGATCCCATGCCCGATGGCCGCGCACAGGTGACCGAGCAGGTCGGCGAGGTCCGCCGCGGGGTATTCGAAGGCCTGCGCGACCTTGCGCACATAGTCGATAGTAAGTGCGTCCCTGGCCTGCTGGAGCTGCCAGCCGGCTCGGGCGAGCGCTATCGGGCGGTCAACGTCGAGCAGGGTGAGCTCGAGCCTGTCCGCGAGCTTTCGTGCGCCAGGGCCAGCAAGTCTGGCGCCAGTCAGTGCGAGGGCTGCGAACCCGCGGTCGCGGACCCGGCGCACGAGCGCGTCCTGCTGCCAGCTCGTGCTGGGAAACGCGGTGGTGGCGACGAGCAGCCCCTCGGCGGCTGACTCGGGCTCGTCGACAGTGAGGTTCTGCCAGGTGCCGGTCGCCGGGCCTGCGATGTGGGTGACGCCGCCGTTGTCGGGGTGGGCAAGCAGGCTCGCGAGGTCGAGCGTAGCCTGTGGGGTGCGCGGGGTGGTTACCATTCGGGATCCAATCCGGTCAGGCCGTACGACGACGGATAGAGTTTCGCCGCGCGCCGCGGGAAGTTGCGCCACCAGTCGTCGGCGGGGTGGGTCAGGACCGCCACATGCCGGTGCAGCCGCAGGTCCGTCACCTCGATGAGTTCACGCGAGAGCACGTCGACCGCGACGATGTACTCGGGCGCGGCCGCGACAGTCTCGCCGTCGACGAGTACGGCGAGGTGTTCCGAGCGCGACACGAGCCGGATCACGGAGCCGTCTCTCCCGGCGACCTCGGCGGCATGCACATGAGGGTCGCGGGAATCCTGGGTGAGGCTCACGATTCTGCCTTCGCCAACGAGCGTGGCGCCGAGCCGGTCGGCGAGCGTCGAGACCGGGGCGGTGGCGGTCTCGAGGAGCGCCCGGCCGAACTCGAGGGAGCGCGCGAGGTGCCCATGGAGCGAAGCCGTCTCGAGGTCGCGGGCGCTGAAGCCGGCAAACAGCACGGCGCCCGCGCCACCGGACTGGATCATCGCCGCCCGCATGAGTCCGTCAACGTCCTTCGCGCGTTCGGAGGTGATGAGGGCGACGCCGCCGGCACCCGTGGAACACACGGCGAACAGCCCGGGAAGCCGCTCGATGTAGAGGCTCGTGCGGTCGAGAGTCGGGACGGCGCGCCCGCTGCAGTCGGCGTCGATGATGAGGCGGTCGCCGGCGAAGAGGAAGGGTGTCAGTGCGTTCATCCCGCCGGCCTCGAACGAGCAGGCCGCCTCAAGCCTCGCGCCGATCCACCGCTCGGCGACCGCGATGAGCTTGCCGAAGTCGTCGTGTGAGGGGAGTCGTTCGCTGAGTAGAAGCGTCGACCCGGCAAATGCGGGCGCGAAGCACTGAGTGTCCGGCGGCAGTTCGCCCGGGAGGACGGCCTCGATCGGCTCCGAGAATGCCGAGCGAACCATGAGCTCGGTGAGCTTGGGGGAGCCGCCGCCGCCAGTGCCGCAGAACGATGCCCCCGCCGAGAGCAGCGGGAGGTCGGCTGCCGTGAGGGAGAGAGCCATGTGTTCAAGCGTAGATGATGCCGCCGGGATAGGACCGCGGCGGGGTGTGGGTGCGCGCTGCGACGCGACGCGCACCCATGTTCCGTACGCCCAGACCGGTCCGCTACCGGACGGGAGCCGCGGCACCGTCCGCGGCACCGCCCACTGCGCCAGCGATCGGAGCGCCGGAGAGCGTTTCGACGGGTACGAACGTCTCAGTGAGTCCGAAGGCGCTCGGCCCGAACGTGTCGAGCGCCTCGGGGGTGCGCATGAGGTCGGGCGTCGAGATGCCGAGCACGCGCACCCGCTGGCCGTAGCGCAGCCCCTCCGTCGTAATCGGCTCTGCCGTCTCGTGGTCGACGATGCAGATGAGATCGGGAACGATCGCGAGCAGTTCCTCCCCGCGGTACGCCGTGAGGTTCTCATTTTGAAAGGCGATCACCACGGGCTCACCCGAGCCGTCCACCGCTTCGATGACCGCCCTGCCGCGCGCGAAGCCCTCAGTCGTCCGGCGCTCGACGTCGACGACCTTCCCCACGTGCAGCTCGCGCACGTGCGAGTACAGCGTCGCCGACAGTGCGTCAGCGAGCGCTGCGAAGGGGGAGCGGTGCTCCTCGCGCGCGATCCTGATCGCCCGCCCGAGCGCGAGCGCCATCGAGAGTGTACGCGGGATCGCGGTCCTGCGCACATCCGCTCCGGTCATGGCGTATTCGGCGATGTGGCCGACGCCGCCGAGCCGGATCGTGATGGCCCGGGCGAACGATTCCATCTGGCGGTTGTCGGTGCCGGTGTCGATGATGACGTGCTCGCCGCGCTCGCCCGCGAGAGCGAGCGGCGACCCCTGCACGCCGTAGACGGCGAACGTTTCCATGGAGAGCTCCGGGAACGCGCGACCCATCCCGTCAGCGTCAACAACTGGGAGGCCGGACTCTGCTGCCACGATGAGCGGGATCATCGAGTTCACGCCGCCGCACTCAATCGGCATTGTGGCCTCCGCTGCCCGCCCGAGGTGCGTCTCCAGCGTGCGGAGCGCCGCGAGCGGTTCGGTGCCGGCGGGAATCTTCTCGACCATCACGGTCGGGGCGCCCATCTGAGCGGTCGGGATCACGAACATGTCGTCGGCGAGCTCGTCGGGATCGAGGATGGTGATCCCGCCGTCCCCGAGGACCTGTTGGACGAGCATCTGCCCGATGTAGGGGTCGCCCCCGCCGCCCGTGCCAAGCAGGGTGGCACCGCGCGCCAGGTCGGGAAGGTCGGCAGCGGTCAGTGTCCAGCTCACGCCGTCGCTCCAACAGACTGGGACGCGTCGGGCGCCGCGTCGGCGATCGGGCTACCCGGGCGCACCGAGCCGTCGAAGCGGTGCGGCTCGAGGTCGTAGCCGAAGTACCGCGGGCCGACCATCTCGATCGCCGCCGGCGAGTGCCAACGCTCGTCGGCGGGCGCAGCGATGACGCGCACGCGCTGGCCGTAGCGGAGGCCCTCCGTGGTGACGGGCTCGCCCGTCTCGTGGTCGAGCACCATGATGAGGTCGGGGGTTGTAGCGAGCACCTCGCCGTCGAGTTCCGCGATGAGGTGTTCGTTCTGGAAGAGGAGGGTGAGGGTGCGTCCATCCTCCTCGATCGTCGCGCGGCCGCGAGCAAAGCCCGCGGTGGTCGCGCGTTCGACATCGGTGACCTTGCCGCCGTAGAGCACGCGGCCCCCAAGGATATCGGTCGCCCGCTCGACGGCGTCGACCTTCTCCGCACGTGCGTCGACGATGCCCTTGCCAACGTTCACGCAGAGCGAGAGAGAGTCGGCGACGAGTGCCTCCTTCGCGGTCGCGCCCGACATGTGGAAGCCCGACAGCATGATGGAGCAGCCCATCTCGACGGCCGCGACGCGGATGATCCGTTCACCCCACGCGTTGTCGACGGTGCGGAGCACTCCGACGTTGCCCTTCTCGTCGGAGTACGCGAGCGGCGATGATGTGACGCCATACAGCGTCGGGAGTACCATCTGCAGCTCGGGGAAGGCGCGGCCCATGCCGTCAGCGTCCAGCACCGGCAGGCCCGTCGCGGCGGCCGCTGCGATCGGGATCGTCGAGTTCACGCCACCGACCTCGATGCACATGATGTGCGTGATCGGCCGGCCATAGTGCTCGCTGAGTTCTCTTACCGGTCGCATGACCTCGTCGAGACTCGGAAGCTTCTCAACCATGACGGTCGGCGCGCCGAGCATCGAGACGCAGGCGACGACCGCGTCTTCCGGAAGCTCGTCGAGCGTGACGACGGTGACGTCGCCGTGCCGCCGCAGGGCCTCCTTTGCGAGCAGGCCGCCAATGTACGGGTCGCCGCCCCCGCCGGTGCCGAGCACGGCGGATCCGCGCGCGAGGTCGTCGATGTCGTCGACTGAAATCTTCCAGCTCACGGTTAGCCCTCCATGCTCAGGTCGCCGACAGCCTTCACGCGGATGCGCGTGGCGTTGCCTGGCAGGTACGGAATAGGCACCTCATCGAAGTCGATGATGGCGACTGTGTCGGGCTTCGCGCCCGCCGCGACCGCCTTCTCGATGGCCTCGGCGCGCACCTCGGCGATAGTCTGTTCGCGCTCGCCCGGCGCGATCGAATACACCTTGTCGATCTCGCCGCCGACCTGCGCAATCGAGGCGCCGATCGCGTTCGCGACGGCGTAGTTCTCAGGCTTGGAGACCTCGCCGAAGATCGGGAGCACGTCGGGCAGCAGCACGGAACCGCCGCCGACAGCGACGACCGGGATCGGCTCGGGCGACGTGCGCATCCGATCGACGGCCTCCGCGACGCGCTCCGCAATCCTGTCGAGCACGCGCTGCACGAATGCGGGATCGAGGTGCGCGACCTTCGACGCGTCGCCAATGTTCGCTCGGCCCGCCGCGACCGCGATGTCTGTCGCCGTGAGCACGTCGCCGCCGAAGACCAGCGCATCGGTGGAGAGTCGGTAACCAACGGACTCCGGCCCGACCTCGGCGGTCTCCGTGTCGACGATGCTGCCGCCACCAATGCCGAGCGAGAGCACGTCAGGCATCCGGAAGTTCGTGCGCACGCCGGCCACCTTGACCTCATTCGCGGTCTCGCGCGGGAACCCGTTGATGAGCAGCCCAACGTCGGCTGTGGTGCCACCGACGTCGATGACCGCGCAGGTCTCAAGCCCGCTCGTGAGCGCAGCGCCACGCATCGAGTTTGTTGGGCCAGACGCGAAGGTCGCGACGGGGTAGCGGCGCACGTAGTCCTCGTCCATCAGGGTGCCGTCGTTCTGGCTCAAGAAGATCGGCGCCTCAATACCCTCGGCGCGGACCGCGGCGGTCAGGCCGTCGACGATCTCGGACGCGAGTTCGCGGAGCGCGGCGTTGATGACCGTTGCGTTCTCGCGTTCGAGTAGTCCGATGCGACCGATCTCGTGAGACAGCGATACTGCGACGTCGTCTCCGAGCACCTCGGAAACGATGCGCGCGGCCTCTACCTCAAGGTCGTGGTTGACGGGGCTGAACACCGACGAGATCGCGACCGAGCGGATCCCGTGCTCCCGCATATCAGCGGCGTGCGCACGGAGTTCCTCGGGGTCGAGCGGGCTGATGGGGCGGCCGTCGAACTCGTAGCCGCCGTGTGCGAGGTAGCTGCGAGCCTCGATGGCGTCCTTGAGTTCCGCTGGCCAATCGACGAGCGGCGGCAGCGCCTGGGTCGCAGGCAGACCGAGGCGGAGAGCCGCGGTGGGGGCGAGGCGCTTGGCCTGCACGAGGGCGTTGATGAAGTGCGTGGTGCCGATCATCACTGCCGTGATATCGGCCCCCGCGAAGCTGTGCTTGTCGCGGAGCCCCTGGATGGCCTGGATGATGCCCGCCGTCACGTCTGGGGTGGTGGAGTGCTTGATGCCGACGAGCGTCTCGCTGCCGTTCATGAGCACTGCGTCGGTGTTGGTGCCGCCGACGTCGATCCCGATATGCATGGTTCTCGCTTTCGCTGGGTGTGGGAAGAGATGGGGTGGCCGGGGGAGGCCGCAAGTGTGGGCTAGGCGGTGCCGGCTGTGCTCGCTGTGCCAGCAGCAGCCTCAGGCTCGCGGGTCTGCACGGTGCCGACCGGGCGCACCCACCCGAGCTTTCCGGCGATGATGTAGAGCACCATCGAGATGAGCAGGGAGAACACCGCGGGGATACCCCAGGTGATGAAGTAGCCCGCGACCGAGGAGACGAGCCAAATGATGATCGTCGCGGGGACGAGCCGCGGTGCCGTGGCCGGGAGGCGGCCCTCGGCGCGGGAGGCCTCGAGCTTGGGGCGCCAGATCTTCACGATGAAGTACTCGGCGACCATGATGCCGGCGATCGGCGGGAACGCGACGGAGAGCAGGGTGAGGAACCCGGTGAGCTGGCCGAGAATGCCAGCGGCGGCCAAGACCGAACCGACGACGCCGAGCACGACCGTCGTAGTGACTCGGTTGAGGTTCTTGCCGAACGCCGTCGAGATGAAGTTCACGAGGCCGAGCGTCGACGAGTAGAGGTTCCAGTCGTTGATCTTCAGCGTCCCGGTGATGACGATGAGCAGTCCAACGAAACCGACAGAGGAGGTGATGATGGCGACGATATCGCCGCTCGCGGTGGCGTGTGCGAGCAGCACGCCCGAGAGCCCGATGACGAACTCGCCGAGGGTCACGCCGACGACTGTCTGCTTCACGACGTCCGGCCCGGTGCGGTTGAACCGCGTCATATCTGCAGAGATGATCGCGCCGACGATGAGTCCGCCGGCGACGATTCCAGTGCCGGCCCACACGCTCATCGCTGGCCCGGGCGGCGGCCCGGTCATGAGCTCGCCGATGTCGTGCCGGGAGAGCTCGCTGATGACTGACCAGCCGACAAGGATGAGAAACAACGGAACCGTGACATTCGCGAGCAGCTGCATTCCCTTGAAGCCAAACGCGACGATCGCCGTGACAGCGAGCCCGAAGAGGAGGCTCCAGACCCACACAGGGAAGATGCCGGGCATGAGGTTGTCGAGCGACTGGGCGGAGATGGCGGACTGAATGCCGAACCAGCCGATGAGGCTGATGCCGATCGCGAGCCCGACGAGGGAGGCGCCGACCTCGCCGAAGCCTGTCCACTTCGCGAGCAGCGACGTATTCAGGCCCTCGCGCTGCCCGATGAGCCCGACGAAGACGATGACGACCTCGAGGATCAGCGAGCCCAGTAGGAACGCGAGCACGGCGTCGCCGAACGTCATCGCGTAGCCGAGGGTCGCGCCGAGCAGGAATTGGGAGAGTGCAGACACTTGACCGAATCGCTGCACTGCGATCCCGAACCAGTGCTTGCGTGAGGACTGGGGCACTCTCGTGAGCGCGAAATCGTCGCCGTGCGTGCTGCTTGCCATGAGCATCCTTGCCTAGGAATGGAAGAGGGTCATCGCCAGGCTATGCTCGAGCGGACACCCCGTCACTGTGCCGAGTGCACTTTGTTGACTCCATGATGTGCGGTGTGCACAGGCAGTGCCGTCGTCAGCGCGTGTGAACTCGGGCTCCCACGAGGAATCCCTGAGATCGCAGGATGAGGGTGAGCACCTGACGATCCTCCGCGTGCATCACACCATCGACGAACCTGCCGAGCGCGTGGTCGAGGGTGACCTGCCCGGCGCTCCCGGCAACCTTCTGCACGATTGCGACGAGCGTGCGTGGCGCGAGCACGGACTCTTCGAGGCCAGGCCGCCCATCGATCTCGCGCTCCGTCGACACGAATCGACCGAAGCCTTCCCCGTGCGCACCGGCAAACACCTGCTGGCTGATGAACGCGGCGCGCGCGACCCGCTCGAGATCGTCGGTTGGCAGCGGGACGTTCCCCGTCGCGTCGGCGATGGCGGCGGCCGCGAGGAGCGCATTCTCGCGCGGGGCGTCCGTGTACTCGAGGCCAGCGTCGGGGTAGTGCACCCGGTAACTGTTCGCGCCGAACCTGTTGACAAGCTCGGCGCTCATGCGATCGATGCCGCGGTACCGGTGAGGCGTCTGTTCATTGGCGGTCGCGAGGATGGCGAATCCATGGGCGATCTCAACAGCCTCGCCGTTGTTCTCCTGCACGGCAAACGACTGTCCAGGTCGCAGCTGCAGGATGCGGTTGAGTCGCTTGAGAAACTCGGCGGGCATCGCGTTCACCTCGTCGAGGATGACTGGCCGCCCCTCGGTCATTGCGCGAAGCAGGGGGCCTGGCACGAAGACACTCACGGTGGCGCCGCCGTCTGAGCGCAGCTCGTGGCTGCCGATGAGCTGCGAGCTTGTGATGTCGCCGTACCCGGAGACGAGCTCCGGCTCGCTCCCGAGCTCGATGCGCGAGAGGTACTCGGCGAGCGCGGTCTTTGCGCCGCCAGTCTCTCCGAGCAGCAGCAGCGGCTCTCCGCGGGTGAGGGCCGGCGTCGCCTCGGCGATAATCGCGCGCATCTGACCGGTGAGCAGCAGCCCGCGACGCAGCTGTGCCCGGGCTTCGCGGATGCGGATTGCGGCGAGCGCCGCGAGCGCCCCGTCGCGAGCCTCTTCCGTCGTCAGACGATCCTGCAGCGTGACCTCGCGGTCCGCCTCAATTCTGTCTGCGCGTCCGTGAAGCGTCGCGACGAGCAGCGCCTCGGCCTGGATCAGCGACCGTCCCTCGCGCGCGGCATCCGTCGCGATCGCGGCGGCCTGCTGTCGCAGCTCGCGCGCCGACAGGGTCGCGCGCCAGGCGGTCACCGCGGCGCGCAGCGTCGCCGCCCGTTCAGTCAGGGCACGGTCGATGATCTCCCCGCTCTCGGGGTCGTTGTAGAGTGCCTGGAGGCGCCCCTCGAGCGCCTGCTGCGCGTCGGCGGCGAGCGCGGCGCGTGGCGACGTTCCCCCGGCGGCGACGCGGCGGGTGCGCGCGAGCTCCCGGCTGACGTCTGCGGCCTCGGCGAGCACTGGATTTGCGTCGTACGAGAGCATGCTGCCACGCTACCATCAGGCGGTGAGCCGAGTTCTCCTTGAGGTGTTCTCGGTAGTGTGGTGCGCATGGAGCATGTGCGGGGCGAGGCTGTGACGCGCGGCGCGCTCGCGGCTGCCTCAGCCGTCCTCGGCATCCCTGTCGTCGTGCACGACGGCGATGCCTGGAGCGTGCGGGATGGAGCCGCACACGTCGGGCTGGGCTGGGCCACCGTGTCGGGCGACCCCGACGACGTGGTCGCTCGCGCGCTGCTGCTGCTCTGGGAATCAGTGCGCGAAGTGCGGGTCGCGCCGTCTCGCCGCAGCCGGCGGCTCGCGCTCGGCGGCGCGCGGCCCGAGCTTGAACCGCTGCTCGCGGCGCTCGATCGGCTCCTCGCGGCGGCGGAGCTGCTCGCCGCGCTCCCGAACCTGCGGATGCCCGTGGTGCGGGCGATTGTAGCCGCGGGCTGGGCGGATCCAGCCGAGCTGCCGCGGCATCTCCAATGGGTGTCGCTCGTCCTGGACACCGCCGCCGCGCGCTGGGCGAGCGGGGGAGCCGGGACCGCGCCCTACTACGACTCTCTCGCCCCCGAGGTGCAGCGGGAGCTTGCGGCCCTCGACGGGGCGGCGGGCATGACCTCGGGCGCGCTGCTTCTCGCGCTCTCGCCGGACCCCCGACGCTCGCCGATCGAACGGTTCGAGCGCGCGTACGGCCTGTTCGCTCCGGCGTATCTTCGGCTGCTCGCTCTCGACATTGTCGGGCGCGGGCCGCAGGACGGTCGGGCTGGCGGCGAGTCCGCGGATCAGGATCCCGGCGCGGACGCGTTCGACAGTTCCCTAGCTGCTGCTGATGAACAGACGGACGACGGTGCTGGTGACGACGGTGCCGGTGGCGAGACCGACGGCGACGAGGCACCGGGCGGCACCGCGACGAGCGATGACGACACCGAGCAGGCGCGCGCCGGCGACCGCAAGGACGGCGCCGAGGGTGCCGATCTGTTCGCCGCGGAGCAGGCGGGCTTTGTAGAGACAGTGCTATCGACGCCGCTCCCGGCCTCGGGATCCTGGGTCGAAGAAATGGAGCTCCCCGACCTCGCGCGCCCAGACGACGCCGACCGCGACACCAGTCGCAATGCCGACCGAGACCGGCCCGACCGCGCGACTGAACTCGGCACCCCGGGCGGTGGCGGCGGTGCGGCGGCGCTGTCGAGCTATCGGGACAGGGTGACGCAGCACGCCCGCAGCATTGAGCGCGTGCGCGACGTGTGGCGGCAGATTGTCTCCGAGCGGGTGCACCTCGAGCGCGCGTTCTCCCGTACGCCCGAGCCCGAGGGCGACCTACTCGATCGCGAATCGCTCGTACGGGCCGTCGCCGATGCGGCAGCCGGAGTTGAGCGGCCGCGCGCGTTTCTCCGACGCGAGCGACGCTCAAGGCGCAGCCGGCGGGAGGGCAGCACCGACTACGTGCTGCTGATCGACCGTTCGGCGTCAATGCAGGGCCCCGCTGCCTCGGCAGCCGCGACCGCGGCGCTCATCATGCTTGAAGCGCTCGCGGGTGTCGAACGCGACATCGCTGCCGAGGAACGCGCGCTCGGCATCGATCTCGAACTGAGCCTGCGCACGGCGCTCATCGTGTTCGACTCCACGCCTCTCACGGTGAAGCCGCTTGCGGGCGCGCTCGACGACGCCGCACGCGTCGCGCTGGACTCCGCCATCCACGCTCCGCAGGGCTCCACGAACGACGCCGCGGCGCTCAGGGCGGCAGCCACAGAGTTCGGGCTTGGGGGCTGGCTCGGTAGCAGGCAGAGCAGCAGGCAGAGCGGCAGGCCCGGTAGCGACGCGGTCTCGCGCCGACGCATCGCGATCCTCGTCAGCGATGGCGGCACAAACGACGCGACGGCGGCAGCCCGCGAGCTCGCGCGACTCAGGGCGCTCGGGGTGACGGTGTTCGGGATTGGGATCAACACCGACGATCTCGCCACACGCTTCGCTCCTGACGGGATGCGGCTCGACGCGGCGGAGGAGCTCCCTGTCGTGCTCGAGCGCCTTGTCACTGAGGCTGGACTCGGGCGCTAGCCTGCGAGTCCGCGCGACCGATCGAACCCCGATAGGCTCGGAGCGGAGGGAACACTATGCCAGGAAATGTGGGCGCGCAGGGGTCGGAGAACGAGGCACGCCTCGCGAGGCTGCTGTTTCCGGACCTCGCCGACGAGCTCGACCGAGCACACGCCGAGGGCCGCCGGGCTGCCGGCGGAACCGCGCCAGCGAGCGGCGCCGAGGCGATGCTCGATGCCGCCGCGCTGGCAGCCAGGCAGGGGGACCTCGGTCAGGCGGCATTCTCAAGCATTGACGGCCTCGAAGCAGTGCGCTTCACCCGCGGCTTTGAGCTCGCTCGTGAGGTAGCTGGCTGGCGCGACCTGCGCGTCCCCGAGCCCGAAGAGTTCTGGGCCGCCGGCGCCGATCACGCCGCGCTCGCCCGCGCGCTCATGGCCGATGCCTCGCTCGCCGTCGTGCCGACCATCTACGGGCTTGGGAGCGACGGCTGGGTCGCCCTCTTCCGCGCTGCAGCACGCCAACCGAGCAGTCCGCTGTCGCTCGCCGCGCCGCTCATCCTCGCCCCCGAGGTGACCGCCGAATTCGAGCTACTTGACGCCGTTCCGCGGGGCGTAGCCGCGGTGCAGGCTCGTGCGGGACAGGCTGGCGCGGTGCAGGCTGGTGCGGTGCAGGGCGGCGAAGTGTCCTGGACGCTGAGGCTGGTGCCCGCAACGCCGAAGCCGCCACTCGTCGGGCTCAGTCACTCGCACGGGCCGCATCCTGCGCTCCCCGAGATCCTGATGCTGCAGCTCATGCACGTCGCCGCTCGCGAGCCGCTGCTCGACGGGAGCAGCTTCACGTGGGTACACGGAACGCTCAGCGGCGGCAGGTTCGCCGCCCGTGAACTGTTCGACACGAGCGAGCGCAGCGTCAGGGTGAACACCCGCGAGGTCGGAAACCAAGGCCCCCACCTCGGCGCCCGCCCGCCGATCGGGTAGGCGAGGGGGCCGATTGGTTCCCGCCTCAGCTCAGGTTGCGCCGTGCCTACGCTTCCGGGGCCGCCCTGAACGCATCAACGACACGCTGGCCCGAGATATTGCCCGCAAGGCCGGAGCGGTCGGGCGTTGCGATCGCCCACACAAACACGGTGAGCGTGAATAGCCCCGGCGCCCACCCGAAACCGGCGTCGGTCAGGGCCGGTGCATTCAGCAGCTGGTAGCCGCCGATGCCGCCGATGAAGCGGAGCGGCCGGGCGAGCACCGCGGGGACGGCGCCGGGCTTGTACCTCACGTTGACAATGAAGTCGCCAATCGTGCGGCCCGTCAGTAGGACGAGCGCGAGCTGGATCGCGAGCGCCGCGACCCAGCCAAACGCAGGCGACGGGTTTTCGGCCACGACCGCCGGGTCCTGGCCGAGCACGCTGATCTGCACGAGGTTTCGCGAGATCTCAGCGACGACGCTGATGAACCCGACGGAGACCAGGTCGCCAAGCATCCCGAGGAAGCGGCGCCCGAACGTGACCGGGCGCGGTCCGAGCTCACCACGCGGGGTCACCGGCCGCAGCCTGAGCATGGCTGCGAGGAGAGCGCCGAGGAGCCCGCCCGTAGTGTTCACGATAATGTCATCGACGTCGAAGAGGCGGTAGGCGCAGTCATAGATGCCCCAGAGGCCGGTGAGCTGAGAGGTCTCGATGAAGAGCGAGATCCCGAGGCCGATGAGCGCCGTCGCGAGCACACCGCGCCCCCAAAGGAGGCGGGTGAAGAACCCGAGCGGCATGAATAGCAGCACGTTGAAGGCGATCTGCAGCACCGCGGGGTTCGTGACGAGCGCACGCGCCGACGATGTGTCGTAGTCGGCAATATCGGCGACGGAGGCTCCCGGGGTAAACCTTGGAGCGACGCATTCGTAGCTGCCAGGTTCAGGCAGCGGCAGCATGGTGTACGTCAGCAGAGCGCACGCGTAGACAGTAAACGCACCCCAGATGAAGATTCGGCCGGGGGAGAGCCGGCCGAACCTGCGGTAGTTCGCGGCGATCAACGGCACGATGATGACGATGAGAAACAGGCTGCCAAAGAGAATGGCGATGAGTCCAGGCCAGATCCGTGCTTCCATACCGCTACGCTAGCGCCTCGCGTCGGCTCCCTCGACCGTGGCTATTACTTTGACCGCCGCTAATGCCTCGACGAGTGGGAACCTTCACCCCACGTACTCGGGGCGTCGACTCGCGTCGACGGCAGCTTGGTCGTCTCGCCCCAGGTGAGATACTCAGCAGGTACGTGCAGCGCGTCAGGGTCAGCGCCCGACTTCGCAAGAATTTCGTCGATTGGCACGACGCCGCCCGCGCGGCGAAGGATCCGGGCACGTACGATCGCCCGAGCATACACCTCGGGTTCGCCTGCGATCGCACTCCCGCTCGGCGCGGGGCGCACAAAACGCTGCTCCATGTAGACAGCCTGCTCGTCGACACCCAGAATGCGTGACTCGATGGTGAACTTCATCCAAGGGTTCAGCGACTTGCGGTACGAAATTGTCTGGCCAACGACGACCGGATACCAGGCCTCGCGAGCGAAGAGGTCGAGCACGCCGTTTCGCTGCATGAGGTCGAAGCGGCCAACGTCCATGAGTGAGAGGTACTTGCCGTTATTCATGTGCCGCAGGATGTCGAGGTCTGTCGGCCACACTCGAAAGTCGGAACGCGAGACAGCGCCGAAATCGAGGCGCGGCCCTCGCGGGCCCACGAACCACCTGTGCCAGAGCGTACGAGGAAGCATATGCATGCCCCGATACTAGAAGATAGCTAAGTCCCCGCGCGCAGTATTGGCGGGTGTGCACAAAACTGCTACGCGCCAACCGCGCAGAACTCGTTGCCTTCAGGATCGCGCATGATCCACCACACGCCCGCGGGGCCCTGGTCTATGCGCTCGACGCGCGTGGCGCCCAGCAGCTCAAGCCTGTGCGCGAGTTCCTCGAGCGTGCGTTCTGTGTCATGGACGTCAATGTGAAGGCGATTCTTTCCTGACTTCTGTTCGGGGACAGCCTGGAAGAGGATGCGCCGGCCGTGACCGGCGCCAGTGACAGGATCAAATGGGTCGTCGGGGTGGCGAACGGCAGCGAGGCCCGCGAACCTCGGTGTCCCGGCATGCACGATGGTCTCCGACTCGGGAAGGTCACCGTTCCGCACGAGTTCGGAGACGAGCGCGCCAGGATCCTCGACAACGTACTCGAGCGCGGCCGCCCAAAAATCAGCGAGCGGATGTGGCTCGACAGAATCAATGATGAGTTTCCAGTGCAGTGCCATGGCGTCATGGTACGTCGCGATGGCCGAAACCTGTAGCCCCCAGGCGTGCCGAGCCCCCGCGGTGTAAGATGGATCGGCGCGCACGGCGCACGAACTTTCACTCAGGCTTTGGAGAACACCGCATGGCAACCTCGAACGACATTAAGAACGGCACCGTTATCAAGGAGGCGGGCCAGCTCTGGAGCGTCCTCGAGTTCCAGCACGTCAAGCCAGGTAAGGGCGGCGCGTTCGTCCGCACCAAGCAGAAGAACGTCGTCTCGGGCAAGATCATCGACAAGACTTACAACGCTGGAACGAAGATCGAGACGGCAACCGTCGATCGCCGCGACTTCCAGTACCTCTACCAGGACGGTGCTGACTTCGTCTTCATGGACATGTCTGACTACGATCAGATCACGGTTCCGGCGGTCGTCGTCGGAGACGCTCACAAGTTCATGCTTGAGAACCAGCAGGTCCAGATCGGCCTCCATGAGGGTGAGCCGCTCTACCTTGAGCTTCCCGCCTCGGTCGTGCTTGAAGTGACCTACACCGAACCCGGCCTTCAGGGCGACCGCTCGACAGGCGGCACGAAGCCCGCGACTGTTGAGACCGGCGCTGAGATCCAGGTGCCGCTCTTCCTTGAGGCCGGCACCAAGGTGAAGATCGACACCCGCTCGGGTGACTACCTCGGCCGCGTCAACGACTAGGCGTGTCAGCACGGACGAAGGCGCGCAAGCGCGCCCTTGACATGCTCTTCCAGGCCGATGTGATGAACACGCCGGTCATGGAAGTTGTCGCAGATGAAGCGAAGCGCGCGGTCGGCGAGCCCGACCGCGTCGCCTCGTGGCTCTACGCCCGCGAGATCGTCGACGGCGTGAACGATCACCGCGAGGAGATCGACGAACTCATCGCGAGCTACGCCCAGGGCTGGACGATCGAGCGGATGCCGAACGTCGACCGCGCACTGCTGCGAATCGCTTCATGGGAGATGCTGCACAACCCCGAGGTTCCTGCCGCGGTCGCGATCAACGAGGCGGTCGCCCTCGCAAAGGAGTACTCGACAGACGATTCGAGTCGCTTCGTGAACGGTGTGCTCGGCAAGATTGCGGAGCACGCGGGCGCGTAGCCTGAATCAGCGTCTGTGGGTGAATGCGGTGCGAACGGTGCGCTAGACTAGTGCAGCTACAGCTTTTCTTTAATGGTGTCCAGTGAGGCGCAGAAGGGGGGCGGTGAATGACCACGCGAACGGTTCTCGATGGAGCCGAGATTTCGCGGGCCTTGACCCGAATCTCGCATGAAATCATCGAGGCAAACAAGGGAGTTGCTGACCTCGTGCTTGTCGGCATCCCCACTCGCGGGTCGATGCTCGCGCAGCGGATCGCCGAGAACATCTCGCGTATCGAGGGTGTCGACGTTCCAGTCGGGAGCCTCGACACGACGATGTACCGCGACGATCTCGCGCAGCACCCGACTCGCACCCCGCACCCCACAGACATGCCCGTAAGCGTCGACGGCGTCACGGTCGTGCTCGTGGACGATGTGCTGTTCTCCGGCCGAACCGTGCGAGCCGCGCTTGACGCGCTTGGCGACCACGGCAGGCCAAAGGCAGTCAGACTCGCGGCGCTCATCGACCGAGGGCACCGCGAACTCCCGATCCGCGCAGACTACATCGGCAAGAACCTCCCGAGTTCGCGCGATGAGCGCATCTCGGTGAAGCTCGCGGAGCACGACGGCGAGGACTCGGTCACGATCAGTGGTGGCACGCGAGACGCGGGGGAACACGCATGAGGCACCTGCTCGACACGCGCACGTTGAACCGGGACGACGCGATCCTGATCCTCGACACCGCCGAGGACATGGCAGCGACCCAGCAGCGCGAGATGAAGAAGCTCCCCACGCTTCGTGGCAAGACAGTCGTCAACCTCTTCTTCGAGGATTCGACGCGCACCCGGATCTCGTTCGAGGCTGCCGCGAAGCGGCTCTCCGCAGACGTCATCAACTTCAGCGCGAAGGGGAGCTCGGTCTCGAAGGGCGAGTCCCTGAAGGATACCGCGCAGACGCTGCAGGCGATCGGCGCCGACGGAGTGATCATTCGTCACCCAGCGAGCGGCGCTGCAGCGCGTCTCGCCTCGAGCGGCTGGATCGATGCGGGGGTGCTCAACGCAGGCGACGGAATGCACGAGCACCCAACGCAGGCGCTACTCGACGCGTTCACGATGCGCCGTCGCCTGCACGGCGATGGGAGCAGGGGCAGGGGCCTCGATGGCGCCTCCGTCGTCATCGTCGGCGACATCGCCCACTCGCGCGTCGCGCGCTCGAACCTCTGGCTGCTGCACGCGCTCGGGGCGAAGGTGAGCCTCGTCGCGCCCGAAACGCTCCTGCCCTTCGGCGTGCGCGACTGGCCGGTGACGCTGTACCACTCGCTCGATGATGCCCTTGCCTCGGAACAGCCCGACGTCGTCATGATGCTCCGGATCCAGACGGAACGCATGCACGCTGCGTTCTTCCCGAACGAACGCGAGTACGCCCGCAACTGGGGACTGGACGACGCCCGACTCGCTCGCCTCCAAGAACGCGCGATCGTGATGCACCCCGGCCCAATGAACCGCGGCCTCGAGATCTCCTCGGGCGCCGCCGACTCGCCACGGTCGACAGTGCTCGAGCAGGTCGCGAACGGCGTCTCAGTGCGCATGGCCTGCCTCTTCCTGCTGCTGTCAGGCGAGCGGCCCCAGAGCGAACGAACCGAAGGATGAAGGAGAAGGTAATGACTCAAGGGATCCTGATCCGCGGCGCGCGACTCGCGGCCGACCTCGTCGAGCGCGGCGCCGACATCACCGGCGCTCAGCAGATGGACCTGCGTGTCGCGGACGGCCGCATTGTCGAGCGCGGCGGAGTCGCGGGCAAGCCCCGGCTCGAGCCGCGCGACGGCGAGCACGTCATCGACGCCGACGGCCTCGTCGCGTTCACTGGCTTCGTCGACCTCCACACGCACCTCCGTGAGCCGGGATTCGAGCAATCGGAGACCGTGCTGACAGGCACCCGCGCCGCCGCAGCCGGCGGGTTCACGACAGTGTTCGCGATGGCGAACACGCTCCCCGTGCAGGATACGGCCGGGGTTGTCGAACAAGTGCAGGCCCTCGGCGACGCTGCCGGCTACGCGACTGTGCGCCCCATCGGCGCCGTCACCGAGGACCTCGCGGGTGAGCGCCTGAGCGAGATCGGTGCGATGGCCCAGTCCCGCGCGCAGGTGCGCGTCTTCTCCGACGACGGCAAGTGCGTGCACGATCCGCTGCTCATGCGCCGCGCCCTCGAATACGTGAAAACGTTTGACGGCGTGATCGCGCAGCACGCGCAGGATCCCCGCCTCACCGAGGGCTCGCAGATGAACGAGGGCGCGCTCTCAAGCGAGCTCGGACTGAAGGGGTGGCCAGCGGTCGCCGAGGAATCGATCATCGCTCGCGACGTGCTGCTCGCAGAGCACGTCGGCGCGAGGCTGCACATCTGCCACCTGTCGACGGCCGGATCGGTCGAGGTGATCCGGTGGGCGAAGGCTCGAGGCATTCAGGTGACCGCGGAGGTGACGCCACACCACCTCATTCTCACCGAGGATCTCGCGCGCAGCTACGACGCGCGCTACAAGGTGAACCCGCCCCTTCGTCGGGAGGAAGACGTTCGCGCGCTGAGGCAGGCCGTCGCCGACGGGCTCATTGACATCGTCGCCACCGACCACGCGCCGCATCCAGTCGAAGCCAAGGAATGCGAGTGGGACTCGGCGGCGTTCGGGATGGTCGGCCTCGAATCGGCCTTCCCGATCGCGCTGCTCTCGCTCATCCAGCCCGGGCACGCCAGCTGGGCCGAGCTCGAGGCGCTGCTGTCGCGAAAGCCCGCCGAGATCGGCAGGCTCGTGGTTGGAGCCGACGGGGAGCACCCGAGCGCCATCGACGTCGGCCAGCCAGCCGACATCGTGCTCGTCGACCCCGAAGGCGTTAGCGTGTTCGACACCGCGCGCCTGCATGGGCTCAGCACAAACTCGCCGTTCCTCGGGATGGAGCTGCCAGGCCGGGTCGCGCACACCATCAGGAAGGGCTACCTGACGCTCGCAGACGGCGAGCTCATCGACACGGCACTCGTTGCTGAGCACGCGGCTGCACGGAATGCGGCTGCACAGCACTTGAACGCACAGCACTTGAACGCACAGAACGGAGCGAGCGCATGAGCCGCACAATGTTCCTGATCCTGTGGCTCGTCATCGCCTCCGGGATCCTCACCTTTATGGCGCTCGCCTGGCGCGCACGCAATCGGCGCGACGCAGGGCTCGCGCTGCCCGACCACGGCCTCGCCGGTGACGTCGTGCAGACGTTCGAGCACGTCGGCTACGTCTCGACGACGCCGGCGGGCGCGCCTCTTGAGCGGCTCGCGATCCCGGGCCTGCGCTACAAGGGTTGGGCTGACGTCACGGTTCGCCGCGACGGCGTCGAGATTGCTGTGACAGGCGAACGCCCGGTCCACCTCGCCGCTGCAAGCGTGCGCGGCACCGACTCGGCCGGTGGCCGCATCGGAAAGGTCGTCGAACGCGATGGCCTCGCGCTGCTGGGCTGGGAGGGCATCGATGGGCGCCCAGTCGAGTCGAGTTTCCGTTTTTCGACGGTTGGCGACCAGCGACGTTTCGCAGCCGCAGTTGGCGAGATCGCCCCGGGCACAGCCACCGAGAACTTTTCACCCCCAATTGCTTCAAGCAAGACCACCCACACGAGCCAGGAGGACGCGTGACCACGACGACGAATGAAGTGACGGTGCCACCAGCATCCGCACTCCCCACAGGAGCAGCTGTGCTCGTGATCGAGGATGGTACGCGATACGAAGGTCGCGCATACGGCGCGACCGGACGCTCGCTTGGCGAGATTGTGTTCTCGACGGGAATGACCGGGTACCAGGAGACGTTGACCGATCCCTCGTATGCGGGGCAGATCGTGATGATGACCGCGCCGCACATCGGAAACACCGGTGTAAACGACACCGATATGGAGTCTCGCAAGATTTGGGTCGAGGGCTTCGTCGTCCGCGATCCGGCTCGTCGGGTATCAAACTTCCGCGCCCAGCGCTCACTCGATGAGGATCTTGTCAACGACGGCGTCGTCGGCATCTCCGGGATCGACACCCGGGCCGTCACCCGGAAGATCCGTTCGGTCGGCGCCATGCGCGCTGGCGTGTTCTCGGGTGCAGACCTCGAGCTGTCAGCTGACGAGCAACTCGCGCTCGTTCGTGACCAGGCTGGTATGGCGGGAAAGAACCTGTCGGCGGAGGTCACGACCCCTGAGCGGTATGAGGTGCCGTCCGCCGAGGGCGTCCAGCGCGTCGGCTCGATCGCAGTGCTCGACCTCGGCATCAAGCGTGCGACAGTGCAGTACCTCTCGGAGCACGGCTTCGATGTGACAGTGCTGCCTGCGCAGACGACGCTCGAAGAGATCCGCGAGCTCGCACCAGACTCGCTCTTCTACTCGAACGGCCCTGGTGACCCTGCTGCAAGCGACGCACAGGTCGAGCTCCTCGCGCAGCTGCTGCGCGACGGCCTGCCGTACTTCGGTATCTGCTTCGGCAACCAGCTGCTCGGCCGCGCGCTCGGTCTCGACACCTACAAGCTGCCCTTCGGGCATCGTGGTATCAACCAGCCAGTGCTCGACAAGCGCACCGGTCGCGTCGAGATCACCGCGCAGAACCACGGCTTCGCAGTCGACGCGCCGATCGACGGCGAGTTCGAGTCGCCTGCCGGCTTCGGTCGCGTCCAGGTCAGCCACTACAGCCTGAACGATCAGGTTGTCGAGGGCCTCGAGTGCCTTGACATCCCAGCGTTCTCGGTGCAGTACCACCCCGAGGCGGCCGCCGGCCCGCACGACGCCTTCTACCTGTTCGACCGCTTCCGCGCTCTGGTCCAAGACCGCGCCGCAGCCGCCGACACCACCACTCAGGGAGCTTAACCAGACATGCCCAAGCGTTCAGACATCAACTCTGTCCTCGTCATCGGCTCTGGCCCGATTGTCATCGGCCAGGCCTGCGAGTTCGACTACTCGGGAACTCAGGCCTGCCGCGTGCTTCGCGAGGAGGGCGTACGCGTCATTCTCGTGAACTCGAACCCTGCGACGATCATGACCGACCCCGACTTCGCTGACGCGACCTACGTCGAGCCAATCACGGCCGAGGTCATCGAGACGATCATCCAGAAGGAGAAGCCAGACGCGATCCTTCCGACCCTCGGCGGGCAGACAGCCCTCAACGCGGCTATGGAGCTCCACGAGCAAGGGATCCTCGACAAGTACGGCGTCGAGCTCATCGGCGCGAAGGTCGACGCGATCCAGAAGGGCGAGGATCGCCAGCTGTTCAAGGACATCGCGATCGCTGCCGGCGCGGGAGTCGCAAAGTCGTACGTCGCGAACACCCTCGAGGACGCGAAGGAGTACGCAAAGGATCTCGGGTACCCGCTCGTGGTTCGCCCCTCCTTCACCATGGGTGGCCTTGGCTCGGGCTTCGCCTACACCGAGGAAGAGCTCGTGCGCATCGTCACTGACGGCCTGCACTACAGCCCGACGACGGAGGTGCTGCTCGAGGAGTCGATCCTCGGGTGGAAGGAGTATGAGCTTGAGCTCATGCGCGACACCAAGGACAACGCTGTCGTCGTCTGCTCGATCGAGAACGTCGACGCAGTTGGCGTGCACACCGGTGACTCGATCACCGTCGCACCGGCGCTCACGCTCACCGACCGCGAGTACCAGAACCTCCGCGACATCTCTATCGACATCATCCGCCGCGTTGGCGTCGATACCGGCGGCTGCAACATCCAGTTCGCAATCGACCCGAAGGACGGCCGCGTGGTCGTTATCGAGATGAATCCCCGCGTCTCGCGCTCGTCGGCGCTCGCCTCGAAGGCAACAGGCTTCCCGATCGCGAAGATCGCGGCGAAGCTCGCGATCGGCTACACGCTCGACGAGATCCCGAACGACATCACGCAGAAGACACCCGCGTCGTTTGAACCGGCTATCGACTACATTGTCGTGAAGACCCCGCGCTTCGCGTTCGAGAAGTTCCCTGCCGCAGATGACACCCTCACGACGACCATGAAGTCGGTTGGCGAGGCGATGGCGATCGGCCGCAACTTCACGACCGCGCTGCAGAAGTCGCTGCGCTCGCTTGAGAAGCGCGGCACGTCGTTCCATTGGGGTGAAGAGAGCCGCCCGGTTGCTGACATCCTTGAGACGATCAAGCGCCCGACTGACGGCCGTATCGTCGACGTGCAGCAGGCGCTGCGCCTTGGCGCATCGATTGAGCAGGTCTTCGAGTCGACTTCGATCGACCCGTGGTTCCTCGACCAGATCGTGCTCATCAATGAGGTAGCTGAGATGGTGAAGGCTGCCCCGCAGCTCTCGCTCGACGTGCTTCGCGAGGCGAAGGATCATGGGTTCTCGGACGCGCAGATTGCAGCCATCCGCGGCATCTCGGAGTCTGAGGTGCGCGGCCTCCGCCACGGTCTTGGCCTGCGCCCGGTATTCAAGACTGTCGACACCTGCGCCGGCGAGTTCCCGGCGCTCACGCCGTACCACTACTCGTCGTACGACCTTGAGACCGAGGTCACTCCGTCGGATCGTAAGAAGGTCGTCATTCTCGGCTCGGGCCCGAACCGTATCGGTCAGGGCGTCGAGTTTGACTACTCGTGCGTGCACGCCTCGTTCGCGCTGTCAGAGGCCGGGTACGAGACGATCATGATCAACTGCAACCCCGAGACAGTGTCGACGGACTACGATACATCGGACCGCCTGTACTTCGAGCCGCTCACGCTTGAAGACGTGCTTGAGGTCATCCACGCCGAGCAGGCGTCGGGTGAGCTCCTCGGCGTCGTCGTGCAGCTCGGCGGGCAGACCGCTCTCGGGCTCGCGCAGCCGTTGAAGGACGCCGGGATCCCGATCCTCGGCACCACGCCCGAGGCGATCGACCTCGCAGAGGAGCGCGGCGCGTTCGCCCAGATCCTCGAGCGCGCCGGCCTCACAGCTCCGCGCAACGGCACCGCAATCGATAAGGAAGGCGCGATCCGGATCGCGGAGGAGATCGGCTACCCGGTTCTCGTCCGCCCCTCGTTCGTGCTCGGCGGCCGCGGCATGGAGATCGTGTACGACACCGAGTCGCTGCACGGGTACTTCGAGCGGATCGAGGGTCACGCCCTCGTCGGGCCCGGCCACCCGCTGCTCGTGGATCGTTTCCTCGACGACGCGATCGAGATCGACGTCGATGCACTCTACGACGGCGAGCAGCTCTACGTCGGCGGCGTCATGGAGCACATCGAGGAAGCGGGTGTGCACTCGGGTGACTCGAGCTGCACCCTGCCGCCAGTCACGCTCGGACACGACCAGATCGCCCAGGTGCGCGAGGCGACGCTTGGCATCGCCGAGGGCATCGGCGTGCGCGGACTGCTCAACGTGCAGTTCGCGATCGGTCAGGGCGTGCTCTACGTGCTCGAGGCCAACCCGCGCGCATCGCGCACGGTGCCGTTCGTGTCGAAGGCGCTCGGTATTCCGCTCGCGAAGGCCGCCTCGCGGATCATGGCGGGGGAGACCGTCGCCCAGCTCATCGCTGAGGGTTTCCTCCCCGAGCGCGACGGCTCGCGTGCTCCGATCGACGCCCCCATCGCCGTGAAGGAGGCCGTGCTCCCGTTCAAGCGCTTCCGCACCAACGAGGGGCTGGTCGTCGACTCGCTCCTCGGGCCAGAGATGCGCTCGACCGGCGAGGTCATGGGTATGGATCGCGACTTCCCGACCGCGTTCGCGAAGAGCCAGGCAGCGGCCGGCAGCTCCCTGCCGAAATCTGGAACGGTCTTTCTGTCGGTTGCCGACCGCGACAAGCGCGCCGTCGTGCAGCCCGCGCTTCGCCTGCAGGAGCTCGGCTACCGCATCCTCGCAACCCAGGGCACGCAGGTTGTGCTCGCCCGCAACGGCATCGCATCGGAGACCGCGCGCAAGCACTCGTTGCAGGCCGAGGGCGACACGATCGTCGACCTCATCAACCGTGGTGAGATCGACATGATCGTGAACACTCCTTCGGGGAGCTCGGCGCGCGCTGATGGGTACGAGATCCGCGCGGCCGCCGTGGCGGCCGACAAGCCGATCTTCACGACGGTCTCGGAGCTCTCGGCCGCCGTTGGTGCGCTGTCTGCGCTCGCGCAGGGCTTCGACGTCAAGTCGCTGCAGGAGTACGAGGCAGACCGCCAGGCCGCGCTCGCGGCGGCGGAGTGATGCCGAGCTTCGGTGCCAGGCTCGCGGCGGAGTTCGCCGCGAGCCGGCACCTGTGCGCGGGTATCGACCCGCACGCGCCGCTCCTCGCCGAGTGGGGGCTTGACGATTCACCCGCAGGCGCCGAGCGGATGGGCCGCGACGTCGTCGCGGCCGCCGCCGGCGTCGCAGCGTGCGTGAAGCCCCAGATCTCCTTCTACGAGCGTTTCGGCTCCGCTGGCTTCGTCGCGCTGGAGCGTGTCTTCGCGGACGCGCGTGACGCTGGCGTGCTTATCGTCGCCGACGTGAAACGCGGAGACATTGGTTCGACGTTCGCCGCGTACGCCGAGGCCTGGCTCGCGCCTGGCTCGCCGCTCGAAGCAGACGCGATGACAGTCGCGCCATATATGGGCTTCGAGACGCTCGCCGGGGCGTTCCCGTACGTGCGCGAGCACGGCAAGGGGCTGTTCGTGCTCGCGGCCACGTCAAATCCCGAGGCGCGTGCGGTGCAGACCGCGGTGCGCGGCGACGGTCAGACGCTCGCCGAGTCAATGGTCGCGAGCGCGAACGCGTTCAACGCCGCCGAACACCCGACGGACGGCGTCGGTTCAGTGGGCGTTGTGCTCGGTGCGACGCTCACCCTCGCCGACTTCGGCATCGATACGGCTGAGCGCGTCAGCCCGGCGCTTCCAGTGCTCGCTCCGGGCTTCGGCCACCAGGGCGCGCGGATCGAGGACGCTGCCTCGATCTTCGGGGGGATCGGCCACGCTGTGCTCGCGAACGAATCGCGCAGTATCCTTAGTGGTGGAGGCGATGGCCTCGCGGCCCGCGTCCAAGACCGGGCCGAACGTATCACTGAGGCGCTCTACGGGAGATCATGACGAAGCAGCAGGCAGGAATGCCGGAGGTAGACCGGGTCGCGGCAAACAAGGCGGCCGTGGCGGCGCGTCAGGCTCGCGCCGAGTTGAAGCGCAAGCTGCGCGGCGGCGAGATCTCACCGCTCAAGGTGCTCGAGTACTCGAAGGTGCCCGGCCACGCCGCGGCCACGCTGAGGATCACCGACTACCTCCTCTCGTTTCCCTCCATCGGGCAGGTGAAAGCGGAGCGCATTCGTGACGAGCTGCAGATCTCGGAGCGCAAGCGACTCGGTGGGCTTGGCGCGCTGCAGCGCGAACGGCTCGAGACGTTCGTGCGTGAGCGCTCAGGCGCGCTACCGCGCGGGGAGCGACCGCCGCTCACCGTGCTTGCCGGACCGACGGCTGTCGGCAAGGGGACTGTCGCGACCTATGTGCGCGACAATCACCCAGACGTGAAGCTCTCAGTCTCTGCCACGACCCGGGCGCCGCGCCCCGGCGAGATCGATGGTGTGCACTACTTCTTCGTCACTGACGAAGACTTCGACAGGATGCTCGCCGCTGACGAGTTGCTCGAGTGGGCGACAGTGCATAACAAATACCGGTATGGGACCCCGCGCGGTCCCGTCATGGACGCGAGCGCGCGTGGCGAAGTCGTGCTCCTGGAAATCGACCTGCAGGGTGCACGTCAGGTACGGCAGAGCATGCCAGACGCCCGACTCGTGTTTCTCGCGCCGCCGAGCTGGGACGAACTTGTGCGCAGGCTCGTCGGTCGAGGTACCGAAGGTGAGGAGGAGCGCGTCCGCCGGCTCGAGACCGCGAAGATCGAACTTGCAGCCGCTGATGAGTTCGATGAGATCATCGTGAACGATGAGGTTGAGACTGCTGCCGCACGCCTCGTTGAGCTCATGCGCGGCGACAGCTAAGCTTTCCAGGTGATCTCACCCACAGAGCTGCCACAGGCGCTCGACACCATCGTCACGGCTGCGACCGAGGCCATGGCCGTTGACCCCAGGCAGTTCTGGGGGATTCCGCTCGCGCTTATCGGTGCAGCACTTCTCGCCTTTGGCGCGCAGTACCAGTCGCGCGGCCTGAACAAGGTCGAGCGTCTCACGGGGGAGAGCGCCCACGCGGGGCTCTCAATCAGGCATATGCTCAAGCTGCTCAGGAGACCCTCCTGGGTGGTGGGAACAGTGCTACTTGGGCTCGCAGTCGTCTTCCAGATCGGTTCGCTCTCACTGTCGCCGATCACGATAGTACAGCCGATCGGCGTCGTCGGCCTCATCATCACCTCAGTGCTGAACTCCCGGGTTTCTGGGGTCAAGCTCGGAAAGCGCGTCACCGCCTCGATCGCTCTCGCAGTCGTGAGTATCGCCGTGTTTGTGTTTGTCGCGGCGACAAACGTCGCCGACCAGGTCGTCACAGATTCGAAACTCATCGCGATCCTCATCACGTTCGGCGTCGTGCTCCTCGCGGCGCTCGTGATGTTCGTGCTCTACCGCCACCGGGGCATCGCGCTCATCTACATCGTCGGCGCCGGAGTGCTCTACGGCTTCGTCGCGACATTCGCGAAGGTGGTCATCTCGCGCTTCCAGCAGGGCGACTTCGAGTGGCTGACGTGGACGTGCGTCGCTGCTCTTGCCGCAGGCGGACTGCTCGGCATGCTGTTTGTGCAGAACGCCTACTCGTCTGGGCCGCCGGACCTCGTGGTCGCGGGACTCACGGTCATCGACCCGATGGTGGCGGTGCTCATCGGCATCCTCATCCTCGGGGAGGCCGCCGACGCGCCGCTCTGGGTAGCAATCGCCTTCGCGGTAACAGGGGCGACAGCGATGATCGGGGTCATCGGCATTTCGCGGTTCCACCCCCAGTCGGGCCAGTCGGTACTCGACCACACTGGCAAGTTGCCAGTTGTCACCCCAGACGACGCGGAGTAGTCGCTTGCGCGTGCGAACACCACGCGGACGCTCGTCACACGGTAGCTCAGAGGTGGAGCCTGAAGAGGGCGGACTGGCGACGCCGTTGTCAGCAGCCCTGCAGGCAACCCTACTCGTTTTGCTTCGCCGAGCAGGCGAACGTAACAATTCTGTGATGCGAGACCAGGCATAGGCCCAAACTTCCGGACCACGTGGGAAGACCTGGTGGGCGCCGCATGGACATGTCGGGGCGTTGCCAGCCCGGAGGCAAACCTTGCTGCCCCGGAGGCGAACCTTGCTGCCCCGGAGGCGAACCTTGCTGCCCCGGAGGCGAACCTTGCTGCCCCGGAGGCGAACCTTGCTGCCCCGGAGGCGAACCTTGGGCGACACGGCGATGAGTAGGGCGTGCGGGACTTGAACCCGCGACCGATGGATTATGAGTCCAGTGCTCTAACCGACTGAGCTAACGCCCCGTGTGCTACCGCTCTAGCTTAGTGGAATTGCGGCACCTGGTTCATTCGGCCCGCCCAGTCGACGGCACGTCTTTTCGGTGGCCCCTCCCAATCCACGGGCTGTTCCATTCATCAGATGAGTCGTGCTAATGTTTCCGAGTAAGGCGTGCCTTACCTACAACAGATGAATCTTTCACTGAAAGGCAGCCCATGATTGCGACCCTGCTGATCGGCCTTCGCGAGGGGCTCGAGGCGGCGCTCGTCGTCGGGGTCCTACTTGCCTACGTCGGAAAGCTCAACCGGCCCGACGCCGCCCGAAAGATTTGGCTCGGTGTCGCGGCAGCGATCCTGCTTTCGCTCGGGCTCGGCGCGATCCTGACCTACGGTGCATACGGGCTGTCGTTTACCGCACAGGAGGCCATTGGTGGTTTCCTCTCGATCCTTGCGGTCGCGATGGTGACGTGGATGGTGTTCTGGATGCTGAAGATGTCGCGTGGCATCAGTGGCGAGCTCCGCTGCCAGGTCGATCGTGCGCTTGTCGGCTCAGGGTGGGCGGTTGCCTTGATCGGATTCGTCTCGGTTGCCCGCGAGGGCATCGAGACTGCACTCTTCATCTGGGCGACAACCCGCGCGAGCGGCACGGCGCCCCTTGTCGGTTTTCTCACCGCGATCTCCGGCATCCTGATTGCCATCGCGATCGGCTGGGCGCTGTACAAAGGCCTCCTGAGGGTCAACCTCACGGTGTTCTTCAGGTGGACTGGAGTGTTGCTGCTCGTCTTCGCCGCCGGTGTGCTGGCGTACGGGATCCACGACCTGCAAGAGGCAGGGTTCTTGCCGGGACCGTTTGTTGCGGCGCCAGAGGGCGCCGGGCCTGTCGTCGCTGCATGGTTTGGGGAGGCCGCGTGGGCGTTCAACGTTTCGCACATCATCGCGCCAGACGGGTTGATCGCCGTGATCCTCAAGGGAACACTCGGCTTCGCGCCTGAAATGACCAAACTCGAGGTGCTCGCGTGGGCGGGCTATCTCATCATCACGCTGCCACTCTTCCTCGTGCGTTCGTACGCCGGGCAGCACGCCACACGAAAGGAACGCCCATGACCTCATCCAATCTTCGCAACGCTGCCGGTGTTGCTGCGCTCAGCGCAACAGCCCTCTTGCTTGCTGGGTGCGTACCAAATGGTGCCCCGAACGCAACGTCAATTGCAGTCACCGCGAACGATGAGGGCTGCGAGGTGGCCAACGCGACCGGAACGAGCGGCACCCTGACCTTCACTGTGCAGAACGACGGGACGAAGGTCACCGAGTTCTATCTGCTCGGCAGCAACAAGCTCACTATCGTCGGCGAGGTTGAGAACATTGCGCCAGGCACCAGCCGGGACCTCACGGTGCAGGTTGGCCCAGGGGAGTACTTCACTGCGTGCAAACCAGGCATGATCGGTGCTGGCGTCGGCCATGCCGCGTTCACAGTGAGCGGCGACGCTGTCGCGACCACGCCGGAGGAGGACGCGGTGGTTGCGCAGTACGTTGCCTACGTGAAGACCCAAACCGAGGAGCTCGTTCCGCGGGTGGGAGAGTTCGTTGCAGCGTACAAGGCAGGCAATGACGACGAGGCGCGCGCGCTGTTCCCAATCGCGCGTATCAACTACGAACGGATCGAGCCAACCGCGGAGCAGTTTGGGGATCTCGATCCGAAGATCGACTATCGAAAGCCAGGCGCGATCGAGGAGGGGTTGCCGTTCACTGGCTTTCATCGAATCGAACAGGATCTGTGGCTCGACCGGGCCATCGAGAACTACTCGCAGCCTGAGAAGAACCACTACCCCAAGGATGACCTCGTTGCGCTCACGCCCGAGGAGCGCGCAACAATTGGCGATCAGCTCGTCGCTGACATCTCCGAGCTCAACGACAAGGTGAAGAGCCCCGACTTCACGCTGACGCTCGCCGACATCACTGAGGGGGCGAAGGGGCTGCTCGATGAGGTTGCTGCGCCTGACGGAAAGCTCCCGGGGGAAGAAAACGAGTTCGCGCACACCGACCTGTACGACTTCACCGCGAATGTCGAGGGCGCGCAGGTTGCCTTCGATACCGTGCGCGCGCTGCTCGTCGCGAACGGCGGTGCGGAACTCGCCACCGAACTCGACGCACGCTTCGTCGACATGCTCGACACGCTCGCCGGATACGGCTCCTACGATGCTGGCTTTGTATCGTATGACACCGTGGATGCTACGAAGCGCAACGAGCTCGCGGCGAAGCTCACCGCGCTGAGCGAGCCGATGTCGCGGCTCACCGCGGGCGTTGTGGGAAGCTAGTACACGTGAGGCGAGACACTCCAGCGGTGGGCGGCCCCGATCAGGATCCTCGGACGCAGCTACCGAGTGGTACATCGAGACGCCAACTTCTCGGGCTACTCGGCGCTGGGGCGATCGGCCTCGCTGCAGGCGGCGCAGGCGGGGCCGCCGCCGCCAGAACGTTGCTTTCGCGTGACGGGCAGCATGGCGATGCACCGAGCCCCGGCGCCGTGCCATTCCGCGGCGCTCACCAGGCGGGCATCGTTACCCCAGCGCAAGATCGACTGCACTTCGCCGCTTTCACGATGAACTCCGGCGCGACCCGTGACGACCTCATCGCGCTCCTCCGTGACTGGACTGAGGCCGCCGAGAGGCTGACCCGCGGCGAGGAAGTCGGAGACGGAATGGAGCCTGAGAACGGCCTTCTACCGCCAGACGACACCGGCGAGGCGACGGGGCTCGGGGTTGGCAACCTCACGCTCACGTTCGGATTCGGACGCAGCCTTTTCGTCGGGCATGCCGACAGGGCCGCGGAGACACAGGCAGGCGACCCCTTCGGCCTCCGCTCGCTGCTCCCCGCCGAGTTCGAACCGCTCCCGGCCTTCGCGTTCGACATTCTCGACGATACGCAGAGCGGAGGCGACCTGTGCGTGCAGGCATGCGCCGATGACCCCCAGATCGCGGTGCACGCAATCCGCAATCTCTCACGCATTGCCGCTGGCCGCGCGCACCTTGCCTGGAGCCAGCTTGGCTTTGGCCGTACCGCGTCGACTTCGCGGGCTCAGGAGACGCCTCGGAACCTGTTTGGCTTCAAAGATGGGACGGCGAACGTCATGGCCGAGGACTCGTCGGGGCTCGCCGAGCACGTGTGGGTCGGTGAGGAAGCGCCAGCCTGGCTCCGCGGCGGAAGCTACCTGGTCGCGCGGAAGATCCAGATGACGATTGAGACGTGGGATCGCGCGTCTCTCGCCGAGCAGGAGCGCATCTTCGGGCGATCGAAACGAGCTGGCGCGCCCCTCACCGGGGACGGCGAATTTGACGAACCTGACTTTGCTGCCCAGCTGCCCGCATCTGGGGAACCAGTGATCGACATTGCCGCGCACGTGCGTCTCGCGCACCCAAAGAACAATTCGGGCAGTCAAATGCTGCGCCGCGGCTACAACTACGTCGACGGTTCAAACGGACTCGGCCAGCTTGGCGCGGGCCTCTTCTTTATCTCGTTCCAGCGTTCGCCCGAGACATTCGTTCGTGTGCAGCGCTCACTGCAGCCAGACTTGCTCAACGAGTATATTCGTCACATTGGGTCTGGACTGTGGGCGGTGCCGGGCGGGATCGGCGCCGGTGAGTTCGTCGGGCAGGCGCTGTTCGAATAGCGCCCGCCCGACGGCTCCTATGTGTCGCGCTAGGCGTCGTACGAGCGGATGGCGACGACGGCGTTATGGCCACCGAACCCAAAGGAGTTCGAGATCGCGAGCTGCGGGCCATCGGCGAGCTGCTGCGGCTCGCTTGATACCATGAGCGGAATCTCGGGATCCTGATCGACGAGGTTGATCGTCGGGGGAGCGACGCGGGTATGCACAGCGAGCACCGAGAACAGTGCTTCCAGGGCGCCTGTGCCGCCCAGCAGGTGTCCTGTCGCGGCCTTTGTCGCAGAAACCGGGATCTCGCGTGCGCGATCGCCGAACACTCCGAGCAGGGCAGTGTACTCATTGATGTCACCGACAGGGGTCGACGTCGCGTGCGCGTTGATGTGGGTGACGTCCTCGGGGTGAGCACCCGCCTGCGAGAGTGCGAGCTTCATCGCGCGGATGGCGCCGTGCCCCTCGGGGTCATTTGCGGTGATGTGGTAGGAATCAGCGGTCACACCGCCGCCGGCGATCTCGGCGTAAATCTTGGCACCGCGAGCGAGCGCGTGCTCCTCGGTCTCGAGCACGAGCGCAGCGGCGCCCTCGCCCATCACGAAACCGTCACGGTCAGTGTTGTACGGGCGTGAGGCGGTCTCCGGTGAGTCGTTTCGGCGTGACAGCGCCTGCATCGACGAGAACGACGCGAGCGTGACCGGGTGAATGGCGGCTTCGGAGCCGCCTGCGATCACGATATCGGCGAGTCCAAGCTGCAGATGCTCGTAGGCGTTTGCGATCGACTCGGTGCTCGAGGCGCAGGCTGACGCGACGGTGCGCGCGAACGCGCGAGCTGTGAAATGCATGGAGATCGCCGCTGACGGCGCGTTCGGCATGAGCATGGGAACCGTGAGGGGCATCACGCGACGCGGGCCCTTCTCACGAAGCGTGTCCCACGCGTCAAGCAGCGACCAGATGCCGCCAATGCCTGTTGCCCAGTCGACGCCCAGACGCTCTGCGGGAATCTCGGGTGAGCCAGCGTCGGCGAAAGCTTCCTTCGCCGCGACGAGGGCAAACTGGCTCGACGGGTCGAGGCGCTTGGCGACTGGGCGCTCAAGCACCTCAGCCGGCTGCACTCGGGCCTGGCCAGCGAACGACACTGGAAGGTCGTACTTCTCAACCCAATCGGCCTCGATAGTACGTACGCCCGACTCGCCTGCAAGCAAAGCTTCCCAGCTCTCGCTAGCGGTACCGCCCAGGGGCGAACTCGCACCGATACCGGTGACGACGATCTTCTTGCTCATGTGTTGCGCTCTCCGCGTGGCTCTGGGGGAGTCGCCCTTGTGGGGCTGTTCTCCCGAAAGTCTGTGTGATGAAGCGAGCGGCGGGGATGGGGCGGCCGATAGTGGCCGCCGCTCATCCCGCCGCGAAAGCTTCGCTTAGGCCTGAGCCTTGACGATGAAGTCGACTGCGTCGCCGACGGTCTTGAGGTTCTTGACCTCTTCGTCGGGGATCTTCACGTCGAACTTCTCTTCTGCGTTCACGACGATTGTCATCATCGAGATCGAATCGATGTCGAGGTCGTCGGTGAACGACTTGTCGAGGGCGACAACGTCGGCCGCAATACCGGTCTCATCGTTGACGAGCTCGGCGAGACCTGCGAGGACCTCTTCGTTGCTGAATGCCATTGGATTCTCCTTATTTAATGGGGGTTTGTAGTAAACCTCGTGCAGTAGTTTCTCGCAACTTCCCGCGGGAAGTCGACAGGGCGCGCGGTGCGTCCCAGAGCGAAAAGCTACGGAAGTTCGATGATCTGGGCGCCGTAGACGAGACCGGCCCCGAAGCCGATCGTGAGTGCCAGGCCCCCCGAGAGCTCGGGGCGCTCTGCGAGCAGCGCGTGCATCGCAAGCGGGATCGACGCTGCAGAGGTGTTTCCCTGCATCTCGATATCGCGTGCAATCGCGACGGTCTCGGGCAGCTTCAGTTGCTTCGCGAGCTCGTCGATGATTCGCATGTTCGCCTGATGCGGAATGAACGCGGCCAAATCAGACGGCTCGATACCGGAGGCCTCGAGCGTCTGGCGTGCGACCTTCGCCATCTCCCACACTGCCCAGCGAAACACGGTCTGGCCGTCCTGGCGCAGCGTAGGCCACGCAACGACTCCGGGAGCCTCGCGGTACTCCTCGAACGTCGACGTCATGCTGATCGTGTCCCACTTCTCGCCGTCCGAGCCCCACACTGTCGGGCCGATACCGGTGTGATGGCCCGCTCCGACGACCACGGCGCCAGCGCCGTCACCCAGCAAGAACGAGATCGAACGGTCGGTCGGGTCAACGACGTCCGAGAGCTTCTCGGCACCGATCACGAGGACGTTCTTGCAGACACCCGAACGGACGAGTGCGTCGGCCTGGCCGACGCCATACACGTAGCCAGCGCAGGCGGCAGAAATATCGAATGCCGCCGCGGGAGTGAGACCGAGCCTGTGCGCGGCGAGCGCTGCCATTGACGGCGTCACCGCAACGTTCGAGATCGTCGAGATGATCACACCGTCGATGTCTGCGAGTTCGAGACCAGACTTCTCAATGGCCTCCTGGCCAGCCTCAACCGCGAGATCGACAGCGTTCAGGCCCTTGCGGGCCCGGCGGCGCTGAACGATGCCCGTGCGCTGCCTGATCCACTCGTCAGACGAGTCAATAGGGCCAACGAGGTCGTCGTTCGGTACGTCGAGGTCGCCGCGGGATGCGCCAACCGAGAGCACGCGTGTGTGCGCCGGGCCAGTTGGCTGTACAAGAGTTGCCATGAGTCGATCCTTTCGATCAGGCTGCGTCGGTGATGAGCTGCACGGCAGCATCAAGATCAGCCGGAGTCTTTACGGCGACCGAAGGGATGCCCTTCATGCCGCGCTTCGCGATGCCGGTGAGAGCACCGGCGGGGGTGAGTTCAATGAATCCGGTGATGCCGGCCGCCTGGAATGACTCCATGCATGAGTCCCAGCGAACAGGGCTCGCGATCTGCGAGACGAGTGAGTCGCGGAAGCTTGCACCAGATGTGACGAGTCCGCCGTCGGCGTTGCTCCAGAGCTTCAGCGAGGGATCGCTGACCGCTGTGGACTCTGCTGCCTGCGCGAGGACGGGAACTGCCGACGCCATGTAGCTTGTGTGGAACGCTCCAGCGACCTGCAGCGGGATCACGCGAGCACCGCGCGGCGCCGACTCACCGAGCTTGGCGAGACCCGCCAGTGCACCCGCGGCGACAATCTGCCCTCCACCGTTTCGGTTCGCGGCAGTGAGGCCCGCAGCTTCGATTGCCGAAAGCACGTCAGCCTCAACGCCGCCAACCACCGCCGACATTCCTGTCTGTTCAACAGCGGCTGCCTCCGCCATCGCGCGGCCGCGTACGCCGACGAGGCGCACGGCGTCGGTCTCGCTCACGACGCCTGAGATCGCCGCCGCGGCAAACTCGCCAACAGAGTGACCAGCGGTGCCAACTGTGGCGCCTAACGTGGTCGCGTCGAGACCTGCGCCATCAAGCCGCGCGGCAAGTGCACGCCACGACAGGATTGCAGCCGCGACAATCAGCGGCTGGGCAATCTCAGTTGCGCGAATCGTCTCAGCGTCACTCTGGGTTCCGTGCCGAACGAGGTCGACGCCCGAGGCCTCCGAGGCGGCCTCGAGGAAGCTGCGGGACGCTGAATCCGCGATCCAGTCAGTAAGGAAACCGGGGGTTTGGGAGCCCTGACCCGGGCAAGCGATAACAATCACGTCAAATAGTTTCTCAGATGCGAGCGGAACTAGCTGCATATAACCAACGATAAATTCAAAGATTCGTTGTAGATAGCGGCCAGAAAGGGTCCAGTTGGTGCCGAAACTTGGCTAGGAGCCTCGCTTCGGCTGACGCCTGCCGCCCTGCTGTGCAATCGAACCAGCGATGAGTGCAGATTGCAGAATCAGGGACTCTCGTGCCCCAGTCGCGTTCCAGCCAATCACCTCGGAGACCTTCTTGAGCCTGTAACGAACCGTGTTCGGGTGCACGAACAGCTCGCGGGCTGTCGCCTCGAGCGACCTGCCGTTGTCGAGGTAGCACCAGAGGGTCTCCATGAGCTCGGCCGAGTGGGCGAGCAACGGTTCGTAGATCTGCTCGATGAGTGTTCTCCGGGCAAGTCCATCGCCCGCGAGTGCCCGCTCGGGAAGGAGGTCGTCAGCGGGAACCGGGCGGGGCGCATGGCGCCACGCCCGTGCGACCGCGACGCCCGCAAGCGCAGCCCGGGCGCTTCGAGACGCCTCGATGAGGTTGTCGACAGTCGGCCCGAGCACGAGCGGCCCATCAGCGAAGCCGTCGGACAGCTTGGCTGCGATCTCGAGGAAGGTTCGCTGCGGCTCCTCGGCGGCTGCTGTCGGATCGGCCTGCTGAGGCGGGGCCATTCTGCCGAGAACGAGCACGAGCCGGGTGCCCTGCAATCCGATGAGCACATCGGCACCCGCGTGTCGCGCCGTCCGTCGCATCTGATCGACATCGACGGAGCGTTCGGCGCTGCCAACAAGCACTGCCGCTTCGCCGTCACCGTGCCAGCCGAGCGCGGCGATCCTACTCGGAAGTTCGTCGTCGGATTCGCCTGTCAGGATCGAATCCACAACGAGGGCCTCGAGCCGTGCGTCCCACAAGCCTCGAGCTTCTGCCTGTCTCGCATACACGTCCGCAGCAGCAAACGCGACGTCACGCGAATAGTGCATGATCGCTTCACGGAGCGAGTCACTGCGGGGAGCCACGCGCTCCTCGACGACTGTCACGACAACACGAATGAGCTGGAGCGTTTCCTGCAGGCTGATCGAGCGCAGCAGCTCACGAGGAGCCGAGCTGAAAACGTCAGAGGCGATCCACGGGGTTGAACCGGGGTTCTCGTACCACTGAATAAACGAGCTGATCCCGGTCTGCGCCACAAGGCCGACTGCCGATCGGCGGCTCGGGGGCATGCTCCCGTACCAGGGGAGCGTGTCCTCGAGCCGCGTCACCGTCAGCGTAGCCAGCTCGCCCGAGATCGTGCGGAGCCAGGCGAGTTCCTGAGCTTTGTTGGGACTCATCCGTTCGCCCGCTAGGCGTCCCCGCCCGCGCCGCCAGTGGTTCCGGCGTTGACGTCAGCGAGCTTGTACTTCTCGGCCGCTGCAACAGGCACGCTCGCGTCGATCTTGCCCTCGAGCGCGAGGCGCTGCAGCACCTTCACCACGAGCGACTCGCGGTCGATCTTGAAGAACCGGCGCGCTGCCGCGCGTGTGTCCGAGAAGCCGAAGCCGTTCGCGCCGAGCACCGAGTAGTCGCCAGGAACGTACGGGCGAATCTGCTCGGGCACCTCTGGCGTCCAGTCGCTAACTGCAACCTTCGGTCCCTCGGCGCCTGCGAGCTTCTCGGTGAGGTACGCGGTGCGCTGCGCGCCCCCGAAGTTCTCAAAGTTGTGCTGGTCGGCTGCGAGGCCGTCGCGCTGGAGCTCGCTCCAACTCGTGACGCTCCACACATCGGCTGCGACGTCCCAGTCAGTTGCGAGGAGCTCCTGGGCCTCGATCGCCCACGGGACTGCCACGCCTGAGGCGAGAATCTGTGCCTTGTGAGTGCCCGCCGACGCGGTGCTGACGCGGTGGATGCCTCGAACGATGCCGTCTACGTCGACATCTGCAGGTTCTGCGGGGTGGATGATCGGCTCGTTGTACACCGTGAGGTAGTACATGACGTTCGGATCCTCGTGCGTGCCGCCATACATGCGCTCGACGCCCGAGCGCATGATGTGCCCAATCTCGTAGCCATAGGCGGGGTCGTAGGACACGACCGCGGGGTTCGTCGATGCGAGCAGCAGCGAGTGGCCATCCGCGTGCTGGAGGCCCTCGCCGGTGAGCGTGGTGCGCCCAGCGGTTGCGCCAATCATGAAACCGCGTGCCATTTGGTCGCCGGCAGCCCAGATGGCGTCGCCCGTGCGCTGGAACCCAAACATCGAGTAGAAGATGTAGATCGGAATGAGCGGCTCGCCGTGTGTTGCGTACGAGGTGCCCACGTTCGTGAACGCCGCGGCTGCACCAGCCTCGTTGATGCCGACGTGGATCAGCACGCCCTCCGGGCTCTCCTTGTACGCAAGGAGCAGCTCGCGGTCGACCGAGGTGTAGTTCTGGCCGTGCGGGTTGTAGATCTTCGAGGTCGGGAAGTACGAGTCCATGCCGAACGTCCGTGCCTCATCGGGGATGATCGGCACGAAGCGCTTGCCCATGTTCTTGTCGCGCATGAGGTCCTTGAGCAGACGCACAAAGACCATCGTGGTCGCGGCCTCCTGCGTGCCCGAACCCTTTGCGGCGATCGCGTAGCTCTTCTCCTCCGGCACAGCGAGGTCGATGTGCGTCGAGCGGCGCTCGGGGAGGTAGCCGCCAAGCTCGCGGCGGCGCTCGTGCATGTACTGGATCGTCGGATCGTTCTCGCCCGGGTGGTAGTACGGCGGGAGGTACGGGTTCTCTTCGAGCTGCGCGTCGGAGATCGGGATGTGCATGGTGTCGCGGAAGAGCTTCAAGTCTTCGAGCGTCATCTTCTTCATCTGGTGGGTCGCATTGCGGCCCTCGAAGTGCGGCCCGAGGCCGTATCCCTTGATCGTCTTTGCGAGGATGACGGTCGGGCGACCCTTGTGCTCCATCGCTGCCTTGTAGGCCGCGTAGACCTTACGGTAGTCGTGGCCACCACGGCGGAGGCCCCAGATCTGGTCGTCGGTGTAGTCCTTGACGAGCTCGAGCGCGCGCTCGTCGCGGCCGAAGAAGTGCTCGCGAACGAACAATCCACTCTCGGCCTTATACGTCTGGAAATCACCGTCAGGAGTGGTGTTCATGAGGTTGAGCAGCGCGCCGCTCTGGTCGCGCTGGAGCAGGTCGTCCCACTCGCGACCCCAGACGACCTTGATGACGTTCCAGCCTGCGCCACGGAAGTAGCTCTCAAGCTCCTGAATGATCTTGCCGTTGCCGCGCACCGGGCCATCGAGGCGCTGCAGGTTGCAGTTCACAACAAAGGTGAGGTTGTCGAGGCCCTCGTTCGCTGCGACCTGCAGCTGGCCGCGGCTCTCGACCTCGTCCATCTCGCCGTCACCGAGGAACGCCCAGACGTGCTGGTCGCTTGCGTCCTTGATGCCACGGTTGGTGAGGTACTTGTTGACCTGAGCCTGGTAGATCGCATTGATCGGGCCAAGCCCCATCGACACCGTCGGGAACTGCCAGAAATCAGGTGCGAGGCGCGGGTGCGGGTAACTCGGCAGCGAGTTCGGCGCGTGCGATTTCTCCTGGCGGAAGCCGTCGAGCTGGTCAGCGCTCAGACGTCCTTCAAGGAACGCGCGCGCGTAGATGCCGGGGGAGGCGTGACCCTGCACGAAAATCTGGTCGCCGCCGCCGGGGTGATCCTGGCCGCGGAAGAAGTGGTTGAAGCCAACCTCGTACAGTGAGGCCGCTGAGCCGTACGTCGAGATATGGCCGCCGACACCGATGCCGGGGCGCTGCGCCCTGTGCACGGTCATCGCGGCGTTCCAACGAATCCATGAGCGGTACTGGCGCTCAGTGTCGTGATCCCCTGGGAAGCTCGGCTCGTTCTCTGACGCGATCGTGTTGACGTAGTCGGTCGTTGGAACCATCGGCACGCTGAGGTGCAGTTCGCGCGAGCGCTCGAGCAGACTCGTCATGATCTCGCGACCGCGGCCGGGACCGTGCGTCTCTACGACGCCGTCAAGCGACTCGCGCCATTCGGCGGTCTCAGCGGGATCCATGTCTTCGTGATCCTGCGAGTAAGGATCTTGTGTGTTCACAGCCACGGAAAGTGCTCCATTCGCCACCACGCGCAAAACCATGGGCATGTGGTTTCAGCCCCGTTGAGCACGCAACTCATAAAACTCCCCGCAAGGTTAGCGGGCACCTTCCAGACTAGCGAACATCCACGACCAAACGCAGAATCCGAGGGAGGTCTGTGTGAATCCCGAACAATATTTCCCCTGAGCCGCCACTAGTCTTGGGCGTAGAGGATCCACTAAGCGGCGCGGTGACGCCTGAAAGGTTGTTGACAATGGTTCTTGAGGTAGGCGCAATCGCCCCCGATTTCACACTCTCCGATCAGCACGGCGAAGAACTCACGCTCAGTGAGCTCGTCACGGAGGGCCCGGTTGCGCTCGTATTCTTCCCGCTCGCGTTTTCGGGCATCTGCACTGGTGAACTGTGCGAGCTTCGCGACAACCTGCAGATCTTTGAGGACAGCAAAGTGCGCCTCGTCGGTGTTTCAGTCGATTCCGTCTTCGCGCTGAAGGCATGGGCGCAGGCCGAGGGGTACGAGTTCTCGATCCTTTCCGACTTCTGGCCGCATGGAGCAGTGTCGAAGGAGTACGGCGTGTTCATTGAGGAGCGCGGCATCGCGACACGCGCCACCCTCGTGATCGGGGAGGGGCGCAAGGTGCTCGCATCGTTTGAGACCGCCCCCGGCGAGGCTCGCGACTTTGGTGCGTACCGTGAGGCGATTGCCGCTATCGCGTAGCAGCCTGATCGGCGGCACAACTAGACGGCTTAACTAGACGGTTTGCCGAGACGGCGGCCCTCATCGAGATTTCTCGGTGAGGGCCGCCGTCTGCGTGTAGTTGGGGGATACCTAGCGTGCTCCCGGACTTCCAGTGTTGCGGGGCTTCGCCTGATGCGTTGCCGCTCCACGGCGGGGTGCAAATGCCCCGCGGGTGCGAGAGATGCGGTAGTCGATGCGGTCGTCGACATAGTTCTCGACCGCGAGATGGTCACCGATGTTCTCTGCGAACTGTGCGGTCATGTGCTCGGTGAGACGTTCAATTCTTGCAGTGCGCTCGGCCCGCTCGAGGACCCTGTCATCAATACGTAGCGCCTTCACCGTTGCGATGGCCATCAGCAGCAGGATCACGCTAAAGGGGAGCGCTGTTGCGAGCGCGGCAGCCTGCAACGATTTCAGGCCGCCGGCAAGCAGTAGCGCGATCGCAACGAGCCCCTCAATCACCGACCAGAGCACACGCGACCATGTCGGCGGGTTCGGGTGTCCGCCTGAGGCGAGCATGTCGACCACGAGCGAACCCGAGTCAGACGACGTGATGAAGAAGATCGCGACGAGCAGGATCCCGACGACCGAGAAGATTGTGCCGAACGGCAGATCGCCGAGGATCTTGAACAGAACGCTGTCAACGTCGAGTGTTCCGTCTTGTACAAGGTCGCCGGCCCCGAAGAATTGGCGGAACAGGCCGCTGCCTCCGAGTACAGAGAACCAGAGAATTCCAACGAATGTCGGAACAAGCATGACGCCTGCAACAAACTCGCGCACAGTGCGTCCACGGGAGATGCGGGCGATGAAGATGCCGACGAAGGGGGACCAGGAGATCCACCATCCCCAGTAGAAGATGGTCCAATTTGCGAACCAACTCGTGCCCTCGCCGCGCTGGAACGCGCCGACATCGAACGTCATCTGCATGAAGTTCGCCAGGTAGAAGCCGAGGGACTCGGTGAGGTTCTGGAAGAGGAACAGCGTCGGGCCGAGAAGTAGCAGCGAGATGAGCAGCGCGCCTGCGAGCGACAGGTTGATGTTCGACAGCCACTTCATGCCAGCGCCGATCCCACTGATCACCGAGAACATTGCGACCAGCGTGACCGCGATGATGAGCACGACGAGGGTCGTGTTGTCGACAGTGTCAACAATGCCGATCTCAAGCATGCCCGCAGAGATCTGTTGCACGCCAAGCCCAAGTGACGTCGCCACGCCGAAGACTGTGCCAAGGATGGCAAGCACATCGATGACGTCGCCCGTCCAACCCTTTACGCGTTCGCCGAACAATGGCTCGAGGGCCCACCTGATAGATACCGGGCGGCCTCGACGATGAATCGCGTAGGCGATCGATAGGCCGATGATTGCGTAAATAGCCCAGGGGTGGATTCCCCAGTGCACGAACGTCTGCGCCATCGCGAGGCCAGCGATCTCGGCCTGGTTGCCCGCCCAGCCTGGCTTCGGGTCGACGGTGGCATACGTCAGGGGCTCCCCGACACCGTAGAAGACGAGGCCGATGCCCATGCCCGCTGCGAACAGCATCGAGAACCACGACAACAGGCCGAATTCTGGTTCGTCGTCATCGCGGCCGAGCCTGATGCGGCCAAGCCGCGAGAATCCGAGGGTCGCGGCGATAGCGATGAACGCCGCGACAATCAGCATGTAGTACCAGCCGAGGTTCTCCACGATCCAACCTTGTACTGTGCTGAACGTCGCCTCAGCGGAGTCTGGCCAGAAGGCGGCGTAGGCGACAAGCACAAGGATGATGCCGAGCGCCGGCCAGAACACGCGAGGCGAGATCATGCCCTTGCCAATACGGACACCGTGCGTGCGAAGCTTCGCCGTGATGCGCTCGTCACTGTCGTCATCGTTGATCTGCACAGCCTCGTGCAGGTGCACGGTATCGGGCAGGTCGAGGTCTCCGGGCTCGAGCAGGAGCGCGCCTGTGCTTGTTGGAGGCTCTGTGTTTGTTGGAGGCTCTGTGTTTGTTGGAGGCTCTGTGTTTGTTGGCGGCTCGGTGTTTGTTGGCGGCTCGGTAGCCGCGGGCGTAGCCGTCGGCGCGGGACCCGCATGAGTCGCAGGGTCTGCCAGTTCCTCGTCTGCGCGCCCCGTCTCCGCCTGAGCGGCGTAGGGCTGCGAGTCGGGCGTCTTGTCGGGGGTAGTGCGCTCGGGTGAGCTCACGAAATCATCTCCGTCTGGTGCATGTCGAAGCAGAAACCGGGGGCGCCGGCAAGACGATTCCCCACTGCGCGACTGGTGTGAGCGTGCTGATCATTGGTGCTTGCGATGCAGGGAACCATCTTTGCACAGTCTGGTGACTGGCTAAAGTGGGCAGTCGCATTAGGCGAGCACATTCGGGCGGGGCTGTGGACAGGTGGACACACTCACGCGCGCGAGCCCACGGTATGGGATCTGCAGAAGAAATCCCTGAAGAGCGAGAAACCGGCATTGATAAGGGCAGATCCCAGAAGAATGAAACGAGCTGTGTGGCTCACAGGCGTAATGCGAGCGCGCCAGAAGTGCAGCCACTGTCGCAGAAACACAATACCCCTCACTCGGAAATCCGATTGAGGGGTATGTCGGTGGGCCCGGCCGGGATCGAACCGACGACATCCACGGTGTAAACGTGGCGCTCTACCAGCTGAGCTACAGGCCCTCCGTTCACCGAAGCGAACCTGATCAGTCTAGTGTGGAACCGCGCGAGATCCGAAATCGAGGGACCCGCGTGTCGCGCAGATTGAACGGATATCCCTTGACACCGCAAGCCCGAACCGAATTTGAATCGCACAGCCACCCTCAGGGTGGGGGGAGTGGCACCCTCCGACAGGGGAGGCTCTTGCCTCGCGTCGGCAGCGGCTCCGCTGCAATCGAGTCCCGCGCCACCCGGCTGGCGGTTGCTGCGTTCGTCGTTGCCGGGATCTTGACGGCGCTCGTGATGTTCGGCCGGCGACTGCCCCTCGCGGGCGACGCATCCCTCGGCAACATCGCGGCGTGGTGCGCCGGGGGTGGAGCGGGCCTTGCCTATCTGCTCGGACACATAGTCGAGACTCGACGCGGGCGTGACCTCTGGCGGCGCCAACTGCCGCTCGCGAAACGGGCCTTCGACGTGTTCGCGCTCACGCTCGCGACAGGCATGCTCGCGTACCTCGCGGTCATGGCGATCGCGAGCTTGTTCCAACTTGGCTTCCAGGGCCTGACTGTCGACGCACTTGGCGGTGGTGTGCTGTCGGGCGCGGCAACCGCTGCGATGACGTACATTGGGGCGCTCATTGGCTCGCGGGTCAGCTCGGGCTCCATCGCGGTGCTCGCAACTCTACAACTGTTCACTGGCACGATGGCGAGCATGGTGAGTTCGCCAGACGCTTCCTGGTGGCAGCTCCACTTCTCGCAGCTCGGCAACGAGTCGGGCTCGAGCGGCTATAGGTTCAACGTCTCGCTCATCATCACGGGCTTCGTGCTCGTCGCGCTGTCAAACTACATCGGCCACGACATTCGGCGTGGCCTCATCGCCCGCAACTCCGACGACCCGAAGCTCGTGCGCTTGCTCTCGTGGCTCTTTGCCGCAATTGGGTTGTGCATGGCTGTTGCAGGTGCGGTCCCCGATGCAGAGAACATCGTCGTTCACGTTGGGTCAGCGAGTGGCATGCTCGTCGTGTTCGCAGTGTTTGTCTTCGTGTCGCTCAGGCGTATCGTCGACGTTCCGAGGGAGCTCGTCGTGTTCTCGCTGATCGTCGTTGTCGGCATCGTCGTCGCGGTGCTGTTGTGGGTGCCGTTTGGTTACTACAACCTCACCGGCACCGAATTCATGGCGGCGAGCCTCCTGTTCGCCTGGCTCACGGTGTTCGTTCGCACCGCCGCGGCCTATGCCGAGCCGAGGGGAATAGCCCCGCATCCTCCCGGGTTGGACCGGGGGAAGGTTGGAGAACCGGCCACGTCCCCACAATCTGAGAGAACTGCGGAGGAACATCGGTGAACGAGTTTGAGGCTGGCGACGCGCTGAAGCGCGCATTCCGCGATCACCCGGCGGGGGTTGGCCTGATCACCGCGCAGACGCCCGAGGGCCCGGTTGGCCTAACGGTCTCGAGCGTCGCTTCCGTGGCCGTCGACCCACCGGCGCTCTCGTTCTCAGTCACACGAGCTACGGGTAGCGCAGGGGGAGTGCTACACGCCGACTCATTCGTTGTGCACCTGCTCGACGCACGCCACGCTGGGATCGCGCAGACGTTTGCAGTCTCTGGAACTGAGCGGTTCACTTCCGAGCAGGGGTGGGAGACGCTCCCTACTGGCGAACCGTTGCTGCCCGGCGTGCGCGCCGCGCTGCGTTGCCGTTCGCTGCATCAACTCGAGGTCGGTTCGTCAGTGATTGTCGTCGCAGGGGTGCTCGACGCCCACTTCGGGGAGGCTGCCGAGCCGATGAGCTACATTGACCGGACGTTCAGGCGCCTCGGCGAAGTCCTCTAGCGAGCTGCTAGGTTGACTGGGCGGCCCAGGCTGCGATCTGCGGGGCCTCCGCCCCAATTGTCGTCGCCGATCCGTGGCCAGGAAGCACCGTCGTGACGGCAGGCAATGTGAGTAGCCTGTTGCTGATCGACTCGATGAGCCTCGGGAAGCTCGAGTATTCCCAGCGGGTGGCACCCGGTCCACCCTCGAAGAGGGTGTCGCCAGACAGGAGCGTGCCGAGCGAACCCGCATAGAAGCTCACCGAGCCTGGCGTATGCCCTGGCGTATGCAACGTGACGAGCTCGGCGCCGCCAACTGAGAACGACGCGCCATCCGCAAGTTCGAAGTCGGGAAGCCTGTCGGCCCCGTGAGTGTCCTCCCACAAAAAGAGGTCGTCAGGGTGGAGGTAGGTGTGGGTGTCCAGCGCATCCGCGAGGGCGATCGCAGCGTTGACGTGATCCTCGTGCCCGTGGGTGAGCAAGATGCCGAGCGGGTCTCGGTCGCCGACAGCGGTCACTACGGCGTCTGCGTCGTGAGCGGCATCGATGATGAGGGCGCTGTCGTCGTCACCAACAATCCACACATTGTTGTCTAACGCAATGCCCTCCGGCGGGTACCCGGGGCGCCCGGCCCCGAGCACTCCGAAGGTGACGACGCGCTCAATGCGAAGATCGCCGGCCATGGACTATTACTCCGCGCGGGTAACGACGGTCGTGCACGGCAGCGCGTTGAGCACGCCGTGACTGACCGACCCGAGAAGCAGGCGGGAGATGCCGCCGCGACCGCGGCTACCGACAACGACCATCTCGGCAGTCTCGGCGACCTGCAGCAGAGCGGTGACTGGGGGAGCCTGCACGATCTCGCGGCGAACCTCGAGATCTGGGTAGCGCTCAGCAAGGCCCGCAGTGCCGATCGCGATTGACTCTTCGGCCGCTGCCTGCTGAGCGGTAACGAGCTCCTCGCTCCAGAGGTATTCGAGACCGGGGGTGAGCGGCGGCATCCACGCGTAGACCGCGACGAGGGGCACACCACGGAACGAGGCCTCTTCGGCGGCGAACGCGATTGCACGCTTTGACGCCTCTGATCCATCAACCCCGACGACAACGCCGCTACCGGCGCCTTCCTGCTCTGCCGGGATGACGGCGACAGGGCAGTGCGCAACCGCCGCGATCTTCACCGCGCGAGTGCCGAAGACGGAGCCAGCAAACTTGCCGCCTGTGTGCGCGCCAAGGACGAGCAGGTCTGCGTGCTTCGACGCAGCCTCGACCTCTGCGATCGGGTGGCCGACAACGGCGCTTCCCGCGATCTCCCCGGTGAACCCAAGCTCGGTTCGCGCGCGTTCGATCTCGTGCGCGAGCATCTGCTCCGAGGCCGACTGTGCCTCCGAGAGGAAGGCGACACTCTCGGACAGGAAGGAGTCGTCTGCGACGTGGATGAGCTCGACGGTCGCGCCGCGCTCCGTGGCGCGTGCGAGCCCCCACTTCAGGGCGGCGCGGCTGTGATCTGATCCGTCAACTCCGATGAGGTACTTCTCGGACATAACGAGTTCCTTCCTGTACGGGTGTCTGTGTCTTCAGCTTACTTGGCGAGAGCGGGAAGCTGCAGTGGATGTCCGCCCGCGAGCTGCTCGATAATGCGAACAACCTGGCAGCTGTAGCCGTACTCGTTGTCGTACCAGACGTAGAGCACTGCGCTTGAGCCCGTGACGAGGGTCGCGAGGCCGTCGACGATGCCTGCCCGGTTCGACCCGACGAAGTCGGTGGAGACGATCTCGGGTGACTCAACGTAGTCAATCTGCGTGCGAAGTGCGCCCGTGAGTGAGACCTGCTCGAGAAGTGCGTTGAGCTCTTCGGTGGTTGTCTCGCGCTCGAGCTGCAGGTTGAGCACAGCCATCGACACGTTTGGTGTGGGAACGCGGATGGCGTTGCCAGTGAGCTTGCCCTCGAACTCCGGCAGCGCCTTCGCGACAGCCTTCGCGGCGCCGGTCTCGGTGAGCACCATGTTCAGTGCAGCGGAGCGCCCACGCCGATCGCCCGAGTGGAAGTTGTCGATGAGGTTCTGATCGTTCGTGTACGAGTGCACGGTCTCGACGTGGCCCTGCTTCACTCCGAACGCGTCGTTCACGACCTTCAGCACTGGCGTGATCGCGTTCGTCGTGCACGATGCCGCGCTGAGGATCGTGTCAGCGTCGCTGATCTTGTCGTTGTTCACGCCGTAGACGACGTTCAGCAGGTCGCCCTTGCCGGGAGCGGTGAGGATGACGCGGGAAATGCCCGAGTTCTCGAGGTGCTTGCCGAGGCCCTCGGCGTCGCGCCAGCGCCCGGTGTTGTCGACAAGGATCGCGTCTTCAATACCGTACGAGGGGTAATCGACGTCTGCCGGGTCGCTCGAGTAGATCACCTGGATGCGAACGCCGTTCGCGAGGATGACGTTCTCGTCTTCAAGGACCTTGATGGTGCCGTTGAAGGGGCCGTGCACCGAGTCGCGGCGGAGAAGGTTGGCGCGCTTCTGCAGGTCGTTCTCGCCGTTCTTCCGGACGACGATTGCGCGCAGATTCAAGCCGTTCTGGCTTCCCGCGTGCTCGATCATGATGCGGGCAAGAAGACGACCGATGCGTCCGAAGCCGTAGAGCACAACGTCGCGTCCGGTTGCGGGCTTGGCTGCGAGGGCGGGCGCGAGCTCGTCGCGGAGGTACGCCTCGAGGTCGGTTGTCGCAGCGGCGCGGAAGCCGTTCGCGAGGAGTGCGAGGTCAATCGAGACGGGGCCGGGCTGGATCGCCGTGAGTGCCTCGACGATCGCGGAGGTCTCTGCAATGTCGAGCTCAACCTCATCGATCTTGCGTGCATAGCTGTGGGCGCGAATGATGTCGATGGCTGAGCGGCCGATCAGGCTGCGTCCGTGGACTGACATGACGATGTCGTGATCGCGGTAGAGCTGACCGATGAGCGGAATCATTCGCTCCGCCAGTGCCTGCTTTGTGTTCCAGGCCTCGAGGTGGTCAGTTGTGGGCTGATTCATGTGAACCGACGGATCCTTCCGATGTGCTCGGGTGCCGATGTTTTCCGCCCCGATTCGCTGAATGTTCGACCTCAGTATCCCACGCGGATGACGCAATGTGACGCTCCGATTGGGGGATTCGTGGCGTTACGGCGAGGATTGTCTAGTACCGGTCGGGGCATAGTGATTCTTGCCACTGCGCAAGATTCTCGCCACGGCGTCGACCTACGCTCAGTTCACCAAACGAAAAGGAACATCATGTCTGTGAAGAAGCGCAGTCTCATCGCCGCATCGGTCGCGGCCCTCGCTATCGCCGCAACCGCACTCACGGGCTGCGCGAGCGACTCGGCTCCCAAGGATGACGGCGCTGAGACGACGGGCCCTGTGCGCATCGGCGTCGTCCCTGGCGGCCAGCCCTACTGGGAGACCTTCGTCGACGAGGCTGAGAAGGAAGGCATTGAGGTCGAGATCGTCGACTTCAGCGAGTACCCGCAGCCGAACCCGGCCGTCTCGGCCGGGGATCTCGACCTCAACCAGTTCCAGCACATCATCTACCTCGCGACCCACAACGTCGACGCCGACGACGACCTCGTCGCGCTCGGCTCGACAGTCGTGTACCCGCTCAACCTGTTCTCGAGCAAGTACACCGACGTGAAGGACATCCCAGAGGGTGGCACAATCGCGATCCCGAACGACGAGTCGAACCGCGCCCGCGCCCTGCTCGTGCTCCAGAAGCTCGGCCTGCTCGAGCTCAAGGATGGCGGCAGCGCGACCTCGACTCCCGACGACATCGTTGCTGACAAGTCGCGCGTGAAGGTCACCGAGCTCGCGGCTGACATTATCCCGGCCTCGCTGCCCGACGTTGACGGCGGCATCGTCAACAACGACTTCGTTGAGCTCGGCGGGCTCGACTTCAAGGACTCGCTCGGCTCGGATAGCGCCGACGACGCCGCGGTGGAGCCGTACACCAACATCTTCGCGGCACGCGCCGAGGACAAGGACAACGAGACCTACCTGAAGCTCGTCGACATCTACCAGAACAACGAGACCTTCCAGGCCGCGCTGAAGGACTACGTCGGTGAGGGCGCGGTCTCCGTGAAGCTCTCGCAGGACGACCTCGCTAAGCTCCTTGCCGACGCCGAGGACAACTACCGCGCGACCAAGGGCTAAGCTCGTTCTTCATGACGAAAGTTGAACTGCAGGGGGTCGGCAAGCGGTATCCAGCCCGCGGCCGGTCTGGCACCGAGGTTGTCGCCGTTGACGATGTCTCGATCGACATCGCATCTGGCGAGATCCACGCCGTGATTGGCTACTCGGGTGCAGGCAAGTCGACCCTGCTTCGACTCGTCAACGGCCTGGAGCGGGCGACGAGCGGCGCGATCCTCGTGGATGGCGTCGACATCACCGCCCTCTCCGAGGCCAAGCTGCGAAGCGTCCGGTCACGCATCGGCATGATCTTCCAGCAGTTCAACCTGTTCCACTCGCGTACAATCGCGAAAAACGTGGAGTACCCACTCGTTGTGGCGGGTACTCCACGCACGGAGCGCGGGGCCCGAGTGGCCGAGCTCCTCAGCTTTGTCGGGCTTTCGGACTACGCCGACTCACACATCGAGCAGCTGTCCGGCGGACAGAAACAGCGCGTCGGCATCGCCCGCGCGCTCGCGACGAACCCCGGCCTCATTCTTGCGGACGAGGCCACGAGTGCGCTCGATCCCGAGACCTCCCGTGAGGTGCTTGCGCTGCTCACAAAGATCAACCGCGAGCTTGGCGTCACGATCCTGCTCATCACGCACGAGATGGACGTTGTGCGGGAGATCGCACACCGGGTCACCGTCATGGAGGGCGGTCAGGCGGTCGAGCAGGGCGAGGTGTTCGAAGTGTTCTCGAACCCGAAGACCGACACGACGCGGCGCTTCGTGTCGACTGCGCTGCCCACCGAGCCGGACCCCGCACACCTCCGCGCGCTGCGCGAGAAGCACCGCGGCAAGCTCATCGCCCTCACCTTCCGTGACGGCGGAGCAGATCAGCCGATCGTGTTCCAGACTCTCGCTGACCGCGGCGTTGGCGTGAACATCGTCCACGGCGGCATCACTGACGTCGGCGGCCGCACGTTCGGAAAGCTCACGCTTGAGCTCATCGGCGAGGGCGTGCAGGTTGAACACGCTATCGCAGCACTCGCACAGCAGACTGAGCTGGAGGTGCTCGCGTAATGGATCGCCTGATTGAACTGCTCCCAAAGATCGGCGATGCGACAGTCGAGACGCTCATCTACGTCGCCTTCGCGATCACGATCGGCGGCCTGATCGGCCTCATCGTCGGCGTCCTCCTTACGACGACGCGGCGCGGCGGCATCCTGCAGAGCGCACCAACATTCTGGGTGCTGAACCTGCTCGTGAACTTCTTCCGCCCGATCCCGTTCGTGCTGATCCTGATGCTCTTGCAACCGCTGGCGCGCATGGTCACGGGAAAGGGCATCGGCGGCCCCGCACTGATCTTCTCGCTCGTCGTTGCCGCAGCGTTTGGGATCTCCCGCCTCGTCGAACAGAACCTCCTCACCGTGCCGCCCGGCCAGATTGAGGCCGCCCGCGCGATGGGCGCCGGTCCGCTGCGGATCATCTTCACAGTGCTCATTCCAGAGGGCCTCGGCCCGCTCGTGCTCGGATACACGTTCGCTTTCGTGGCGATCGTCGACATGTCAGCGATGGCTGGCATCATCGGCGCAGGCGGTATCGGCAACTTCGCGCTGCAGTATGGCTATCGCCAGTCGAACCCGTGGGTCACGTGGGCGTCGGTGCTCATCATCGTCGTGATCGTCCAGATCGCACAGCTCATCGGCAACGTGACGGCGCGGAGGCTCCTCAGGCGCTAGCCTCGAGGCATGACGAACACCGAACCTGTCACACCCACACCCACCGCTCCCGCGGCGCAGACCCTAGCCGACCTCCGGCGTGTCACAAACGAGATGTGGCCTGCCGATACTGCCGAGTCGTGGGATCGCGTCGGGCTGGTGACGGGCCGGGATGCCGCCCCGCTTCGCAAGGTGCTGCTCGCTGTCGACGCTGTCGCCGCGACAGTCGACGAGGCGCTCGCCTGGGAGGCGGACGCGCTCATCACGCACCACCCGCTGTTGCTACGCGGCATCCACACGGTCGCCGAGGACACTGCGAAAGGCGCACTCCTTGCCTCGCTTATCCGCGGGGGGTGCGCGCTCATCGCGGCGCACACGAACGCCGATCAGCCTGCCGGTGGGGTCTCCGACGTTATCGCTCGCCGCCTGGGGCTTGTTGGTGCCGTGCCCATCGTTCCCCATCCCGCGGACCCCGAGATCGGCATTGGTCGTGTCGGGAAGCTTTCCGCTCCCGAGACGCTCAGAGCGTTCGCCGAGCGAGTTGCTTTAGCAATGCCTTCGACGGTGTCGGGAGTGCGAGTGGCCGGCGATCCGGATCGCCTCGTGCAAGCGATCGCGCTGCTCGGCGGCGCGGGAGACAGCCTGCTCGACAACCCGGCAGTGCGCGGCGCAGACGTCTACCTCACGTCCGATCTCAGGCATCATCCAGCACAGGAGGCGCTCGAGCTCTACGCAGTCGCAGGTGGTCCAGCCCTCATCGATGTCGCGCACTGGGCCAGCGAGTCGCTCTGGCTCGAGGGCGCAGCTGCGGTGCTTGCCACGAGGCTTCCAGGCGTCGAGTTTCGCGTCAGCACCCTCCGCACCGACCCGTGGAGTTTCTCCGTCGGGGCACGCCCGAGCGACGCGCCGGGCGCAGAGTAAGCTGGAACCATGAAGGCTACCCCGCGCCAGCAGCTGTTGCTGCTCGACCTCCAGCAGCTCGACCACACCCTCGCAAGGCTTCGCAAACGTCACGAACAGCTTCCTGAGCGTGCCGAGCTTGTCTCCCTCGAAGCGGAGCGCGACGAGGTGCGGAACCGCTACATGGATGCGCAGCGCGAGCTTGACGCCAGGCGACTTGAGCTTTCACGAATCGAAGCGGACGTCGACGTCGTAGATCAGCGCGTGAAGCGAGATAACGACCTCCTCGCAGCAAGCACCTCCGCGAAGGAAGCTCAGGCGCTGCAAGGTGAGCTCGACACGCTCGGCCGCCGCAAGGGTGAACTTGAGGAGCGCCAGCTTGAGGCGATGGAGGTCGCTGACGCCGCGGCGGCAGTGTTTGCCGAGGCAGAGCACGTGCTTGCGGGCGTCGACAAGCGTCGCGACGAGATCAATGCTCGCATCGCCGCTGCTGAGGCCGAGACTGAACGCGACCGCGCGGCGACCGCGGCGGAGCGGGCAGGCAAGGCCGCCGAGGTGCAGGGCGATCTGCTCGCGCTCTACGAGAAGACCCGCGCCCAGGTCGGCATCGGGGCTGCGCGCCTGCGCGCTGGTGTGTCGGAGGCGAGCGGGATGGCACTCAGCCCTGCAGACCTCTCGACAATCAAGGCCACCGCGGACGACGAGGTCGTGTTCTGCCCAGAGACCGGCGCCATTCTCGTCCGCGTCATCGAAGACTAAGCGCGGCGGAGCTTGCCTGCGGCGAGGTGAGCTTTGGTTTGCGGCGAAGTGAGCTTTGGTTTGCGGCGAGGTGAGCTTTGGTTTACGGCGAGACCCCTCGCGCCGACACGCTAGAATGGGAGCCGGAATGGGTCGGTGGACGGTTGCGTCCCGTGTCGCGTGCGGCAACGGGCCGAGGAACGTCCGGGCTCCGCAGGGGAGAACGGTGGATAACGTCCACCCGGGGCAACCCGCGAGAAAGTGCAACAGAGAGTAGACCGCCTGCCGTGGTTCGCCGCGGCCGGTAAGGCTGAAAGGGTGGGGTAAGAGCCCACCGGCGTCCGTGGTAACACGGGCGGCCAGGTAAACCTCGTTCGGAGCAAGGCCAGACAGCAGACGATGACGCGCCCCGCCGAGTCTGCGGGTGGGCTGCTAGAGGGCGTCGGCAACGGCGTCCCGAGATAGATAACCGTCCAAGCCGGCTTTGGCCGGCGGGACAGAACCCGGCGTATAGCCGGCCCATTCCCCTCTCGCACAGGTGGCGCGCGCCGCGGAGGTCTGCGCAGGCCTGTGCGCACTGTGCGTGGAAGGGCGCACTGTGCTCGGCAGAGTTCTGTCCCCGCGAGAGCACCTTCCCCGCAGGAGAGCACCCTCCCGACCGTAGGGGAGGGGGCGTCCTGCAAGAAAGGCGCTGTCCGGCCGTGTGACGGCGTGCGGCGTGGTGAGGTGGCGGCGTGGGGGCGAACCTGGGCGGCTACCCGGACATAGCTACCCGGACACAGCTACTCGGAGACCGTGAGTAGTTCGAAGCCGTCCTCACGGACAACGATCGTGTGCTCGAACTGTGCTGTGATCGACTTGTCCTTCGTCGTGACTGTCCAGTTGTCGGACCACATGTCCCACTCGCGCGTGCCGAGGGTGAGCATCGGTTCGATTGTGAAGACCATCCCAGGGACGATGAGATCGTTAAAGCGAGGCGCCGAGTCGTAGTGCGGGATGATGAGTCCCGTGTGAAACGACGAGCCGACCCCGTGGCCAGTGAAGTCGCGAATCACGCCATACCCGAAACGCTTCGCGTACGTCTCGATGACCCTGCCAATGACGTTCACCTCTCGGCCGGGCTTTGCGGCCCGAATTCCGCGCATCATTGCCTCGTGCGTGCGTTCGACGAGGAGATCGACATCCTCAGCGACCTTCCCAACACGAAAGGTGCGGTTGGTGTCGCCGTGGAATCCGTCGAGGTATGCAGTGATATCGACATTGACGATGTCTCCCTCGCGAAGCACGGTGTCGTCAGGGATCCCATGGCACACGACCTCGTTGACCGACGTACATGAGGATGCTGGGTAGCCGCGGTAGCCCAGTGTCGACGGATACGCGCCAGCTGCAACGACAGCGTCGTGCCCGATGCGGTCAAGCTCGGCTGTTGTGACGCCAGGCTCAACCGCCGCCCCAACGGCGTCAAGCGCACGTGAGGCGATGCGTCCGGCAGCGCGGATCTTCGCGACCTCGGCATCGGTGTAGGTGTTGTCGCCCGTATATGCCGGGGGCTCTTGTAGCCCGACGTAGGGAGGCCGCGAGATCTCGCGAGGAACTGTGAGCGGCGTTGGCAAAACGCCGGGAATCAGATTGCCGTGGTCGTCGAAAGGCATGGGTCTAGTCTAGGAGCAAGCTGACGAAGGAGACGCTCATGAGCAAGAAGGACTGGGGGATCGACGACCCCGAGGAAACCTACTGGTTCAACTCGAAGACCGGGGAGGTTGAAGAGGGGCCGCAGTCGCTCGCGATCTACCGCATCGGTCCGTTCAAGACACGTGATGAAGCGCGGCGCGCGCCGCAACTGCTTGCTGAACGTGCTCGGGAATGGAACGAGGAGGACGAGGAAGAATACTAAGCCCTCCTTGGGTGCTAAGCCCCGAACAGGGCAATCCGGCGCACGATGCGGCACGGGGGCGGTAGGCTGAAAGGCGTACCGGACCCGGTGCGAGACCGCGCCCTGAAGGGAGCTGCAGCGTGAGCAAGCAGAGAGATTTCGTGCTTCGTACGATTGAAGAGCGGGGCGTGAGATTCGTGCGCCTCTGGTTCACTGACGTCGCCGGTGCGCTGAAATCGGTGGCACTCGCGCCCGCAGAGGTCGAGGGTGCGTTCAGCGAAGGCATCGGTTTTGACGGTTCAGCCATTGAGGGCCTGACCCGCGCGTACGAGTCGGACCTCCTTGCCGTGCCGGATCCGTCGACATTTCAGATCCTTCCGTGGCGCGGCGAGACTGAGCCGACGGGACGGATGTTCTGCGATATTCGCACGCCAAACGGCGAGCCCGCAGTATCTGATCCGCGCAATGTGCTGAAGCGCACGCTCGCGCAGGCCGCCGACATGGGCTTCTCGTTCTATACCCACCCTGAAATCGAGTTCTACCTGCTCAAGTCGAAAGAAATCGGCCCCGAGGGTCCCATTCCCGTCGATAGGGCCGGGTATTTCGACAACGTGCCAGGGGGAACCGCGCACGACTTCCGCCGTGAGAGCGTGAACATGCTCGAGGAGCTCGGGATCTCAGTCGAGTTCAGCCACCACGAGGCGGGCCCCGGCCAAAACGAGATCGACCTCCGTTACGCAGATGCCCTCGCGACTGCCGACAACATCATGACCTTCAGGTCCGTGGTGAAGGAGGTGGCGATCGCGCAGGGTGTGCACGCAACGTTCATGCCGAAGCCCCTGGCTGGCCAGCCCGGATCAGGAATGCACACGCACGTGTCGCTCTTTGAAGGCGAGGAGAACGCGTTCTACGACCCGAGCGCGAAGTACCAGATGTCAGTGACGGCGCGCCGCTTCGTTGCAGGCATTCTCAGGCACGCACCCGAGCTCACCGCCGTGACGAACCAGTACGTGAACTCGTACAAGCGGCTGTGGGGTGGAGACGAGGCGCCGTCGTTCGTGAGTTGGGGTCATAACAACCGCTCAGCGCTTGTTCGCGTGCCCATGTACAAGCCTGGCAAGGGCGGCGCCGCACGGATCGAGTATCGCGGGATGGACAGTGCAGTGAATCCGTACCTCGGTTTCTCTGTGCTTCTCGCCGCTGGGCTCAAGGGTATTCGCGAGGAGTATGAGCTGCCGCCAGAGGCCGAGAATAACGTCTGGGCCCTGAGCGACGGCGAGCGACGCGCAATGGGCTTCGACCCGCTGCCGCAGAGCCTTGAGCATGCTCTCGCAGTCATGGAGCGCTCCGAGCTCGTTGCCGAGACGCTTGGTGAGCAGGTATTTGCCTACCTCATCAGGGACAGCCGTCGCGAGGTTGACGAGTACCGCAGCCAAGTGACACCGTTCGAGCTCAAGTCGATGCTCGACACGATCTAGTCGCAGTGATGATGGAGCCCGGAGCCTCGCGACCCGGTCGGCGCGGAGAGCTTGGAAGCTACGCGCGCGCCGGGTTTCAGAACCTCACAGCAGCCCGGGAGAGCATTCGCGAGCTCGCCCTCGCGCTCGATGGGGCAGACGAATTAGCGCTTCTGGAGGGGTTGCAGGCGGCTGCGGACCCAGACACGGCGCTCGCCATGCTTCTACGCATTGCGGAAGCCGAGGGAGCGAGGCTCGCACTACTCGACGCATTCGCTTGGCGACGCCTGTGCCTACTTGTTGGTGCGTCGCCAGCGCTCGGAGAGTTCTTCTCCAGACACCCGGAACGCATCGGGGCGACCGTGTGCGGGGATGGCCGTCTTCCGAGCGCTGAAGAGGCGCGGGCCGAGATGCTTGCCGCGGTCGCGCCGGGTGGCGTGCAGCTCGCTGGAGAACCGGGTTGGAATGCGCTCAGAGTCGGGTACCGTGCGCTGCTCTCCAGCGTCGCGCTCTTCGACCTGACGAGCGCCGGGCCACAAGAGGTCGCCCGTGACCCTCGACCCGCGTTTGAGGCCGTCGCTGCCGCGCTGTCGAGTCTCGCAGACGCGGCAATAGAGGCAGCCATCGCAGTTGGCCGGGCGACGCTCGGCGCTGACGGCGCCAGCCCTCGAGTTGCTACAGAAAAGCTTTCCGAGCTCAGGTTCTCGGTGATTGCCATGGGCAAGTGCGGCGCGCAAGAGCTCAACGTTGTCTCGGACGTCGACGTCATGTTCATCGCCGAGGGCGACGAGCGCGCGGCGACCGCGCTCGCTCGTGAGGTGATGCGTGCCATTCAGGATCCTGCTCACGAGCTGCCTCTCTGGCAGGTCGACCCGAACCTTCGCCCGGAGGGCAGGCAGGGGCCACTCGTGCGGTCGCTGTCATCGATGCTGAGCTACTACGACAGGTGGGCGAAAGCATGGGAGTTCCAAGCGCTTATTAAGGCCAGGGCGTGTGCAGGCGACCTTGCCCTTGGCGAGGAATTTGTTGCTGCGACACGGCCGCTCGTCTGGGCGTCTGCGAGTCGCGAGGACTTCGTTGGTTCAGTGCAGCGCATGCGTGAACGAGTAACTGAGCACATCGCGCCTGAAGAGCTGCCGCTGCAAATCAAACTCGGTCCCGGAGGGCTGCGCGATATCGAGTTCAGCGTGCAGCTGCTGCAACTCGTGCATGGCCAGCACGACGAGCACCTGCAACTGCGGGGCACACTGCCCGCGCTTCGAGCACTTGTCGACGATGGCTACGTGGCCCGCCGGGACGGTGAACGCCTGAGCGAGCACTATCGAACGCTGCGGGTGCTCGAGCACAGGCTTCAACTTCGCGACCTTCGACGAACCGCACTCATGCCCAGCGACGATGAGGGACGGCGGGTGCTTGCGCGGGCGTCTGGACTTGCACGAGACGCGAAGGAACTGGGCGCGCTCTGGGATCGAGTACGCCGCGAGGTCCGAGAACTGCACCTGAAGATCTTTTATGCGCCGCTGTTGAGCGCTGTCGCAGCTTTGCCTGACGAGGAGTTTGTGCTCGGCACGGCAGAGGCAAAAGCTCGACTGTCGAGCATTGGCTTCCTCGATCCTGATGGCGCCTCACGGCACCTCGCCGCACTTACAAGCGGCCCGTCGCGCAGCGCAAAGATCTTGCGCAACCTCACCCCAGTGCTGCTGCAATGGCTGGCGCTCGGCACCGATCCTGATTTCGGCTTGCTCGCCTTTCGCAAGGTGAGCGAGGCGAACCGGGATGCGTCGTGGTACCTGCGCCTCCTCAGGGACGGCTCGCTCGCGGCCGAGCGGCTCACGCTGCTGCTCGCAAACTCGAAGTACGCTGCGGGCCTGCTCGAGGGGTACCCCGAGGGCGTCGCCTGGCTCGAACGAGATGCGCTGCTCGAACCCCCGGCGCCTGAGGCGCTGCTGGCCGAGATGCGCTCGCTGGTGTCACGTCGGCCCTCCGCTCAGTCCGCTGCGGAGCGTCTACGCCGCGTGCATCGGCGCGAGATCCTCAGACTCGCGATGGGCCGCGTCGTTGGAGTGCTCGACGAGGAGACCGTCGCGAAGGGCCTTGACGGGGCGCACACCGCTCTGCTCGACGCGCTGCTCTCTGCGATTCGGGGGCATCTCGGAAGCGAGAGCGCTGCACCGGAGATTGCACTCGTCGGCATGGGCAGGTTCGGTGGCGGCGAGCTCGGCTTTGCCTCCGACATCGACCTCATCGCGGTGGCGCGTGGTGGTGCGACGGGTAGTGGGCCTGTGTCGCCCGCGGCCAAGGTCGTGAGCGAGCTTCGCACGCTCGTCTCAGACCCACGGTTTCCAGTCGACCTCGACTTCGATCTGCGGCCGGAGGGCAAGAACGGCCCGCTTGTTCGCAGTATCGACTCATACCGGAGTTACTATGAGCGCTGGTCGGCCACGTGGGAGGCCCAGGCGTTGCTACGGGCCCGCCACGCGGCCGGCGACGCGAGCCTGAGCGCCGAGTTCTTTGCGATGGCTGACCCGATCAGGTATCCGAGCGAGTTCAGGGAGGAACAGCTGCGCGATGTTCGGCGCATGAAAGCACGCGTCGAGGGGGAGCGGCTGCCACAGGGGCAGGATCCAGCGATGCACTTGAAGCTCGGCCCGGGCGGCATCAGCGATGTCGAGTGGCTTGTGCAGCTGCTGCAGCTGCAGCACGGTGCAGCACACCCTGAGCTTCGCACGGTGTCGACTCTCGAGGCGCTAGCTGCAGCGGCGAGGCTTGGACTCATTGACAAGGAGGACGCAGCAACGCTTGAGGACGCCTGGCGCCTCGCGAGCACACTCCGCTCGGCGATGCGTCTCTGGAACGGCAGAGCGGCCGACTCACTGCCGCGCGACTGGCGTGATCTCGCCGGCATCGCGGGCGTTCTCGGAGAGCGACGCGACCGCACGAGCGAGCTTGTTGAGCGCTGGCACACGGCGAGCAGGCGCGCCCGCGCCGTGTTTGAGCGCGAGTTCTTCGGCTATCGCGAAGACGAGCTTTTCCCAGAAGTGCAGGCCTAAGCACCACGTGCCACCAGGTCGGGGCTATGTCTGCTCGGTGAACTCCCGGTGATTGTTCCGTGCCAGGTCTAGCCAGCGGGCAACTTGGCGCGTACTCTGACAACCATGAACTATCTGGCAAGCTTCTTCGAAGCCATTCTCGCAAGCGAGGATGCCGATATCGAGGACGATATCAACTCCTAGCACCAACACGAAACGAAACCGCCCAGATGCCTACTCGGCACGCTGAGCGGTTTCGCGTGTATGGCGGAGCGAGTCCTACACGCCGTAGTAGAGCTCGAACTCGTACGGGTGGGGACGAACCGCCATTGGGAGCAGTTCGGTCTCGTTCTTCAGGTTGATCCAAGTCTGGATCAGCTCCTCAGTGAAGACGCCGCCCTCAAGCAGGTAGGCGTGATCCGCTTCGAGAGCGGCGAGTGCCTCGCCGAGCGAGCCGGGCACCTGCGGGATGTTCGCGGCCTCCTCCGGGGGAAGCTCGTAGAGATCCTTGTCGATCGGCTCGCCGGGCTCGATCCGGTTACGAATGCCGTCGATGCCGGCCATGAGCTGAGCTGCGAATGCGAGATACGGGTTGCCCGAAGCGTCAGGGGCGCGGAATTCGATGCGCTTCGCCTTCGGGTTGGAGCCAGTGAGCGGGATGCGAATTGCGGCCGAACGGTTACCTGCTGAGTAGGCAAGGTTCACGGGAGCCTCGTAGCCCTTCACGAGGCGACGGTAGCTGTTGATGGTCGGGTTCGTGAAGGCGAGCAGCGACGGCGCGTGCTTGAGGATACCGCCGATGTACCAGCGAGCGGTGTCCGAGAGTCCGGCATAACCGTTCTCGTCGTAGAACAGCGGTTCGCCGTTTGCCCAGAGGGACATGTGTGTATGCATTCCCGAGCCGTTATCGCCAAACACGGGCTTCGGCATGAATGTGGCCGTCTTACCCCAGAGTTCTGCGGTGTTCTTGACGATGTACTTGAACTTCAGCACGTCGTCGGCAGCGGAGACCATCGTGTCGAACCGATAGTTGATCTCTGCCTGACCGGGAGCGCCGACCTCGTGGTGGGAACGCTCGAGCTGCAGGCCAGCTTCGATAAGGCGAAGCGAGATGTCATCACGCAGATCAGCCTGCTTGTCCACGGGGGAGACTGGGAAATAGCCTCCCTTGAGCGCGGTCGTGTTCCCGAGGTTTCCGCCCTCGTAATCTGTGGCGGAGTTCCAGTGGGCCTCCTCCGAGTCGATCTCGAAGAACGTACGGCGCGGAGTGGTCTCGTAGCGAACCGAGTCGAGAATGTAGAACTCTGCCTCGGGGGCGAAGAACGCGGTGTCGGCGATTCCGGTCGAAGCGAGGAACTGCTCGGCTTTCTTCGCGACCTGGCGTGGGTCCTTCGAGTAGATTTCGCCTGTGCGCGGGTTGTAAATGTCGAACACCATGATGAGGGTGCGCTCGGCGCGGAACTGATCGATGTACGCAGTCGTGACGTCGGGGATGAGCTGCATGTCCGACTCAGCGATCGTAGCGAAGCCGCGGATCGAGGAGGCGTCAAACATCTGCCCAACCTCGAAGAAGTCGAGATCTACCGTGCTCGCCGGAATGTTGAAGTGCTGCTGCACGCCGGGGAGATCGGTGAACCGAATGTCAAGGAACTTGACGTCGGTTTCGCGGATATAGTCGATGACTTCCTGGGGAGTCTTGAACATCGGGATCCTCACTTTTCGGTGCGGCGGTCTGCCGCTTCGTAGGTCAAGCCTATGCTTCCAGCGTTTCGGGAGCGTGGAAGCAGTGTTTCAGGCGTGTTACGTATTGCGGCGCGACGAACTACGGTGTCGACGGTGACAACGTGTTCTCGCATGATGAGTTGACTGCGCCCTAGACGCGAATCAGTACCGTCCCTGCGATCTTGTCGTGAAAGCCGCGCTGGTCGCTGTCCCACACGAGTGCTGGGATCACGAGTGTGACGAGCACCGCGCGAACGATGGGGCGCCAGATGCCAACCCAGCCGCCAGCGATCGGAACAACCTGCAGACCGACCAATCGATGTCCGAGCGAACCACCGATTGTCGGAACGAAGACGATCTGCATGAGCATAAAAATGAGAGAGTGCCACCACATCGCCTGCGGTCCTCCGATGAGGAGGTAGGCGGGGAGGGAAGCGAGGGCCCAGTCGATGCAGATCGCGAGCAGGCGTCGCCCCACACGGCCGACCGAGCGAGGCCCGTCCTCGGGAAGACCGAGACGCTCACCCGGAAACTCGCTGGGGGCGAGGTCACCAAACTTCTGCGACATGGTTTAGCGCGGGCGCTGTGCGCGGACGCGATTCGGGTCGATTCCCTTCGGGATTCCGACGGGGCTCGCCTGTAGCGACGAGAGCCGGTTATAGACAGCAGCGATCTCGTTGCGATTGAGTACACGCTTCATCTTTTGCAGCTCCTTCGAAAGCTTCGGCAATGCCACCGAACCCTCGTCAGGGCCAACGTAGAGGTGTGAGATCGGCACGTTTGAGATCGCGCGCTTGAGTTTGCGTTCCTCGTCCTGCGCGATGCGCTGAGTGCGCTGGCGCGAGCCCTCAGAAATGAGTACGACTCCGCCGCGCCCGATGACGCGATATACCGCATCCTGCTGCCGGGTCATCGCGACGGGCACCTCCGACCCACGCCAGCTACGCCGAAGTGCGCTCTGCACGATTGCACCAACCGCGCCGGGACGCCCCTCAATCTGCGCGTATGCGACTGCCTCGGCGCGGCGACCAAGAACGATCATCGCAATGAGCAGTCCGGCAAGAATGCCGGTGAGGGGCCACAGGATCCAGCTAAACCAGTTGCCTGGCAGGAGCCAAGCGAGAAGCACGGCCACCAGGATCGGGCCGACGAAGGAGAGCAGCATCAGCGGGGTCAGCAGCTTGTCTTGGGTGCGGGTGTTCTTGTACACCTGCACCATCTGCTTGATGCGACCCGGGGACTTCTGCTTCGCCTCTGCCATGCCTTCCATCGTACCGCTTCTCAGGCGCTGATCGAGCAACCCGGCCTGAGTTCGCTCGTGGCAGAGCGATTTTCGCTCCTGAGCTGGCTCGCCCACAGGCGTCCCACCCGCAGCGGTTATCCCGAGAAGCACAGATTTGCCCCATGCTAGGTGCCCCGGCCCAAGCGAGGACGAGGATAGATGCATGCGCACTTCCAACGATGCTTCCCGTCAACCGCCCAAAGTACTCCTGTCGGCGGGGGAGACGACGAGCCTCATGCTTGGTGTCTGCTTCGCGGGATTCGCCGCGCGGGAGCACGGGGCATGCCTCGGGGCAGACGTTGCCCGAACGCTAATGCTGCACGTTCCGGGTGAAGGCAAGTATCGGCGTCGGCTCGTCCCACAGGCGGATGTTTCGCTGATCGAGCTGCCCCCAGAAGCAGGCTGGCGGAGCACTGCGCGCGTTGCACAGGCTGTCGCGCATCTTCGGGCGGGTCACGATGCCGGATGTCACGGCTTCGGCGTGTCGCTCAGGGAGCTGTCGAGCGTGGCGACGAGCGTTGCCCCGGTGGGCGCGAGTGAGTTTCTCGGCGAGCTATTTGGTGACGTCGCTGCAGAACTCGCTCACATGAGGGCGTGGGAGTCGAATGCGGCCGGAGAGACACTCAGACACGCTGTCGCTGGCCGAATCACCCCGACGCCTCTGCGACAGGAATCGTTTGTCGCTGTGCGAGCCTTGTTCGCCGATGGATCCAGGCGCCGGTGACGCTGCAGGCGGTGCGAGGGGGCAACGCTTGCAGGCCGAGCTGAGGGCGGACGATCCACTACGTCACAAACGAGTGAGGGGTTCTGCGGCGCACATCGCGCCGCAGAACCCCTCACATATCGTCGAAACTAGATACCGAGATCTGCCCCGAAGTTGCCCTCTTCGAGGCGGGACTTCATCTGCGTGAGGAAACGCGCAGCGTCGGCACCGTCGATTGTCCGGTGATCGTACGACAGCGCCAGGTACACCGTCGACCGGATCGCGATCGAGTCACCCTCAGGTGTCGAAACAACCCCGGGCTCCTTCACTACAACACCAGTGCCGAGAATTGCTGACTGCGGAAGGAACACCAGCGGGGTGTCAAACAGTGCCCCGCGCGAACCCGTATTCGTGAGCGTGAACGTGCCGCCGCTCAGCTCGTCCGGCGTGAGCTTGTTGTCACGGGTGCGAGCGGCAAGATCAGCGATCTCACCGGCGATCTGGGCGATGTTCTTCGTTCCTGCGTCGCGAAGCACAGGAGTGAGGAGACCACGCTCAGTGTCGACAGCGATGCTGACGTTTTCAGTTGCCGGGTAGACGATCTGGTCGCCTTCAACTGTCGAGTTGATCACAGGGTAGGCCTGTAGCGCCTCTGCAGCGGCGAGCGCGAAGAACGGCATGAAGGAAAGCTTCGAACCAGTCTTCGCCAGGAACTCATCCTTCTTCGCCTGACGCAGCTGAGCGACGCGTGTCACGTCGACCTTCACCACTGTCGTGAGCTGAGCCGTCTGCTGCATCGAAGCGACGGCGCGCTCCGCGATGACCTTGCGCAGGCGGCTCATCTTCTGCGTCGTGCCGCGGAGCTCGGAGACAACGCGAGGCGCAGGAGCTGCTGCAGCCGGGGCCGCTGCTGCCGCGGGAGCAGCCGCTGCAGCCGCGAGCACGTCTTCCTTGCGGATGCGGCCACCAACGCCAGTTCCGACCACGGTAGCGAGGTCCACGCCGCGCTCACCCGCAAGCTTGCGGACGATCGGGGTGACGTAGCCGCCGGTCTCTGCAGCCGGTGCGGGTGCTGTTACGGGTGCTGCCGGTGCGGGTGCTGCTGCTGCGGGCGCTGCCGGTGCAGGCGCTGCAGGTGCAGGCGCTGCCGGTGCTGCTGCGGGTGCTGCCGGAGTTGTGGCCGGTGCGGGTGCTGCAGCCGGAGCAGGTGCTGCAGCCGGAGCAGGTGCTGCAGCCGGAGCAGGTGCTGCAGCCGGAGCAGGTGCTGCTGCGGGCGCAGCCGGTGCCGGAACAGGTGCCGCCGCCGGAGCAGCTGCACCGCTCCCGACGCGCGCGAGGACTGCGCCAACCTCTACGGTCTCGTCCTCGCCGACAAGCATCTCCTGGAGGATGCCCGCGACGGGTGACGGTACCTCAGTGTCGACCTTGTCTGTTGACACCTCGAGCAGCGGCTCATCGACCTCGACGGCCTCGCCGATCTGCTTCAGCCAGCGGGTCACAGTACCCTCGGTGATTGACTCGCCGAGCGACGGCAGAACGATGTCCTGGCTGTCGCCTCCGGCGGCAGGAGCCGGAGCTGATGCAGCGGCAGCAGGTGCTGCGGCGGTCTCAGCGGGAGCTGCCGGAGCAGCAGGCTCAGCAGGAGCTGGCGCTGCGGGAGCCGCCTGCTCGGGAGCCGGGGCTGCTGCGGGAGCGGATCCGCTTCCATCGCCAATGCGCGCGAGCACAGCGCCAACTTCAGCGGTCTCATCTTCCTGGACGAGGATCTCTTCGACCACGCCGGCGACTGGGGAAGGCACCTCGGTGTCCACCTTGTCGGTCGAGACCTCGAGCAGCGGCTCGTCGACCGCTACGGTCTCGCCCACCTGCTTCAGCCAGCGGGTCACCGTCCCCTCGGTGACGCTCTCGCCCAGCGCGGGGAGGACTACCGATTCACTCATCGTGATTCTCCTTCTAAATTTCTTCTAGATCTAGCTTGTGGTGCCGCTTAGATGGCGTGCAGCGGCTTGCCGGCGAGCTTGAGCATTGCTTCGCCGATGGTCTCATTCTGGGTCGGGTGCCCGTGCACGAACGGAGCGACGTCCTCGGGGTACGCCTCCCAGTTCACAATGAGCTGGGCCTCGCCGACGAGCTCGCCGACGCGAGCGCCAATCATGTGGACCCCGAGCACGGGGCCGTCGTTCAGTCGGACGGCCTTCACCGTTCCTGCGGTGCCGAGGATGGAGCTCTTGGCGTTGCCCGCAAGGTTGTACTCGTACGACGAGATATTCTCGGCGCCGTACTTTTCAGTAGCCTTCGCCTCGGTCAGACCGACGGAGGCGATTTCAGGGTCACAGTAGGTCACCTTGGGGATGTTGACGTCTGCGACCACAACGGGGTTAAGACCCGCAATTTCCTCGGCAACAAAGATGCCCTGCTGGTAGCCGCGATGCGCGAGCTGCAGACCGGGAACAATATCGCCGACGGCGTAGACGCCTGGAACGTTCGTGGCGAGACGTTCGGTGGTCAGAACGAAACCGCGATCCATCTCGATTCCGGCTTCTTCATATCCGAGTCCGGCCGTTGCCGGGCCGCGGCCGACTGCAACCAGCAGGTAGTCGGCGCTGAGAGTCGTTCCGTCTTCAAGAGTCACAGTGACACTTGAAGCGTCCTGCGTGACGCCCTGGAAACGGACGCCAAGCTTGTAGTCGATCCCACGCTTGCGGAATGCGCGCTCGAGCTGCTTCGAGACCGACTCCTCTTCGTTCGGCACAAGGTGGGGGAGGCCCTCAACGATGGTGACCTCGGCGCCAAACGAGCGCCACACACTTGCGAACTCGACGCCGATGACACCGCCGCCGAGCACGATGACCTTGCTCGGGATCTCCTGCAGCTCGAGTGCGTGCTCGCTGGTGATGACGCGGCCACCAATCTCGAGGCCCGGGAGCGAACGCGAGTACGAGCCGGAAGCAAGTACGACATTCTTACCAACGACGGTGTCTGCCCCGACCTGGACAGTGTTCGGCGAAGCCAGACGGCCCTCGCCTTCAAAGACCGTGATGCCGTTCGCCTTGATGAGGCCCTGGAGGCCCTTGTGCTTGCCTGCAACGAGCTTCTCGCGGAAAGCGTTCACTGCGACAATGTCGATCGACTCAACGGACGAGTTGATGCCGTAGGTTGCGCCCTCGCGGGCTACGTCTGCGACCTCTGCAGAATGAAGCAGGGCCTTCGTTGGCACGCAGCCACGGTGGAGACATGTGCCACCGAGCTTGTCCTTCTCAATGATCGCTGCGGTCATTCCAAGCTGTGTTGCTCTGACTGCGGTCGCGTATCCGGCGCTTCCGCCACCAAGAACTACGATGTCAAACTGGTGCTCGGCCAAGTGGGGTCTCCCTCGGGTCTCAATACTGTGCCTGATCCGCGCGGTATGCGGTGCGCATCGTTTAGCCTACTACTTCTGCGAATCTCCGGCAGCGGAACCTCAAGTGTTCGCTCTTCGCGCATTTCGTCCCGCTCAGCGCCTGGTTTCGTAGAATGGAACCGTGACTGAAAACCTCTTCTCTGCCGTGTACGCGGAGCGCCGTGCGAGTGTCGCCAAGGGCCTCCCTCTTGTTGTCGCGCTCTCGGGCTCGACAGACGCTGGAAACGCGGTCTCGCAGCTTGAGCAATACCTGTGGGAACGGTGCGCGCCCGAAGAGATCGTCCGCTTCGACACTGACGCCCTTCTCGACTACCGGGCCCGTCGCCCCCTCATCACGTTTGATGAGGATCATTTCTCTGACTACAGCCCCGAAGAACTCACGCTGAGCCTCGCTCGCGACGAGCTCGGTGCGCCATTCCTGCTGCTTTCAGGCTTCGAGCCAGACTTTCGGTGGGAGGCCTTCGTTGAGTCCGTCCTCCTGCTTGTGCACGAGTTTGAGGTGTCGGTGACTACCTGGGTTCAGGCGATCCCGATGCCAGTGCCTCACACGCGGCCGATCGTGGCAACTGTGAGCGGCACCCGCGAAGATCTCATGGAGCGTTCGGCGTGGAAGCCGACCACGCGGCTGCCTGCAAGCATTGTGCATCTTCTTGAGTACAGGCTGCACGGTGTTGGTGAAGAGGTTGTCGGGTTCGCCCATCTCGTGCCCCACTACCTAGCAAACAATGAGTACCCCGAACTGCTCACCGCAGCACTCGAGAACGTGATGGCGGCGACGGGACTGCTTTTCGCAATTGATGAAGCAAAGGAACGTGCGCACGATTTCAGGGCTCAGGTTGATCGCCAGATCGCCGAGAACGAGGAGTCGCGAGAGATGCTTGACAACCTCGAGCGCCGCTTCGACGCGTACGTTGAAGCGCACGGCGACCGTTCGTCGTCCTTGCTCGGCGAGGAGGGGACGATGCCGACCGCCGATCAGCTCGCGAGTGAACTTGAACGGTTCCTTGCGGAGCGTCAGCAGGGCCCTGAAAACAATGACGGCCCAGCCGTGCAATAATAGAAAGTAGGAACCCATTCAACCGTCGCGGGAATACCGCGGGCTTGACATGGGTTTTCATGGTGTGCGCAGTTTTTTGGACGCGCATCGACGAGATCTGAGAGGAAGTTGCGTGGCAACAGCGACAACGACCAAGTCTCGCGCGGCGAAGGCGGCTGAGAGCGACGAACAGAACGCGGCCGAGGCGCCCGCGAAGAAGGCTCCGGCGAAGAAGGCCGCGTCGGCAGCGAAGACGACTGCGGCGAAGAAGGCTCCCGCCAAGAAGCCAGCTACCCGCGCGAAGAAGGCGGTCGATGAAATCGTCGACGCGCCTGACGATACTGAAGCGACTGAGGTTGACGAGCAGGCTGAGGAAGAGCAGCCGGCCGCAGAACATCAAGAGCCTCTCCCGACCGGAGCGATCGTCCTGAAGGCCGGGGACGAGGAGGACGTGCCGACAGTCACGACCGCGATCCCAGGCGCCACTGCCGACCCTGTGAAGGATTACCTCAAGCAGATCGGAAAGGTCGCCCTGCTCAACGCGGCTGAGGAGGTCGAGCTTGCGATGCGTATCGAGGCCGGCCTGTTCGCCGAGGAGAAGCTTGGCACTGAGAAGGGGCTTCCGAAGAAGCTTGAGCGCGAGCTGAAGTGGGTTGCCCGCGATGGTCAGCGCGCAAAGAGCCACCTGCTCGGAGCCAACCTGCGCCTTGTTGTGTCGCTTGCAAAGCGTTACACAGGGCGAGGAATGCAGTTCCTGGACCTTATCCAGGAGGGCAACCTCGGTCTGATCCGCGCGGTAGAGAAGTTCGACTACACCAAGGGCTTCAAGTTCTCCACGTACGCAACGTGGTGGATCCGCCAGGCGATTACGCGCGCGATGGCCGACCAGGCGCGCACGATTCGTATTCCGGTGCACATGGTTGAGGTCATCAACAAGCTTGCACGCGTGCAGCGACAGATGCTGCAGGATCTCGGTCGCGAGCCCACACCTGAAGAGCTGAGCCGCGAGCTGGACATGACGACCGAGAAGGTCATCGAGGTCCAGAAGTACGGCCGTGAGCCGATCTCGCTCCACACCCCGCTTGGCGAGGATGGCGACAGCGAGTTCGGTGATCTGATCGAGGACACCGAGGCGATCGTTCCCGCTGACGCCGTTGGCTTCACTATGCTGCAGCAGCAGCTCGAGCAGCTGCTCGACTCGCTCTCAGAGCGCGAGGCCGGTGTCATCAAGATGCGCTTTGGTCTTGGTGACGGAATGCCGAAGACGCTTGACCAGATTGGTGACACCTTCGGTGTCACCCGTGAGCGTATTCGTCAGATCGAGTCGAAGACAATGGCGAAGCTCCGCCATCCGTCGCGGAGCCAGCAGCTGCGCGACTACCTGGATTAAGACTGAGCGAGGTTCGCTCGAAAGGGCACGGAGGTTTCCTCCGTGCCCTTTCGTCGTTGCTCTGCAGTGGCTCGCAAATCGCGCGAAAAAAGGAGTGGGCCCGGGAAACTCCCGGGCCCACTCCTGCAGCGGACAGAACTACGCGTTCAGTCTGTGGCTCTCATCGTGCCAGGCTTCAGCCATCGGGCGAAGCTTTGCCTCGTGCTTTGTCGCGTGATGCGCGCAGAAGAGCAGCTCGCTTCCGCCAAGTGTCACGCGAACGTACGCTTGTGCGCCGCAGCTATCGCAGCGATCAAGTCCACTGAGCGGACGGTCCGCCGCAGTTACGTCCGCTACGTCAGCGGTCTGTTCCAGTGTGCTCATGGCCACCTCCCGGTAGTTCAATTACCTCTATCCAACCACCCCAACGCCGCAAGCGCCCTGTTTGCTGCGCTTGTTTCGCTCAACGCGTACCGCGAACGGATATTTGGCAGCGAGTTTTTCACTCGCCGCCCGCGCTCAGCCCGACTGTCGCAGGTGTGTTCTACAGTGGGTGAGTCTCCAAGAAAGCAGGTTCTTTCACGTGGCTGAATCCAGTTACTCCGCCAGGCACCTCACTGTCCTCGAGGGGCTTGAAGCAGTTCGCAAGCGACCCGGCATGTATATCGGCACGACCGATTCACGCGGGCTTATGCACTGCCTCTGGGAGATCATTGACAACTCGGTTGATGAGGCCCTCGCCGGACACGGTGCAGACATCAAGATCACGCTGCACGATGACGGGTCAGTCACAGTCGCAGACAATGGTCGCGGCGTGCCAGTGGACGTCGAGCCGCGAAGCGGCCTCAGCGGCGTCGAGCTCGTCTTCACCAAGCTGCACGCCGGCGGTAAGTTCGGCGGTGGCGGCTACGCGTCCTCAGGTGGCCTGCACGGTGTCGGCGCCTCAGTTGTGAACGCGCTCTCGTCACGCCTCGATGTCGAGGTTGACCGCGACGGCAAGACGTGGGCGATGTCGTTCCGCCACGGCGAGCCGGGTGTGTTCGCGGGCGAGGGGCCCGATAGTCCCTTCACGCCCTTTGACCGTGCCACCGAGCTTCGGGTCGTCGGGAAGGTGAAGAAGGGTGTCACTGGCACCCGAGTTCGCTACTGGGCGGATCCCCAGATCTTCCTGCCAACCGCCCGCTTCGAAGTCGATTCACTGGTTGGCCGTGCGCGTCAGACCGCGTTCCTCGTCCCGGGGCTCACGATCGACATTTCCGATTACCGAGCCGAATCTCTCGATGAGTCTGGCGCGCCGGCGGTGCATAGCTTCAACTATGAGGGCGGAATCTCCGAGTTCGTCAACTTTCTCGCCCTCGACGCACCTGTCACTGATACCTGGCGCGTCCAGGACTCTGGGAAGTTTACGGAGACAGTTCCTGTCATGGACGAGACGACGGGCCATCTCGTTTCGCGGGAGGTCGAACGCGAGTGTGAGGTGGATATTGCACTGCGTTGGGGCACCGGCTACGACACGGAGATCCAGAGCTTTGTGAATATTATCTCGACACCGAAGGGTGGCACGCACCTCTCTGGTTTTGAGCAGGGGCTCACGAAGTTCTTCAGGAAGCAGATCGAGACCAATGCGCGCAAGCTAAAGGCTGGCTCAGATAAACCCGACAAAGATGACATCCTCACTGGACTGACAGCAGTTGTTACCGTCCGGGTCCCTGAACCGCAGTTCGAGGGGCAGACGAAGGAAGTGCTCGGCACTGCGGCAGTGCGCCAGATTGTCTCCCGCGCGGTCACGAGCGCGCTCAGCGAGCGGTACGACTCACCCAAGAAGCACGACAAAGCGCAAACCTCGACGCTGCTTGAGAAGATGGTGTCCGAGATGAAGTCTCGGATCGCGATGCGTGCGCAGCGCGACACTGCTCGCCGCAAGAGCACCCTCGAGAGTTCGTCGCTGCCGTCGAAGCTCATCGATTGCAGGTCCAAGGACGTCGCGAACTCTGAACTGTTCATCGTCGAGGGCGACAGCGCGCTTGGCACCGCGAAACCTGCGCGTGACAGTGAGTATCAGGCACTCCTGCCAATTCGAGGCAAGATTCTCAACGTGCAGAAGGCATCGCTCGCCGAGATGCTCTCGAACGCTGAGTGCGGGGCAATCATCAAGGTGATTGGAGCGGGTTCGGGCCGCGATTTTGATCTAGATGCTGCCCGCTACGGCAAGGTGATTTTGATGAGCGACGCCGACGTCGATGGCGCGCACATTCGCACCCTTCTGCTCACTCTATTCTTCCGCTACATGCGGCCGATGCTTGAGGCCGGCCGAGTTTACGCCGCTGTCCCGCCTCTGCATCGGGTCATCGTCCAGAACTCCGGCCGGAAGCCAAATGACGTGATCTACACGTACAGCGAGAAGGAACTGCAGACCCTGCTCGCCGACCTCCGGAAGCGGGGGAAGAAGTATCAGGAGCCGATCCAACGCTACAAGGGCCTCGGCGAGATGGATGCCGATCAGCTCGCTGAGACAACGATGGACCGAGAGCACCGCACACTTCGGCGAGTGCGCCTTGAAGACGCTCACGCCGCAGCACAAATGTTTGAGCTGCTCATGGGGAACGACGTCGCGCCACGCAAGGAGTTCATCATTGAGAACGCCGATGATCTCGACCGCGAGCGAATTGACGCCTAGCGTCAACGCTCGATGAGTCTCACAGCCCTCGGTCTCGTACTCGCCGCCGCCGTCGCGCACGCCGCCTGGAACATACTTGCTGCAAAGTCGAGCAGGTCTGGCGTGCCGTTCCTCTTGTGGGGCGCCGTTGTCAGCGCCATTGTCTGGTCAGCGGCGATCCCGTTTACCGGCGGCATCGGCTCGAGCGGCGCCTGGGAGTTCGTGCGCGCCGTCGTCGTGTCTGGCGTGTTGCACGTGCTTTACATGCTCGTTCTGCAGCGCGGCTATCGCGCGGGAGACCTGAGCACGGTCTACGCGACTGCCCGCGGTAGCGGACCCGTCCTCACCGTGGTCGTGTCGATCTTGCTGTTCGGCGAACGCCCCGGACTGCTTTCGCTCGGGGGCGTGTTGCTCGTGGTTGTCGGCGTTACCGCGTTCGGCCTCATCGGCCGGTCGCGGTCCGCTGCAGGAGCAGAGTTCGCCGGAGGCCAGCGCCAAGCGCGCTTCGACCCGTCGATTGTGTTTGGCTTATTGACTGGGGTCGCGATCGCCACGTACACACTCTGGGACGTATCGATGGTGAACGGCTTCGGCATCGCTCCGGTCGCGTTCATGGTCGGTACAAGCGCAGCGGAGGCAGTCATTTTTGGAGGCATGATGGGCGCGGAGGGGCTTCGCGGGTTGAAGCCTGCTCGGCGGCTTCGCGGCGAGCTCAGGGCGAACTGGCGAAGCCTCCTCGCCTTCGGCGTGCTTTCGCCGCTCTCGTACGTGCTCGTACTGACGGCGGCGACGATCGCACCACTCTCTCTCGTCGCACCCATGCGTGAAACGAGCGTCGTGCTCGTTGGGCTGTATGGTGTCTTCAGATTCCGCGAAAGCAACCCAGTACTTCGGCTCGCGGCGGCGGCGGTTGTGGTCTGCGGCGTCGCACTTATCGGGCTGTAGGCCGCCCTTCCCACACACGAGCTGTGCGATACCAATGCCGGGACTGCTCACGATTGACCGTCGCGAACGACCAGACATGCCCATCCAATCCCGTCTACGGTTGGGTGAAGAAGACCGAGGAGAAACACTGATGAATGCCAGACTACGCGCGGCGATTGCCGCTAGTGCGCTTGCGGCTCTGAGCCTCACCGGACTCGTTGCCTGTGCTCCCGAGCCCGGTGAGACACCCCCGACGACGACCGGGACGCCAAAGCCTGCTCCGTCTGAGAGCGCACAGCCGGAGGTCCCGGCAGAGCCAGAAGTCCCAGAGAAGCCAGATCTCACCCAGGCTGAACTTGACCAGCGTCTTCGGGACGCTGCCTGGGCCAACGACGTCGTGGCGGCCGAGCAGCTGATCGAGTCGGGCGCTGACGTGAATGCAGCAGACGACACCGTTCAGTCGGCATACCTTATCGCGACGAGCGAGGGGCGCCTCGAGCTCTTGCGTCTGACCCTCAAGCACGGCGGCGACGTAAAGGCACTTGACAGCTGGCAGGGAACTGGACTGATTCGTGCGGCCGAGCGGGGCCACTGGGACGTCTCGGGCGCCTTGATCCGGGCAGGGGTCGACGTCAACCATGTCAACAACATCGGATATCAGGCGATTCATGAGGCCGTGTGGCTCGGCCGCGATGACCCAACCTACCTGGCGACACTGCACGTCCTAGTCGCCGGGGGTGCAGAGCTTGACAGGCTGTCGGTATCCGAGGGCCTCACTCCGCTTCAAATGGCGGAGGAGCGTGGGTTCTCGGGCCAGGCCGAGGTGCTGCGGTCGTTGGCGGCCGCGGCCGCGCCGTCTGATCCCGGTGCGGCGCTCGTCGAAGCTGCCCGGACTGGGGATACGACCGCGGTCGTTGCAGCCTTGCGGGCTGGCGCCGATCCCCGGTCGGCAGGGAGCGATGGACTTACCGCAGTCGCGCTCGCGGAGGCTGGCGGGCACGTGGCCGCGGCCCAGGTCATTCGCGCCCTCGGTGGATAGCGAGATCGATGGGAAGCGAGATCAGCGGAAAGCGAGATCGGTCGAAGGCTCTGCGGGGTGTGCGAGATTTGATTTCGCACACCCCGCACTTACATTCGCGCTCTGGGCTAAGGCGCCTCTCCGATAAAGGCCACACTGTGTTCGAGCGCGCTTCCGGAGCCGTCGCGCTTTCCGAGCTCCTCTGGCAGCTTCCGGGTGGCGCCGTCGGCGGCGAGTGCCCGAGGTTCGCCGGTGCCCACCCACGCCACGACGAGCTTGTCTTCGCCCTTGAGGAAGCGCTGAGCCCGAACGCCTCCTGTCGCTCGTCCCTTGGCTGGGAACTCTGCCCAGTCTGACACCTTCGCAGAGGCGGCGTCTGTGCTGAGTAGTGCGTTCTCGTCCGAGCCCTCGGCGACGGTTGCGACGCGCGCCTCCGTGTCTGCTGCAATTGCCGACGCAAAAATGACGCGGGCGTCTGCGCCAAGCTTCATGCCGGCCATGCCGCCCGCGGGGCGGCCCTGGGGTCGTACAGACGACGCCGCGAACCGGAGCAGCTGCGCGTCGTTCGTGACCGCTGCGAACTCGGCGGAATCAGGCGCTGGGAACGCAGCGATAACCGCGTCGCCAGTCTTGAGCGTGATGACTTCGAACTCGGGGCGTGCGGGGAGCTCCGTCAGCACGACGCGCTTGACGATTCCCTGGGCTGTGAAGATGCCAACGGGCTCCTCAGAATCCAGCGGCACGACGCCGACGATCCTGACCTTCTTGTCGCTCAGACCGATGTACTCAGTGAGCTTCACTCCCGCGGAGAAGGCAATCGATGCCCCGGGAACGAGTGGCAGATCAACGGGCGTGAAGCGGTGAAGCGTGCCGTCTGAGAGGATCGCACCGAGCTCACCGCGCACCGTTGTCGCGACGCGCGCGGCGACGGCTCCGTGCTTAGTGGCTCGCGGCGCGGCGCGGGGAGCGTCGGGCGCCTCTGGATCCCGGTCAACGCGCAAGGCTCGGCCGGTGGCCGAGAGGAGCACGGTGCAGGGCGTGTCTGCAACTTGCATGGCGTCAGGGGAGACTGCTGCGCGAGACGGACGAGCGACGGCGCCGGTGAGTAGTGTACGACGGGGAGTGCCGTACGCAGCCGAGGCCTGATCGAGCTCGCCAGCGACGACGGCCTGCAGCCGCTCTTTGCTGCCGAGAATCTCGAGCAGCGCAGCGATCTCTGCATTGAGCTGGTCGCGCTCAGCCTCAAGCTCTACGCGCGAGAACTTCGTGAGCCTGCGCAATCGCAGCTCGAGAATGTACTCGGCCTGCAGCTCGGAGAGGTCGAACACCTGCTGGAGCCTGGTTCGGGCTTCCTCGGCGTCGTCGCTCGTGCGAATGACCTGGATGACCTCATCGATATCGAGGATGGCGATGAGCAGCCCCTCGACCAGGTGCAACCGCTCGCGCCGCTTCCGTAGTCGGTACTCGCTGCGGCGTGTCACGACAGACAGTCTGTGATCAAGGAACACGCGGAGCATCTCGCGCAGGCTCAGCGTCTGGGGCTGACCGTCGACGAGCGCGACGGAGTTGATGCTGAAGGAGTCTTCGAGCGGGGTGTACCGATACAACAGTTCGAGTACGGCTTCGGGGGAGAAGCCAGTCTTCAACGTGATGACGAGCTTCAGGCCGTTTTTGCGGTCCGACAGGTCGACAACGTCGGTGATGCCCGTGATCTTCTTACTCTCGACACCCTGCTTAATCTTCTCGATCACCCGTTCAGGGCCGACAAGATAGGGCAGCTCGGTCACGATGAGTCCTGTGCGTCTCGGGCCGATCTGCTCGATCGATACCTTTGCCCGAGTGCGGAACGCGCCGCGGCCAGTACGGTAGGCGTCGGTGACCCCATCGAGGCCCACGATCGTGCCGCCGCCCGGAAGATCGGGGCCAGGGATGAACTCCATCAGCTCTTCGACAGACGCGTCAGGGTTGTAGAGCAGATGCTTCGCGCCCTCGATCGTCTCAACGAGGTTGTGCGGGGCAAGGTTCGTCGCCATGCCGACTGCGATTCCACTCGCGCCATTGACGAGCAGGTTGGGTACAGCCGATGGCAGCACCTCGGGCTGTAGCAATTGATTGTCGTAGTTGGGAATGAAGTCGACAACGTCTTCGTCGAGCGCCTCGGTCATTGCGAGGGCAGCACCAGCGAGACGGGCCTCCGTGTACCTCGACGCTGCCGGCCCGTCGTCGAGCGAACCAAAGTTGCCGTGCCCGTCGACAAGCGGCAGGCGCATCGCGAAGTCTTGTGACAGGCGCACGAGCGCGTCGTAGATCGACGAGTCGCCGTGTGGGTGAAGCTTGCCCATCACCTCGCCGACGACGCGGGCAGACTTTACGTGACCCTTATCGGGGCGTAGCCCCATATCGGTCATCATGTAGAGAATGCGGCGCTGAACGGGCTTCAGCCCATCGCGTGCGTCGGGGAGGGCTCGGGAGTAGATAACGGAATAGGCATACTCGAGGAACGATCCCTCCATCTCGTGAGAGATGTCAATATCTTCGATGCGCTCACCGGCAGTCTCGTGTGCTGCGTCTGGAGTATCCATGTCGGTTACGTCGGCCATAATGGGAATATGCTACCGACTGCCACCGACAACGGCGGGAGGCTTGCCGCGATTGTGCCGACTGGGCTTGCCGCGCTCGCTCTCGGAAATGACTTGCCAGCAGCCGAAATGCTTCGAACCGCTGTGGGTGGCGAAGCGACTGCTGCCGCAGTCGAGCGAGAATCTCGCACGCTCGCGCTAATTCCTCCACTCCGCTCGCTTGTGGTGATCGCGGTTGACGGCCTCGGGAGCGCGAACCTCAAAGCGCGCAGAGGTCACGCCCCGAATCTCTCTGCGCTCCCTCAACGTCGCATCACGACTGTCACGCCATCGACGACGGGGGCGGCTCTCGCTACGTTGACGACTGGGCGTTTGCCAGCGGAGCACGGGCTGGTTGGGTATCGCATCATGCATCCGACGCTCGGGTTGCTGTCGCCGCTGCGAGATTGGGACGGGATTGCCGATGTTCGCCGTTGGCAACACGCCAAGCCGCTGTTCGAGCTTGCGTCTCAATTTGGCCTCCGTGCGCGCACGTACGGGCGTCCTGCGCACTCGGAGAGCGGCCTCACTCGCGCCATCCTGAGCGGAGCCGAGTATGTCGGTGGCGACACGATCGCCGACAGGCTTTCGGCAGCGGCCCGCGATCTGAGGTCGCCGTCGCCGCTGTTTGCGTACGTGTACGTCGACGAGCTCGATCGGGCCGGGCACCAGAACGGCTGGCAAAGCCGGCAATGGTCAGACAGGCTCGAACAGCTCGACCGCGCACTCGGGGATTTCTTGACAAGCCTCCCACCGCACACGGGCGTGATCCTCACAGCCGACCATGGAATGGTCGATATCGAAAGCCACCAGCAGATTGTGTTCGATCATAGGGAGCCCGCATTCGCTCACGTGACAGCGGTCGGCGGAGAACCACGATTCCGCACGTTCTTTATGGATCCTGCTGGCGACGTCGCTGCTCTCGCAGCCTGGCTCGAAGCCCGAGAAGGCAAGCGTGCGTGGATCGGGACGAGAGATGAGGCGTTCGCAGCCGGGTTGTTTGGTGATCACCTCACGCCCGGGGTTGTTGAACGGGTTGGAGACGTGATCCTCGCAGCTCGGGGTCAGTGCGCCTACTACATGACAACGGACGACGAACAATCACTCGAGATGGTCGGCCAGCACGGGTCGTTGACGGATGAGGAACGAGGTATCCCGCTGGTGCTCGCGGGCGCGCTCGCCGGCTCAGGCTTCGCGAAAGCCGTCGAGACGCTCGCCGCAGCGCACGGCTAGTTGCCGTCGGACGGGCTAGACGGGGTCGTCGTCGCTGCGCGTGCCGAAGAGGATGTCGTCCCAGCTCGGAATAGACGAGCGTCCGCGCTTTGCCGCGCGGGCGTCACGCTTTGCCGCCTTTGTATCGTTGGGGTGGTCTGAGACGTCAGCTGAACTCGGTCGCGTACTGGCGTCATCCGACTCCGCAGGCTCAGCTGAGTCCTGTGCGCCTGCCGCGTCCTCGCGAGTGGGTGGCACAGCCCTGAGTTGCGCCGTATCAGCGCCGCCCTCGGCAGAACCGCCCCCATGAGAATCACCCGAGACACCAGCAGTGCCCCAAATGTTCGCTCCAGCGCCTCGACGCTGTTCTGGGGCCGCCGGAGTGAGCCCCAGCGCATCGATCGAGGTGGGCCCGCCAGCATCGGGTGCCGTTCGGCCGGAGTTGTCGGAGGCAACGTCTGGTGCCGATGGATCCACCTCGCGCGAGCGTTCGCCTCGGCGACGCCGAAGCGCGTCAAGGAGATCCGCGGTCTGGCTGAGGTCAGTCTCTTCGTCGCCGGTTGTTTTCACGGCCAACTGGTCGATCTCGCGTCGGCGCTCGTACTCAGCGTCGGCGCTTTCTGGTTCAGGCTTTGAGCCGTCGTCGCCGGTCGAGGGCACAGCGGGAAGCGGCTCAACTTCCGCAGTTGGCGCGAGGAGGCCGTCAGGGTCGAAGGGGGCCTGCTCCCGCCGATCCTGATGGGCGTCTTCCCCCTGCGTGTTGTCGACGGCGCGCAGCTTCGGGATGAGTCTGTCGCCGATCTCCCCAAGCTTCGACAGATTGGTTGCGTCGGGTGTGAGCGGGCTCAGCACGCGCTTTTTGTGGTCGAAGCTCCAAATCGCGTCGTGGTCGCCGTCCCGCGAATCGAACGCGAGACCAATGAGCCACCCGGTCTCTTCATCCCGCCAGGAACGCCACTCGTTCGTGGTGTTACCGAGAGCAATCAAACGCTCGGCAATAACCTGACCGAAACGCTGGTCGTCGCCAGCGTTCGCGGATGGCGAACCGCCATTCTGCGCGGGGTCGGTGCGTACGACGACAGCGTGCGCAAGGTCGAGCATGTAGCGCTTCTCCGCCCGAACAGGTTCTTCGAATCGCTCGACATCACCCTCGTCAAGGCCAGTCTCAGCCGCAACCTCCGCGCGGCTCTTGCCAGCGCGAAGTAGTGCCTGAATCTCTCGTGGCCTCACCGGAACCGAACTCGTGGCGCGCGGGAGCGCGAGGCGTGCCTCCTGCAGCAACGCCTCATCGACGGCGAGTCGGTACTCCTCGCCGAGCTCGTTCGCGAGGATGAGCGAGCCGTCCTCGCGCCGTACAACGCGCAATTCATCCATTGCAGATCCCTTCGACGTTCGCTCAAGAGTGCCACAGCTTCGCAAATGAATGGTGCATTGACCCGGCGATTGGGAGGATACTTTGGGTTCAAAGATCGCTCTCAGCAATATTGGTTTGCGTTCGAACGTTCTATGAGGCAGACTATGGCCGCTCCCAAAGCCAGCCGCGACGAAAAGCAGGAGAAACATGGCAACTGATTACGACGCACCTCGTAAGAACGACGACGAAACAGCCGAGTCGATTGAAGCGCTTAAGGAGCGCGGCCCCTCGAAGGGTCCGTCATCGATCGACTCGGAGGACGCGGACAATCCAAGTTTCGATCTCGGTGGGTCGGATCTTTCCGACGTCGAACTCGACGTCGTCGTGCTCCCGCAGCAGGCTGACGAGTTCACATGCGTGAACTGCTTCCTTGTTCGGCACCGGTCGCAGCTGTCGAGAGAGGTTGACCTCGGCCCGATCTGTGTCGAGTGTGACGCCTAGTCTTCACGCCCCCGAGCCCCGAGCGCTTCAGCAAGCGCGAGGGGCTTTCGGCTTGTCAGAATCCAGTGCGGCGTCGGGTCGCTTTCGTCAGTGATTTCAAGTTTCAACCCACGGTGGATCCAGCCACGCACAACCATGTAGTTTCTGGCGTCGGCGCCAGGACCAATTGCATCGCGCAGTGCGTCGGTGCCGAGCGCCTCGACGGCGCCGATGTAGGAGACTGGGATCGTGGCGCGCCCAGCCCGAAGCTCGCCGTTCTCGACCTCAATGACTGGGCTCAACGCGAAGAAGATCAGCGCGACAACCAGGTACATCCCCACGGCTACCGGGATCGCGGCCGACTTGTTGATCGGTGTCATCACGAGGGCTGTCGCCGGAATGAGAAGCAGCCAAGCGCCAAAAAAGCCGGGCCCCGGGAGAAGACGCTCGCGGTAGCGAACATCCGTAGTGTGTGCGGTCATGGCCCCATTATCGCGCCTCCCTGATGATGATTCGGTGTGGAGCGCCGGGGCAGGCGAATCCTGCCCATTCGAGCGCGTTCGTCTATCGATCCGATAACCTGAGCACGTGACTGATGTAGTACATGTGCCCATCGTTGCGGATCACCCTCCGCTGTATGCCCACGCTGACGACGCCGGAGCCGACCTCCGCGCCGCTGAAAGCGTGACACTGAATCCAGGGGAGCGTGCCCTCATTGGGACTGGCGTGTCGATCGCGTTACCCGCGGGGTATGCGGCCTTCGTTGTGCCAAGGAGCGGCCTTGCCGCCAAGCACGGAATCACCGTCGTCAATTCACCTGGAACAGTCGATGCAGGCTACCGCGGCGAGATCAAGGTGACCCTCTTGAACACCGACGCGCGAACACCGTTCGAGGTGGCCACCGGAGACAGGATCGCCCAGATCATCGTCATGCCAGTCAGCCGCGCGGTGTTCGTGCCGGTCGACGACCTTCCCGACGATTCGGCTCGCGGGGCAAATGGATTTGGGTCAACCGGTGTGAGCGGCGCCGCACATACCGCGACCGCATAAGGATTGAGGAGACACAACAATGAACGAAAACGACACGAGCGAAGTAACAGAGTCGGCCGAGGCGGACGTCGTCGATACTACGAAGTCCGCGCCCGCGGATCGCGAAACTGCAGGGCCCTTTGACTTCTCCGAGGTGCCTACGATGCGCCCATACGTCGACCTTGGTGGCATTAAGATTGCTCCGCGCGAGGGGCTGCAGATGCGCCTCGAGGTGGATGAGCGAGCTAAGCGCGTCGTGGCTGTCTCGCTTGAGTACGCCGACTCCCTGCTGCAGGTGCAGGCGTTCTCGGCCCCGAAGACAAGCGGCATGTGGAATCAAATTCGTCGTGACCTCACGTCGCAGCTCACGGCGCAAGGTGCCAAGGTTACCGAGGAAGAGGGCGCACTCGGCGCTGAGCTCGTTACCGCGACACCTGTGCCTGCCGATCAGGGCGGCGGAACGCGGGAGGCGCGTTTCATTGGCGTCGATGGCCCACGATGGGTCCTTCGCGGCATCCTCATGGGCAAGGCGGCAGTAGACACTGAGGCACGCGCGAGCGTAGTCGAACTCTTTCGTGAAATTGTCGTTGTTCGCGGCGATCTCCCGATGCCTCCAGGTGACCTGCTGCCGCTGAAGGTACCCGCTGGCGTGCAGCCGGGTGCCCCCGGCGCTGGGGCTGTCGACGCGTGAGTGACGTACGCCCCGATCCGAATGACTTGCCGGAGGCGGCGCAGGACGCGGTGGCGCCCGCAGGTGCTCGCATCCCTGGGCTCAATGGTGGGATCGCGCGCGCGGTTCGGGCTGGGGCCGAGGGGGAGGAGCTCACTGCCCAGGGCGTCTTCGAAGCGATCGGTGGCGTGCGTGGGGTACTTGAAGCCGTCGTTCCAAGCCTGATCTTCGTGGTGCTATTTGTATTCACCAAAGATGCTCGACTTTCTGCGCTCGTCCCAGGGGTGCTCGCGCTTGCCCTCGTGCTCGTGAGGCTTGTGCGGCGGGAAACCATCGTGTCCGCGCTCTCGGGAATGCTTGGTGTCGGCGTAGCGGTGATCATCACTCTCATCACTGGGCGCGGAGTCGACTATTTCCTCTCGGGCTTCGTTGTGAACATCGCGTGGGGTCTGGGACTGCTCATTTCGATCCTTGTCGGGTGGCCCGCTATCGGACTGCTCATCGGGATGCTCGACGGTGATATGCGAAGTTGGCGGGGGAACGTGCGGGTCAGGCGCACAGCGCTCTGGCTGACGGTCATGTGGCTCGGGCTGTTCGTTGCGCGGCTCGCCGTGCAGCTGCCGATGTACATGTCGGAGCGCGTTGAGGCGCTCGGGGTCGCGAGAATCGTGATGGGCGTGCCGATGTTCGCCGCGATCATCGTCGTCACGTGGTTTGTGGTTCAGCGCCTCCGATCTTCATCAGATGATTCGGGCAGCGGAAAAGGCGTAATCTCGGGGGAGAACACCCCGTCGTAGTGGCAGCGGAGGCCTCCGTTTGGGTGTAGGATTTATCTTGACATCGAGAGACTTTGGAGGAACCTCATGGCATCGATCAACAGCTTCGGCGCACGCGACACGCTTGCCGTCGGAGACAAGAACTACGAAATCTTCAAGATTTCTGAGGTCGCCGGTAGCGCGCGGCTTCCCTATAGCTTGAAGGTTCTCCTCGAGAACCTGCTCCGCACTGAGGACGGCGCGAACGTGACCTCGAAGCACATCGAGGCGCTCGGGAACTGGGATCCGTCGGCAGAGCCCGACACAGAGATCCAGTTCACCCCAGCACGCGTCATCATGCAGGACTTCACCGGCGTTCCCTGCATCGTCGACCTCGCAACCATGCGCGAGGCAGTCACCGATCTCGGCGGCAACCCCGACAAGATCAACCCGCTCGCTCCCGCGGAGCTCGTGATCGACCACTCGGTCATCTCCGACTCGTACGGCAACAAGGAAGCGTTCGCGAAGAACGTGGCCATGGAGTACGAGCGCAACGGCGAGCGCTACCAGTTCCTCCGCTGGGGCCAGGGTGCGTTTGATGACTTCAAGGTCGTCCCGCCGGGGACTGGCATTGTTCACCAGGTAAACATCGAGCACCTCGCTCGGGTGACCTTCACCCGCGACGTAGACGGCGTGACGCAGGCGTACCCCGACACCGCTGTCGGCACCGATTCGCACACCACGATGCAGAACGGTCTCGGCGTGCTCGGTTGGGGCGTTGGCGGTATTGAGGCGGAAGCCGCAATGCTCGGCCAGCCCATCTCCATGCTCATTCCGCGCGTCGTTGGCTTCAAGCTTTCGGGCAAGATTCCCGCAGGCGTGACCGCAACTGACGTTGTCTTGACAATCACCCAGCAGCTCCGTCAGCACGGCGTCGTTGGCAAGTTTGTCGAGTTCTACGGTGAGGGCGTCGGCTCCGTACCGCTCGCAAACCGCGCGACCATCGGCAACATGAGCCCCGAGTTCGGTTCGACCGCTGCAATGTTCCCCGTCGACGAGGTCACCCTCGACTACATGCGCCTCACCGGGCGCTCGGAAGAGCAGGTAGAGCTCGTCAAGGCCTACTCGCAGGCACAGGGCCTCTGGCATGACCCTGCGAACGAGCCAGAGTTCTCCGAGTACCTTGAGCTCGACCTCAGCACCGTCGTGTCATCGATCGCCGGCCCGAAGCGTCCCCAGGACCGCATCGAGCTCACGAGCGCCAAGACTCAGTTCGAGACCGATCTCAAGAACTACACCGAGGCATCGAACCCCGCCAAGGTGAAGGACGACAAGGGCCGTGAGTTCGAGCTCGACCACGGCGCAGTGACGCTCGCGTCGATCACGTCGTGCACGAACACCTCGAACCCGTCGGTGATGCTCGCGGCCGGCGTACTCGCACGCAACGCCGTCGCGAAGGGCCTCCATGCGAAGCCGTGGGTCAAGACCACGCTCGCGCCGGGCTCGAAGGTCGTCACGGACTACTACGAGAAGTCGGGCCTGCGCTCGGATCTCGAGGCGCTCGGGTTCTACCTCGTCGGCTACGGCTGCATGACCTGTATCGGTAACTCTGGCCCGCTGAACGACGAGATCTCGCAGGCTGTCAACGACAACGACCTCGCCGTCACTGCCGTGCTCTCGGGTAACCGTAACTTCGAGGGTCGCATCAACCCGGATATCAAGATGAACTACCTCGCGAGCCCGCCGCTCGTCGTCGCGTACTCGCTTGCCGGCACAATGGACTTCGACTTCGAGAACGAGTCGCTCGGGCAGGACTCCGAGGGTAACGACGTCTACCTGCGCGACATCTGGCCTGACCCGACCGAGGTGCAGAAGATCGCTGACGCGTCCATTGACTCCGACATGTTCCGCGAGAAGTACGCCACCGTTTTCGACGGTGACGAGCACTGGACCGCGCTTCCCACCCCCGAGGGCAACACGTTCGCGTGGGACGACAAGTCGACCTACGTTCGTAAGGCACCGTACTTCGACGGCATGGAGCTCACCCCAGCGCCCGTCACCGACATCACCGGCGCCCGCGTCCTCGCGAAGCTCGGCGACTCGGTCACGACGGACCACATCAGCCCCGCAGGTAGCTTCCGCGCCGAGACCCCGGCAGGCAAGTACCTCGTCGAGAACGGCATCGCGGTTCGCGACTTCAACACCTACGGCTCACGTCGCGGTAACCACGAGGTCATGATCCGCGGTACGTTCGCGAACATCCGCCTGCGCAACCAGCTCCTCGACAACGTCGAGGGTGGCTTCACTCGTGACTTCACGCAGGAGGGCGGCCCGCAGTCGTACATCTACGACGCATCGCAGAACTACCAGGCAGCCGGTACCCCGCTCGTCGTCCTCGGCGGCAAGGAGTACGGCTCGGGCTCGTCACGCGACTGGGCGGCTAAGGGCACGAGCCTGCTCGGCGTCAAGGCTGTCATCACCGAGAGCTTCGAGCGTATTCACCGCTCGAACCTCATCGGCATGGGTGTGCTGCCGCTGCAGTTCCCCGCAGGCAAGAGCGCTGATTCGCTCGGCCTCGACGGCACCGAGACGTTCGACATCACCGGTGTCTCGCAGCTCAACGAGGGCGTCACCCCGAAGACCGTGAGCGTCAAGGCGACGAAGGAAGACGGCTCTGTCGTCGAGTTCGACGCTGTCGTTCGCATCGACACCCCGGGTGAGGCGGACTACTACCGCAACGGCGGCATCCTGCAGTACGTGCTGCGTTCGCTCGTCTAAACGCAAACGACTGGGCTCTTCGAGCCCGCCCGCTGTCAGGGAACCCCGTGCCACTAGGCACGGGGTTTTCTGCATTTCGTCTGGAGGCTACCTGGATTCGCGTCGGGTGGCCTCCAGGCGAGGCATTGCTTGATGCCTCCTGACCAGACTCGGGCACGCTGCCAACGCGGCTGAGTACGATCAAGATGGAATGCACCACTACACAGGAGGGCCGCAATGAATGCACGAGCCACTCTCGCGCAGAACATCATCGATCAGAGATTTCGACTTTCGAGGTATGGTGGCCGATACAACCTCGACGACGTAGACCGCCTTCTTGACGCCCTCGCGAGCCAGGTGGTGGCGGGTGGCAATGGAAGTGAACTCGCTCGGGCCGCAATCAAATCGACATTTCGGGTAGTTCCCTGGTTTCGCGAGGGCTATCTCGTTGATGACGTTGACGATTTCATTGATGTAGTGGTGCGGCGCCTGAGGGCTCTTCCCGAGGTCAAGGAGGATACCGACCCAGGACTGTGAGGCACCCAGTTCAGGCAGCGCCGCCGCCGGTCGGAGTGCGCTCGGCATTGTTCAGTAGACTGGCTGGGTGCTTGAGCGAATTAGTGGACCCCGAGATCTCGACGCGTTGACTCCAGAGGAGTGCGTCGAGCTCGCCGCTGACATTCGTGAGTTTCTGATTTCCGAGGTCTCAAAGACTGGCGGGCACTTGGGCCCAAATCTTGGTGTCGTCGAACTGACGATCGCGCTGCATCGTGTATTCGACTCGCCGAACGACCCGATCGTTTGGGATACGGGACACCAGAGCTACGTGCACAAGCTCCTCACGGGACGCAAGGACTTCTCCGATCTGCGAAAGCGCGGCGGACTCGCCGGCTACCCGCAGCGCGCGGAGAGCGTCCACGACGTTGTCGAGAGCTCGCACGCCTCGAGCTCGCTGAGCTGGGCCGACGGCATCTCGCGCGCCTTCGCGAGCACCGGCAAGCAGGATCGCCACGTCGTCGCCGTGGTCGGCGACGGTGCGCTCACTGGCGGCATGACCTGGGAAGCGCTCAATAACATCACCGACGACAATGACCGCAACCTCATCATCGTCGTAAACGACAACGGCCGATCCTACGCGCCGACAATCGGCGGCATGGCCCGATTCTTGAATGGCGTGCGCGTCACCGGTGGGTACCGCGACCTGCAAGAGGGGAGCGAGCGACTCTTCAATAACTTCGGCGCGGCGGGACGCACCGTATACCGGGCCGCGCGTGGTGCGTTGCGCGGGTTTGTTTCGCGCGCATCTGGCAATCAGGATCTCTACGCGAACCTCGACATCAAGTATGTCGGCCCCGTCGACGGGCATCACCTCGAAGCAGTCGAGGTCGCCCTCAAGCAGGCGAAGGCGTACGGTCGTCCCGCGCTCGTGCACGTCATCACCGAGAAGGGGCGGGGCTACGCGCCAGCGGTGAACGACGAGGCAGACCAGTTCCACGCGATCGGTCAGATCAATCCAGATAACGGCGCGCCGCTTTCCGCCTCGTCCGAGCGTGGTTGGACGTCGGTCTTCCGCGAGGAGATTGTTTCGCTCGCGCACCAAAACCCGAAGCTCGTCGGGATCACCGGCGCGATGCTCAGGCCCACGGGTCTCGATGGGTTCGCGCAGGCCTTCCCGCAGCGCGTGTACGACGTCGGCATCGCTGAACAGCACGCGGTGACGACGGCGGCTGGCCTAGCCTATGGGGGCCTGCACCCTGTTGTCGCGATCTACGCAACATTCATGAACCGCGCGTTCGACCAGGTGCTCATGGACGTCGGCCTGCATCGAGCTGGCGTGACGTTCGTGCTTGACCGGGCAGGAATCACTGGCCCTGATGGCGCAAGTCATAACGGCGTGTGGGATCTCGCGATGCTGCAGATCGTACCCGGAATTCGGATCGCTGCGCCGCGCGACGAAGCAACGCTCAGGGAGACACTCCGAGAGGCAGTCGCGGTGGAGGACGCGCCGACTGTTGTCCGCTACCCGAAGGGCTCGGTGGGCGAGCCGCTGCCCGGCCTGTGGCGGACCTCGGACGGCGTTGATGTGCTCTACGCAGGCGACAACGTCTCTGAGCCTGCCACGGGCGCGCTCTCGGTCTCGGCCGATGTGCTCTTTGTCGCCGTCGGGCCGATGACGCGCACCGCGCTCGACGCAGCAGCCATTCTTGCAGAGCAGGGCATCACGGCGACTGTCGTCGACCCCCGGTGGGTCATCCCGGTCATGCGCTCCGTCGTCGATCTTGCAGCAACACACCGTCTCGTGGTCAGTATTGAGGACGGCCTGCGGGTCGGCGGTGTTGGCACGACGATCCGCCAAGAGCTCCGTGAGGCTGGCGTGGACACGGCCGTATCCGAGCTTGGCACGCCCTACGAGTACCTCGAGCACGCGAGCCGAGACGAGCTGCTTGCAGACGCCGGCCTCACCGCACCACAGATCGCCGCCGAGATCGTCGAGCAGGTGCGCGGGACCCGGCTGCCGGCCGCCCGCCCCGAATAGCACGCCCGAGGACCAGCACGACACGGTTAAGGTGCCCCGGCCAGCATGCGGACATCACGCGGCAAGCGTGAGCCGGCCAAGGTGAGAACGTGCCGAACCGCCGAACACGCGTCAACTATCGGGCGCTGCGGTACGCGCTCGGAGGTTCGGGCCGGTTTCACCGTTCTGGAGGCTCCCCGCGAGGCATGCACCGGACGTTGCGGCTTGCACAGGCATCCCGTGAGAACGCAGTTCGCCCCGCGCGTCATTCGTGAGTGGGGCGCGAGGCGAACCTGCGGGAGCAGCGAACCGGTCTAGGACACTGCAGCGATCCGTGGGTCGTGGAACGCGCCGCCGAACGCGCGTTCGGAGGCCCCGACCCTGTCAAGATACGGGGTTGCTCCGCCCGCCTGGAACGGCCAGCCGGCGCCCAGGATCAGGCCGAGGTCGATGTCCTCGGCTGCATGGACCACGCCCTCGTCGAGCATGATCTTGATCTCGTTCGCGAGCTCGTCCTCGACGCGGCGCAGGATCTCCTCGGGCGCTACGGCGGTCTTGCCGAACTTCAGCGCCTTCTTGGCAGCCTTGGAGAGGTCCTCGACCTTGCCGAGCTTGTTCTTCACGAGCGGCTCGTCGAGCTCAGCGATCGCGTGCATGTTCGGCGAGGCGTAGAAGCGATCCGGGAACGCGCCAACCATCGTGTCCTGCACGTGCGCGGCGACCTTCCAGCCGACCAGGTCGATGAGCTCGAACGGGCCCATCGGCAGGCCAATCGGCGCGAGCGACTGCTCGACGACGGGCAGCGGCGTGCCTTCGTCGAGCGCGCGTGCCGCCTCGCCCATGACCTTTGCGAGGAGGCGGTTCACGACGAAGCCTGGGCGGTCCGCGGTGATGATAGCGCTCTTGCCGAGCTTCTTCGCGATGACCATTGCGGTCGAGAGCGCGCCCTCGCCGGTGGCGGGGCTCTTCACGACCTCGATGAGGGGCATGACCGCGACAGGGTTGAAGAAGTGGAAGCCGACGAGGCGCTCCGGGTGCTTCAGGTTTGCGCCGATCTGCTCGACCGACAGCGACGAGGTGTTCGTCGCGAGGATCGCGTCCTCCGCAATGATCGGTTCGATCTCCGCGAAGACCTGCTGCTTCACCGACAGCTCCTCGAATACGGCCTCGATGACCCAGTCGCAGTCCGCGAACAAAGACTTGTCGGTGGTGCCGGTGACGAGCGCCTTCACCTGGTTGGCATCGTCGTTCGAGAGCCTGCCCTTGCCGTGCATCTTGTCGATCTCGCCGTGAATGTAGGCGACTCCCTTGTCAACGCGGCTCTGATCGAGGTCGGTGATGACAACGGGAACGCGGAGCTTGCGCGCGAAGAGCAGTGCAAACTGGCTCGCCATCAGGCCAGCGCCAATAATACCGACCTTCTGCACCTTCTTCGCGAGTTCCTTGTCGGGCGCGCCGGCGGGCCGCTTCGCGCGCTTTTGCACGAGGTCGAAGGCGTAGATCGACGCGGCGAATTGGTCTCCCGAGATGAGCTCGGCGAGCCCCTCGTCCTCTCGAGCGAAGCCAGCGGCCACGTCGTTATCCTTCGCTGCTGCGAGGAGCTCGATCGCGGCGTACGGCGACTTCGCTGCCGTGCCGAGGCGACCCTTCACGGTGTCCCGCGCGACCTTGATCGCGATCGGCCACTTGGTCATGCGCTCGATCTTGCCCGGCTCGTTCGGGCGCTCCACCTTGGTTTTTCCAGTGAGTACCCCGTCAGCCCACGCAACCGACTGCTCGAGGAAGCTCGCTGCGCCGAACATCTCGTCGAAGATGCCAAGCTCGAGGGCCTGCTGCGGCTTCAGCATCCGGTTGTTCTGCAGTGGGTTCGAGACGATCACCTTGAGCGCGTTCTCGATGCCGATGAGGTTGGGGAGGAGCGTCGCGCCGCCCCAACCTGGGATGATGCCGAGGAAGACCTCAGGGAACGCGATCGCGGCCGCCGACGAGTCGACGGTGCGGTAGGTACAGTTCAGCGCGATCTCGAGCGCGCCGCCGAGCGCGAGCCCGTTGACGAATGCGAACGAGGGCACGCCGATCGTGCTGAACTTGCCGAGCACGCGGTGGCCGTACTGGCCCATGAGCCGCGCGTTCTCTTTCGTCGCGAGCGTCGAGACCTTCGAAAGGTCGGCGCCCGCGGCGAAGATGAACTGCTTGCCCGTGACTGCGACGGCCTGGATCTCGCCGGCCGCTGCCCGCGTCGTGAGCTCGTCGAGCAAGCGCTCGAGGCCCTGCAGTGTCCGAGGGCCCAGGGTGTTCGGGCGGGTGTAGTCGCGCCCGTTGTCGAGGGTGATGAGGGCGAGCGTCCCGCCCGAGGGGAGCTTCACGTCGCGCACGTACGACGCGGTGACGACCTCGTCGGCAGACGCCTCGATGATGGGGGAGAAGTCGATCTTGCTGTAGTCGGTCATGGCGTTACTTGCCCTTCTTGCCGTTGAAGTGTGGGTTCTCCCAGATCTGGGTGCCGCCCTGGCCCAGGCCAACGCACATCGCGGTGACACCGTAGCGTACGTCGGGGCGCTGCTCGAACTGCCGCGCGAGCTGGATCATGAGTCGCACACCGGTCGCGGCGAGCGGGTGGCCGAGCGCAATCGCGCCGCCCCACATGTTGACTCGCGGGTCGTCGTCCGCGATGTCGAAGTGATCGAGCAGCGAGAGCACCTGCACAGCAAACGCCTCGTTCAACTCGAAGAGTCCGATGTCGCTGATCGACAACCCTGCCTTCTTCAACGCCTTCTCGGTCGACGGCACCGGGCCGAGGCCCATGACCTCGGGCTCCACGCCAGCAAATGCGAACGAGACGAGCCGCATCTTCGGCTTCAAGCCGAGTTCCTTGGCTGTGTCGCCACCGGCGAGCAGCGACATGGTTGCGCCGTCAGTGAGCGGTGATGCGGTGCCGGCAGTAACCCTGCCATGCGGGCGGAACGGAGTCTTCAGTTGCGCGAGCCCCTCCATTGTCGTCTCCGGACGACGCCCCTCGTCCTCAGTCGCGACGCCCCAGCCCTCACTCGACTGGAACGCAACAGGGACGAGGTCGGGCTGGATGTCGCCGCGATCGTATGCCGCCTGCACTTTCTGCTGGCTGAGCATGCCGAATCGATCCGCGCGCTCCTTGGTGAGCTCCGGGAACCTGTCGTGCAGGCGTTCGGCGGTCATGCCCATGTTGAGGGCGTCGGGGCTGACCATCTTCTCTGCGACGAAGCGCGGGTTCGGGTCTGCCCCCTCGCCGATCGGGTGGCGGCCCATATGTTCGACGCCGCCGGCGACGGCGAGGTCGTATTGACCCGCACCGATAGCAGCGCCCATAAACGATGCGGTTGTCATCGCGCCTGCACACATGCGGTCTAGGGCGAACCCTGGGACCGTTTGCGGGAGGCCTGCGAGGATCGCAACCGAGCGCCCGAGGGTGAGTCCCTGATCACCCTGTTGGGTCGTCGCGGCGATGCCAACATCATCGATTCTGTCGAGCGGAACCTCAGGGTTTCGCTCCATGAGTCCCTGGAGCGCCTTTACGGCGAGATCATCGGCGCGGGTGCCCGCGTACATGCCTTTGTCTCCGGCGCGCCCGAACGGGGTGCGAACCCCATCTACGAACACGACTTCTCTCATTGTGGCCACTTCGCCTCCATCATGTGGTGTGTTGGATGCTCTCATCCTACGAAGGTGCGCCGAAAGCTGCAGGCCTGGTGCGTGGATCGCCCGAGCGTCGCCGACGCTCAAGCCAAAAAACTATCGCTAGTCTACAAAAACGGTTGAGAGAATTGGTGCCACAAGTGCAAGCTGCCACGGACGCGCGCCGAGGTCAGCGAGGCGGTTCGCGACGCCCTCGGGCGATGGATCAGCGGGCGGCTGCCAGGCGAGCTCGCGCACGAGAGCGGGGGAGATGAGGTTCTCCGGCGGCATGTGTTGCCGCTCCGCCTCCGCTGTCACCACTGCCCGCAACTCGGTCAGGCGGTCAGCGGCCTCCGGATGGCGCTGCGCCCAACTGCGATGGCTCGGGATCGACCCTGGCTCCCGTGTCTTCGGGCCTGGCAGGTTCTCGGTCGTCTTGCCGCGGAGGATCGCCTTCCACCACCGATCGAGCTCGGAGCGGCTCGCCCGGCCACGGAAGGTCTTGAGCGAGGCGAGCTCGCCAGCAGAGCGTGGATTCGCTGATACTGCGGCAATGATCGAGGCGTCGGGCAGCAGCCGTCCGGGTGCGACGTCTGTGCTCCGCGCGAAGTCATCGCGCGCAATCCACAGCTCGCGCGCCATCGCGAGCTGTCTCGGGGAGCGGAGGCGGTTGCCGCCGGACAGCTTGCGCCAGGGCTCCGCGGCCTTCGGCTTGGGCGGGCGCGTGCGGACTGCCTCGAACTCTTGTTCGGCGAACTCGACCTTCCCCGCGTCCACGAGCCGAGCGAGCACGGCGTCGCGAAGATCGGGGAGCAGCGCCACGTCGAGGGCCGCGTACTCGAGCCACGGCTCGGGGAGCGGGCGCGTCGACCAGTCGGCGGCGGAGTGTGCCTTCGCTAGCTCAATGCCCAATAGCTCCTGAGTGACCGCGCCGAGCCCGACACGCTCAAGCCCAAGGAGACGGGACGAGAGTTCGGTGTCGAACAGCCGCTCAGGCACAAGGCCGATCTCCGCGAGGCTCGGGAGATCCTGATCTGCGGCGTGCAGCACCCACTCGTCACCAGTTAACGCCGCGGCGAGCGGGGCAAAGTCGGTGATGGCGACAGGGTCGAAGAGAAAAGTCCCCGCGCCGCGCCGAAATACTTGGACGAGGTATGCCCGATTGCTGTACTTGAAGCCCGAGGCGCGCTCGGTATCGACACCAAACGGTCCGGTCCCCTCAGCGATCAGGGCGCTCGCGCGCCGAAGTTCCGCATCGTCGGTGACCATTGACCATGCTGCAGATGTCATATGTTGTTTGCCGAGCGTTGCGCTCTAACGCGGTGCTGCGTGAGCGACGCGACCCCTTCTTCGTTCGGAAGCCCCGCGAGGAGGCAAAGTAATTCAGACCATGCTTCGAGGTGCGAAGCGAAGTCGTCACCGAGCAGGGTCCAGGAGGCGCGCAACTCGATCTGGGCGCCGTCTCCACGGGACTCGAGCGCTCCGAAGCTACTCGAGAGCACTTTCGTGGCGGTGCCCGAAATATAAGTGTACCGAGCCGAGCGGGAGTCAAGCGCATCGGTGAGCCACGACCACGCGACGTCTGAGATGAACGGGTCGACGCCTATCTCAAGCTCGAGGGGAGCTTGTGCGTAACAGACAATCCGAAATTCACCGCCCCATTCCGCGGCCGAGCTCGGATCGTGCATCAGCACGAATCGGCCTGCTCCGGCGGGCGAGTCGAGCACTGATTCTGGGTCTGGGCCAACTCCTTCACGCACGCCTGCGGCGAATGCGACCGAATGCGGGGCGATGCGTTCAGGCGGTGGTATCTCGCGCACGACAAGATCCTGACGCAGCGTTGCGCCACGCAGCACGCTCGCTGCGTTCACAAAGACGGCTGGCGCTGCCGTTGAGGGTGTTGACACACCCGAAGACTAGAGTTCTCCGTGGGCCCCGCCTGGCTGCCACGCCGGGGCCGCCCAAATACACGCCCACTCAGGGATGGAGTCGACATGAGGACGTCGCAGTCAATTGCCCTTGCCGGAGCCGCCACCATTGGACTCGCCGGAGGCGTCGTCGGCACGGCGGCTGGATTGGCAGCCTATCTCGGGAGGCGCTCGGTAGTAGTCGATCGCGGGCTTGAGCGGCCCGTCACAGTTCGCACAGTGCTGACCGGCGACGAGCCGCGAGTGTGGATCAGGGGCGAGGGGGCTGGCGCCCGCGGTCAGCACTCGCTGCTTTTCGATGCGCCCGGAACTGTGCCTGGAGAGGGGATCGGTGCCGCACCGACAGGCCACGCGCGGCTCGGCCCCGTGCTTGCTCGAAACGGCGCCGACGTGCTTCGGCCCGTGGTTGCCGTGGACAACGGAGCCCTTGTCGCCGGGTGCACTGGCAGGATGGTCGGCTGGTGGTACACCGACCCGGCCGAACCTGGATACCGCGTCGAACCCATCAGATACGACACGGAGCTTGGGCCGATGGATGCGTGGATTGTGCACCCGCGGCGCCCACGGAAGAAGCGGTGGGCAGTGCACGTGCACGGGCGCGGGGCGTCCCCGGCCGAGACGTTCAGAGGGATAGAGCCATTTGCACGCGCGGGAATCACGAGCCTCATCGTGACCTACCGGAACGACCTGGGCCAGCCCGCAGGGCTTAACGGTCGATACGGCATGGGACTCAGTGAGAGCCGCGACGTCGACGCGGCAATTGCTGAGGCGCGCTCACGCGGCGCCGAACGTGTGACGCTTATGGGGTGGTCGATGGGCGGAACCGCGTCGCTAGTCTCAGTTGCCAACGGCTCGCACCGCGCGGTCATCGACGGACTCGTGCTTGAGTCTCCAGGCGCTGACTGGGCAGGCATTCTCCGAGACAAAGCAAGCGAGGCAGGGCTGCCTGGCTGGATCGCGACAGCGGGCATGATGCTGCTCGCATGCGGCACTGTTTCGTCAGGTGAGGAAGACGGGATCGACTTCGCTGCGCTTGCTCCGGAAGAACTCGCGAGGTCGCTTGACGTCCCAACGCTGATCCTCGCAAGCCCCGACGATCGGTTTGTGCCGTGGCACGGTGCCCGTGCAATCGCAGACGCCCGACCGGATCTTGTGGAGCTCGTCAGCATTCCCGGCGCTGGTCACGTTCGTCTCTGGAACGTCGACCCCGAGCGCTGGGAGGGCACCGTTCTGCGCTTCGTTGCTGGGCTACCCAAACCGGGGTGGCGAGGGCAGTAGACTATTGCGGATGTCTGCTACGCACTCGCACAGTTTCGCAAGCCTCGTTGACCGGAACCCACGGATCTCGGGGACTGAACTTGTCGCCACACTTACGCCCCCTCCGCAGTTTGCGACCGCGAGTTTCGACTCGTACGTGCCCGATGAGAATTATGCGTCTCAGGCAGAGGCACGCGACCTGTTGCGTGCATTCGTTTCTCCGCGTGGAAGTGGCGCCTCCGCAAAGGGCGGCTTCTTTGGTTTCGGGAAGAAGAGAACTGAACCCGCGCCAACGGCGGCAGCAAAGCCCGGCGTATACCTTGATGGCGGCTTCGGTGTCGGTAAGACCCACTTGCTCGCGGCGAGCTGGCACGCGCAACAGGGCCGAAAGTATTTCGGCACGTTCATCGAGTACACCGCGCTTGTCGGCGCGCTGGGCTACGCCGGCGCGGTCAGTGTGCTGCAGGGCGCCCAGCTGATCTGCATTGATGAGTTCGAGCTTGACGACCCGGGCGACACCATGCTGATGACCCGCCTCATCGGCGACCTGACGAAGACCGGTTCGAAGTTCATCGCGACCTCAAATACGCCGCCAAACGCCCTCGGCGAAGGGCGCTTCGCAGCTGCTGACTTCATGCGCGAGATTCAGGCGATGTCCGATCGCTTCACGACGATCAGGATCGACGGCGTGGACTACCGCCAGCGCGACCTCGAGGGGGCAGCGGTCGCCCTCACCGACGAGGCGTACAAGTTTGCTCTCGCTGACGTCGCAGCCTCTGGCGTCCGCATGACCGACGACGGGTTTGACGAGCTCATCGCTCACCTCGCGACTGTCCACCCGTCGAGCTACATTGGCCTCATTGAGGGCGTTCAGACCATTGGGCTTCGTGGAGTCCACGAGCTCACCGATCAGTCCGCGGCGCTCAGGTTCGTCGCGTTCATCGACCGCGTTTACGATGCACAGATTCCTATCCGTGCAACCGGGCTGCCACTCACCGAGATCTTTGGCGGCGGCATGATTGATGGCGGCTACCGCAAGAAGTACCAGCGCTGCCAGTCCCGCCTCAACGCGCTTACCTCCCACGAACTCGACTAGCCATGGCGAACGACAACATTTGGTACCAGATCGGAGTTGCGCTCCGACGCATCCTCGGGCTGGACAAACAGGGTACGAGGCCACAGGCGACACTGAAGCCAAAGCCGGAGCAGCAGCCCCGACAAGAGGCCAAGCAGCAACCAAAGCACAGGCCTCAGCAGAAGCAAGGCTCAGTCGGCGAGTACGCAGAAAGTCCGGGCCAGTTCGGTCCGGGCGCGACTCGCGATGTTGCGCCCGGCGAACTCGCCGGTGCGAGGCTTGAGTACTCGCCGAGCATGGACGGCGATCCTGATCCCGGCGAGATCGTATGGACATGGGTTCCATACGTTGAGAATGACGGCCGCGGCAAGGATAGGCCTGTGCTCATCATCGGCCGGATCGATGCCACGACGGTCTTCGGCTGTTACGTCAGCTCGAAGTACCACCGGGACTTCATCTCCATCGGCAGCGGCGCATGGGACTCGCAGGGGCGTGAGAGCTTCGTCTCACCTGAACGCATCCTGCGTGTCACGCACGACGGCATGCGCCGCGAGGGCGCCACGATCCCAAAGGATCGCTTCACTGCCGCCGTGCGTGGCGTGCTTGATTTTCACGGCCTCAGCTAGCGGCCTTAGCTCAGAGTCGACGCTTCGGCCGGCCGTGCGTGCCGGGTGACGAACGGCGCACAGATCACAGCTATAAGCACGAGTGATCCGCCGACCGCGAACGCGATCTTGGCGCCAGCTACCTGGGCGGCTGGGCCGTCTTGGTCTGACAGCGAGGCTCCGATCGCGAGCGCGCCGATCAGCGCGGCGGTTCCCGCCGCGCCAGCGAGCTGCTGCAGCGTGTTGAGGATTGCGCTTCCGTGCCCATAGAGCGGCAATGGGAGCGAACTCATCGCGTGGGTCATCATCGGCGTTTGCACAAGTGCCATGCCTGCCGAGAACGTCATATGCATCGCAACAAGCTTGCTCGTCGCTGTGCCAGGCCCAATCGTACTCAGCCACCATTGCGATCCACAGATGATGAGCACACCCGGAATGACGAGCGGCTTCGGCCCGAGCATGTCGTAGAGTCTGCCAACCACAGGCGCGAGAACGCCTTGTGTGATCCCGCCGGGAAGCATGATCAGACCAGTCGCGAGCACGGTGAGGCCGAGGCCCGACTGTGCATAGATCGGCAGGACAACAACGGTACCGAGCATCACTCCGAATGAAACTGTCAGCACCGTCACCGAGAGCCTAAAGTTGCGCTCCTTGAACGGACGAAGATCGAGTAGCGGCCCCTTGCCTGTAGATTGCAGACGCTTTTGCCTGATCGTGAACACGGCGAGTGAAGTGACTCCGACCGCGAGCGCGATTGGCGGCACGAGGGAGCCGTGAGCGAGATCGGACGCTGACGACACAGCGGCCACGATGCCGCCAAAGCCCAGGAGCGACAGGAGCACTGATAGCGCGTCGAGTGGCGCGCGCCCGCCACCACCGAGCCGCGGCACGAGAATCGCCCCGACGATCAGCGCGACAAGTGCGATCGGCACCATGAGCCCGAACACCCAGCGCCATCCAAGCGCCTCGATAACGACTCCCGACAGTGTGGGGCCAATGGCGGGGCCGACTGAGATGACAATTGAGTTCAGCCCCATGACTGTCCCGCGGTGCTGGGGCGGCACGAGCGTGAGCGTCGTCGTCATAAGTAGTGGCATCACGATTGCGGTACCGCCGGCCTGCACGACGCGAGCGGCAAGCATCACGCCAAAGCTTGGCGCGATGGCGGCGAGGCTCGTGCCAAGAAGAAACAGTGTGAGCGCGACGATGAAAAGCGTCCGTATTGTGAACCTGCTGAGCAGGTAGCCTGTGGTCGGAATGACGACGGCCATGGTGAGGAGAAACCCGGTGGTGAGCCACTGGATTGTCGTCGCGCCGACGCCGAATTCAGTCATGAGGGGCGGCAGTGCGACGCTCAGCACTGTCTCATTGAGGATCATGACGAAGGCCGAGGCTGCAAGCATTGCAATCACGGCGGTGACAGTGCGGGCGGGGGTTGGAGCTGGCGGCAGCGTGACGCTGCCGGTGTTCTGAGAAGACACGTGTGCGGGAATCGCTTTCTGGCCGGCGACGTTCGGCCGACAGTAGATTGTGGCACACAGTGCCACAATTTTGCGAGTCCGTGTGTTGCGCGATAGATTTTGCGGGGCTCACACGCCCACACATGAAGGATTTCGAGGAGCCAGTATGCACGCAGCCGAACCCGAGCCAGAGCCGGACGAGGGTGTGCGGCAGCGCCGCGCGCGTGAGCTTCGCACCCGCGTACACCTCGCGGCTCTCGACCTCGCGGAGCGGTACGGGATGGGTGCGGTCACTGTTGCACAGATCAGCACTGCCGCAGAAATCTCAAGGCGCAGCTTCTTCCGACACTTCGGCTGCAAAGAGGAGGCCGTGCTTTCCGGGCATAGTCGCTACCTCGCGGCGGTGGCGACACACCCGCTCACAGTCACAAGCCTTGGCGATGCTCTTGCCGCTATCGATGCCCTCGGCGACGTCGTGCTCGTGGGGGAGGGGGAGCCTGATCTCGCGGAGCATCGCCGCGTCGCGCTCCTGATCGCGAACGACCCTGCGATCAGGGCGTACGCAGTCTCTCAGGACCGCGTGATCGCCGACATGCTTCGAGACAGGATCGGGCTCCAGCTTCCGGGGGAGAATCCCGCGGCGATTGAACTGGTTGCAGACATCGGCGTCACGATCTGGCGAAATGGGTGGATCCGGTGGAGTAGCCAAGCAGGCACCGACGCAACCGAGACTCCTGCCCAGAGCCATGCAGCGGTGCGAGCACTGTTTCGCGACATCGCCATCGCTGCACTTCCAGCTGACGCTGCCAGCGCGAAAGGGCCTCGAGACGGCTAGAGCCCGAGAATAGCCCGCGCGATGAGGAAGTAGATGATGAGTCCGCTCGCATCAACGAATGTCGAGATAAACGGGTTCGAGAAGACTGCTGGGTCAACCTTCACCCACCGAGCTATGAGCGGCATGATCCCGCCAATTGTCGCTGCGACAGTGCAAATCGCGATGAGTGTGAGTCCGATAACCGCACCGATCTGCCAGCTGTAGACGAGCCCCGCAAGGACGAACCCAAGCGAACCGAGAAGCAGGCCGAGCATGAGGCCAACGCGAGCCTCGCGCCCGAGCACCTTCGCGAGGTCCCGCGCTCGCACGTCGCCAAGCGCGAGTGCGCGGGTCACTGTCGTCGCCGCCTGGTTTCCAGTGTTTCCGCCGGTGCCGATGAGGAGTGGAACGAACAGCGCGAGCACTGTCACCTCGGCGAGTGTGTCTTCGAACACGTCGAGCACCTGGACGGTGAGTGTCGCCCCAACGGCGAGCACTAGTAGCCAGACCACGCGCGACCGCACGAGTTGCATGATCGGCGTGGTGAAGTACGGACGCCGAAGTGGTTCAACGCCACCCTGTCGCGCAGCGTCCTCACTTTCCTCGTGCTCGATGATTCGCATTGCATCATCGAAAGTCAAAAGGCCGACGAGGCGTCGCTCGCGATCTACGACAGGGAGCGCAACGAAGCCCGCCTCGGTGAGCTTTCGAGCAGCCCGCTCGGCGTCTTCGGTCGCTTCGATGCTCTGCGCCTCACTCATGATCGAAGCGATGATCTCATCGGGCCTAGCTGCGATGAGATCGCGCAAGCTGACGACCCCGGCGATGTGCCTTGCGTCATCGAGGACTGGCAGCAAATAGATTGTCTCAGCGTCGGCTATCCGGTCTCGGAGGCGCGTGAGCGTCTCGTCGACTGTGTAGTCCATGCGTGTCGTGACGTACTCGGGAGTCATGCGCCGCCCGACCGAGTCTTGCGGGTAACCGAGGACGACGGAGGTCAGGCGCCGCTCACGCTCCGACAGTCCGTGGAGAAGTTTGGGGGCGAGTGTTGCAGGAAGCTCGTCGAGAAGCCAGACACGGTCGTCTGGGTCAAGACCCTCGAAAATCTCAGCGACCTCGGCATCACGTAGACCTCGCATGAGATCGCTTTGGACGCTCGGGTCGAGCGCTTCGAACACATCGAGTGCCTCGTCCTTGTGGAGCAGCCTGAACACCACGGCGCGCTGCTTTGCGCCAAGGCGTTCGAGGATCAGCACAGCGTCGTCTGAAGACACACCTTCAAGCTCGTGGCCGAGCTGTTTCAAGTCTTCCTCAGCGAGGAGCCTAATGATGCGGGTTTCGAGCTCTCGCTGGTCGGCCGTCTGATGCACTGTCCTGCCCCTTTCGCCCCAGGGGGCGGTCGTGGCTCCGGCGCCACAGGCGGCGCGATCGAGCGCCTTAACGCTATCAGAGCGCCTCGTTCCGGGCGCGACCACGGATCCGCATCCGCATACGATCGGCGGTCGCACAAACTCTTCACTCGGCGGTCACATATTGATCCTTGTTGAAGGGCAATGTCGCAGTGCATAATGCAATCAACGCGTCGGGGTGCTCGACGCCTCATTTGGGAAGGACTATTCACTCATGGCGAATGAAGATTTGGGCAAGCAGGCAGCCGACGCAGCGGCAAAAGCAAAGGACTTCGTCACCGAGGGCGCTGGCAAAGCCAAGGAGTTCATTGGTGAGAACGCCGACAAGGTGAAGGAAGCGCTCCAGAGCGACAAGGCAGAGGAAGTGAGTGACAAGGTGCTCGGCTCGCTCGCCGACTTCGCGAACAAGGTCACCGGAGGCCAGCACGCCGACAAGGTTGACGAGATCAAGCAGAAGCTCGACGACTCATTCGGTAACGAGAAGTAACACGCACTGATGGGGGACCGGTAACTCGGTCCTTCCAAGCGAACCACACGGCCTCGCCGTTCCCTGCTGCGGGAGCGGCGAGGTCGTTGTTGCGTAGGCTACTGAGCCAGCGTCGCGAGGTCAGTGTTCGCGCCGCACGCAATCACGACAACGCGCTCGTCAGCGGCTGGAATGTATGCACCCGCCAAGAGCGCTGCGTACGCTGCCGCAGCCCCCGGCTCAGTAGGCATCCTGTACTCAGACCAGAGATGCTGTCGGGCCTCCAGAATCGCTTCCTCCTCGACAAGTACGCTGCGTGGGCGCCTCGAAGTGGCAGCCGCCCAACCGTGTTCGCCGATCCTGCGCGCGCCAAGGGAGTCAGCCGCGACGCCAGACACGGAAACATCGACGGGCCCGCCGGCGAGCGCTGCATGGAGGGTCGGAATCGCGACGGGTTCAACCGCAACGATGCGAACGTCAGCCTCGGCGACAGCCGCCTCAATGCCTGCGTATAGCCCACCACCGCCAACGGCGACGACAATTGTGTCAACGTCCGGCAAATCGGAGAGCACCTCAAGACCGATGACGCCGGCACCCGCCACAATTTCTGGCTGGTCGTAGGCGTGACAGAACAGCGCGCCAGTATTCTCTACGCGATCCTGCGCGGCCTCGTACGCTTCCGCGTACTCGGTTCCCGCTTGCACGACAGTGGCGCCGTATGAGCGCAGCCTCTCAACCTTCACGCTTGGCGCATTTTCGGGCACAAAAACCGTGGCAGGCACCCCGAGCCGTGTCGCGGCGAACGCGTTCGCGAGGCCGGCGTTGCCGCCTGACGCCGCGACGATGCCAACTGCCGGGTCGAGCTCCCCTCGCTCTCTGGCGGCAAGCTGACGGTTGAACGCGCCACGAGTCTTGAAGACTCCGCAGTGCTGCATATACTCGGCCTTGATCCACAGTTTCTCGCCGCCAACTGGCTCAGCTGCGACAAGGGGAGTGCGCCGCGTGAGCCCGGCGATCCGCGCCTGAGCGGCCTCAACATCGGCTCGAGTGATCATTGTGCTCCTTTGCGTGCAGCGCGGCGTGATTCGTCGCGACCCAGTCTACAAAGTCGCCTGATTCGGGCTGCCAGCATCCTTGTGGATATTTGCCGCAAGTCCCGTAGCCAGTGGCTGAGCGATGAGACCGGCAACCCAGGGGCTGTGGATGGCCTGTGGGCTCGGAAGGATGTCCCGCCCCTCTCCCACCGAAAAGCCCCGCCCATAAGAGCGGGGCTTTGTCGAACACGGTTACTGAACTGCGACAAACACCTTGTCGCCGAGCATGTCTGCTTTCAACGCGAGCGTCCCTTCGCCCGCGGTTGCGGTAGGGATCTCGAAAGCGAAGTTCCCAGTCGTTGAAGCCCCTGCGTAGAGGGTTTCGATCGAATTGAACTGCTCGGGTGGGACGATCATCTTGTCGAAACTGTTGATCGTGTTGCCGTCCTTGGTGACATATTCGAGCGTGAGCATAGGGATCGCGCCGTCCGCGTCATCGCCATTGTACGTCGCTGTTACATTGACAAGCATGTGTTGCGACCCCTCAGCCGGGGCCTCGTTAAAGGGGTTCTCGTCGGCGATCGCCTGGGTGCCGTCGAGCGTGACGCTGTTGACGGTGACAGTCCAGTCGCCGTCTGTCACGGCCGAGCCAATCGGGAATGGGTTGTCGCGAGTGCCTTCCTTCGCGGCTTCTTGTGCTTCGGGGGCGGTCTGCTCTTGTTCTGATGAAGACGGCTGTTCCACTGAAGGGCTGCTTGAGCAACCAGAGAGGAGTAGAAGACCAACGAGACCAGTCGCAATGAGTTTCTTATCCATACTTCAATGCTGTCAGCCCCGCTGAGTGGCCCTAGGCGTTGCGGCAAGATAGTTATCTGTTAGTAATCGGAGATGGTCCGCCTCGAGAACTCCGCGGTCGCTGTGAAGACCCGCTGGCCGCACTCGATGTTGATCTCATCCGCAACAAAGAGCCCGATCATCTGGTACAGCGCGATGCCGTAGGTTCCAGATGTCTCAAGAGATACGGGAGTAGTCGCTGGTGCGGCTGCGCGAAGCCCGGTGAGAAGTGCAACGCTCAGCTTGTATGCTGCCTCCACACACAAACGGCGGACGGATCGGATGGATCTGCGAGTCCATGGGCAGCTCGCCACCTGTAGTCTACTGAGCACCTTGGCTGTGAGTTCAGCGACTTGGCTCTGGAAGAGCTCAGCTGGATCAGACAAGTCGGACACTAACCGTCCCACGACCTCTGCGAGGTCGCATGGGACGGGCGTGGCTCCATGTTGGATCACGGGGCACAGACAGGCCGCTTCAACTTCCTCAAGCAATGGCCCCTGGTGCTCGACAGGTACGGACAAGCGTATCCGCAGATACGGTGTGCGTCCGGAAGCTGAGACTTCTACTGTTGCAGGGGCCTAGGCGGACGTTGCCGCCAGGATCAACGCCTCGCGGTGTGGAAGAAGCGTCAAACGCCCTCTTTTGCCCCCGACAGGGCGAAGGGCGCACGACTCAGGCTTGGCTGCAATCCATGTTCGAAGACTTCTTTGGCACTTGACATTCAGTCGGAAGAGCGCGTCTGCCGCGTTACAACGAGTTACGGGTTGTCACGGGCACGCAATTGTCCGCACGCAAAAAGCCTCCGGCGTACCGGAGGCTTTCACTTGTGGGCGATGCCAGACTCGAACTGACGACCTCTTCCGTGTGAATGACAACACGGTACTGGAGTCGGAAGTATTGCAGTGTTTCTTTATGGCTCCTGACCAGGTGTTTGTGCGCCCTGGCTCAAACGGCGCGTAGTCCCGAATATTGCGGTGTTTTCGAGGTTTGCGACCCGTTTGCGACCCGCTTCGGCCGCAGGGCGTTCTCCAGTTCATCGTGCTTGGCCGGGGCCAAGTGTGCGTAAATCTGGGTGGTGGTCAGTGACGCGTGGCCCAAGAGGTCCGCAATCCTTTCGAGAGACACCCCTCCCTGCACTAGCCACGATGCGTACGTGTGCCGCAAGTCGTGGAGGGTCACCCCGAGCTTGGCAAGCTTCGCTTCCTTCAAAGCTGGGGCGAGCACACGGCGCGAGAAGTTGCGGTCATCGCGCGCCTTCCCGTCCGCGTTGGGGAAGACGAGGCCCGATCTGCATTTCCCCTCGCGGTGTGGCACCTTGCAAGGCGCAATCTCTGCTGGCCGCTCGATACTCTTGGTGACCCAGTCAAACACAGGCACGTGGCGTTGGCGCCTGCCCTTGGGGTAAGGCTTGATCTCTCCAAGGCTGAGGGTGTCAGATACCGTGACGATCCCTCGCTCGGTGTCGAGATTGTGCCAGTGCAAGCCTGCCGCCTCACCCCACCTAAGCCCGGTGCTTGCGAGGAAGAGCACAAGAGCTGCGTCGGATTGGTGCGGGATCTTGTCCAGCAACAGATCGAACTGCTCGTGCGTCAGGAACACTTCACGCCCCTGCGGCGCGGGGGGCATCTTGATCCTCACCGCTGGATTCGAATCCAAGAGGCCAGCGTCTATTGCGCCGCTGAGCGACGATACAAAGATCCCCAGTACTCGCCGAGCTGATCCTGGCGCGAGATTATGTGGGTCTTCAGCCAGCCCAGTTGCCCAAGCCTGAACCTCGTGCCGGGTGATATCCGCAAGGCGAACTTTTGCCCATTTTGGCTCGATGTGCTTCCGCAGCAGTCGCTTCTCGGTATCGATCGTGGAAGGCTCAACAGAGCGCGTCGGCCACCACTGCGTCGTCCACGCACCCCAAGTGATGGTGCTCCGGTCGGGGCCAGTTTCCGCCAGTGTGGCGGCATCACGCGCCGCCTTTCGGGTCGAGAACGTTCCCGCGGAACGTTCCTTGCCCTCGCGGTCGCGATACTTGCCTTGCCACTTGCCAGAGTCGCGCTTGACTGTCCACGCCATGCTACTTCGCCTGATTCAGCCTGCGCGCTACCTCGGCCGCAAGGAACGCGGTGTCGAAGTCATCCACGGACATGAGTTGCGCGATCGCCTTTCCGTCAAAGATGGCGTCGAGATCGTCGTTGGTTAGGTAGCCGCCGGCAACTAGTGCGCCAAGAGGGTGCCCTCCGAAGGCGCGGGCGACTGCCACGGCGTGCGAAGGATTTGGTGCCTGGCCAGCTCGCCAGCGGCTAATCGTTGAAGGTGCAAGCTTGGTGGCCGCTGCAATCTGGTTGTCCTTCGGGTTCCCGGCGAGGTTGTCCAGGTAGCGATTCCAGTCGAGTTTCTTTGCCATGTGGATAAGAGTACTCACGAAATTCCGCAAACGCAAATGATTTCCCGTATTCGGTTTGGTTTTCGCGAGTTGCCCCGCCTCCACTGTTCCGAAAGTGGAATCAGCTTGCGTTTGCGGAAGCATGCTGTGTATGGTTTCGGTAACGCAAGCAAGTTGCTGTAGCGGAATCGAGTTTCAGACAAGGGGTATCCATGCTGAAGAAGCCAAACCTTTTGACCTCCAAAGAGGTCGCCGACCAGTACCGGAAGCATCCAGTTACCGTGCGCATATCCCTAAATGAGGGGCTCCTGCATGGGCGGCAGCGGGTCCCAGGAGGCCGCTGGCTAATTGAAGAGCCCTGTGCGGATGCGTGGTCGAAAGGCGAAGAATGCGAACACATGTCGCAGGTCGCCGAGCCCATCGAGCTTCCGCGGCTCTCCGCATGAGCGTCGCGGAAGCAGAAAGCCCGGTGCTGTCACACCGGGCCAGAACACAAACCCCTAGGGAGAGAATCATGTTCAAGAAAAAGCGTAACGCATTGCTCGAAGAAATGCGGGAGATCGCGGAGAACGAGACCGTTCGGGTGCTCGAATCCGCAGGCCTGATTTCGGAGCACGTGCGCGTGATCGGGCCGGGTGGCGTGCGCTCGAGGTATGTCGCCAAGCCAGCTGAAGATCATGCTGCTAGGGCGCTCGCGGAAGAGGCAAGAGCGGCAGCAGAGGAAGCTCTCGAAGCTGCCGGGGTTGCCCGCGCTGAGGCCGCGATGGCGCTCGAGCGTGAAGCCGCAGAAGCCTACCTTGCAGCCAAGGAAGCTGAAGCCGAGGTTGATGCCGCTGCCGCTGAGGTCGCACGGGGGCAGGGCTGGGGCGGGCGCCACAGGAGTCACGCAGGTGGCACCCGCCGGCCCGAGTCACTCTCCGGCGAGCTCCCTGAAAGCGTCTCGAAGAGCGGCGACGGCCTCGGTCAGGCTCTCGAGGGCGGCCTTCTCGGCGCTATCGTCCGAGAGGTCTTCGATGATCGACGCTGCTCCCGCGATCGATTCGCTTGCGCGGGTGACCTCTTCTCGGACCTTTTCGAGGCTCTGGGTGATGCTCGTCTCTGCACTCATGTTTCTTCTCCTGTCGTAGCGGAGTCGGAAGCTGGCACTTCCGATGCTCCTGCCATGACCGTACAGGAGGGCGGCAGCAGTGATGCTGCCCCTGGTGTGGAGGGTGTGTCTCCTGCATCTTCCACGCCCAGGTTTGTTGTGCTGGGCGCGCTGGTCTATGACCGAGATGCAAACAAAGCTGTTTCTTGCACAAGCCCAGCCGCGGCGCGGTCGGTTGCAGACGAACTGAACGCGGGCTACGGCCAAACCGCTGGCTTCTACTGGGAGAGCGCAAAGTGAACGCGATCGAGGGCGGCTTTGAAGCCCAGCTAGACCAGCTCAAGGTCATCACTCTCACAGACGGTGAGGTGTGGTCGGCACGCGATCTGATGCCGTTCGCCGGGTACGCGGACTGGCGCAACTGGACGAAGGCGATCAACCGTGCTGTGGCATCGGTGAATGCGAGCGGATTGAACGCCGCGGATCATTTCGTTGGGGTCACCAAGATGATCGAGACAGGCAAGAGTGCCCGCCGTGAGGTCGAGGATATCGAGCTCACACGGTATGCCTGCTACATCCTCTTCCAGAACGCTGACGGCGCGAAACCGGAAGTGGCGGCTGCGCAGCAGTACTTTGCGATCCAGACCCGCGCAGCCGAGATTGCGCCTCGTATGAGTGAGGACGAGATCGTGGCTCAGGCGCTCGCGATCACGACGAATCGGGTGAAGGCCCTCGAAGCGAAGGTGACAGAGCTTGAGCCGAAGGCCGCGCAGGCTGACACGTTCAGGCAGGCCGACGGGCTGCGCACAATCACAGACCTCGCGAACGACCTCAAGGTGCATGCCGCATCGAACTACCCCGGAGTGAAGGTGCTGCAGGGCGACGTGTTCGACCTCGCCGGCTACGTGGGCCTGATCATTCGAGGGAACACGGTGCGCAACAACCAGCCAACAGCCCGAGCTATTGAGGCCGGCTGGGTGAAACCCAAGGACACCACTGTCGACACAAACAATCACGGATCCTTCGTGAAGGTGTCGGCAAGGCTGACTCCGCGCGGGTACGGACGCCTTTGGGACGCCGCAGTCGCTCATTTGAAGAACTATGGGAGCGTGCTCGCTCCGAAGAAGGAGATCGCAGCATGATCGGGCAGAAACTGTACATGGCTGTGTGGGCCGACACGGGTGTCGAGTATGAGGAGTGCTACGACCACGATGGTTGCGACTGTTTCGAGCCTGTCTCTGAGCCTGCGGGCTGGCGTGAGTACGCGCTCGAGAGGTGGGGCACGGAGCCTCGCGAGGGTGAGGTGTGGCCGGATGGTCATAAGCCGTTCTTCTGGCCGAAAACGAACGTGCCTTACAAGTCACGCAGCACGGCCCAGCGTCGCGTCGACATCATCAACTACTGGGGTGGCAAGGCGATCGTTGTCGAGTGCACGCCTGTGTGGGAGTCCGTGACGGCTGCGAATATGCGTCGGACTGCTGAACGCTTCGAGGCGCGGATCGCGAAGAAGCAGGCAGAGGTTAAGGAGCTCGCGCGGCAGCGCGACGTAGCTCTCGGCTACGCCGCCTAACACGACCTTTTCTTGGCCCTTGCGATATAGGGCTAGCCACGCTTTACCCAAAATCGGGCCGGTCGGCCTCAAAACCGTCCGGTTCACGACATGGCCTAAACAGCCGCCCACCGTCACGAGGGCCCCCTTCACCGGGCGTCCCATGACTGACATATCGGGCATTGAACTGAATAGAAGATAACCGGCGCGGATGGCGCGGTGAGGGTAGTGACTCACCGTGCGAGCTTGAAGCGTTTGGGATGCCGAACCTCGGGAGAGGTAATCAGGCGAGTCGCGGCGGAATCGCTGTCGCGCCGTGGACACCTTCGGGTGGAAGCGTCTAGAGCTTTATGGCCGTTCGTTCGGCCAGGCGGTGCACGGTGCCGTGTGATGTCTGGGCTACCCGGTCACACGCGAGGTTCGAACCCTCGCCCGCCACGACAGCGAGAAAACAAAGAGAAAGAGGTTGTCATGAGTCAAGACCCAACGATTGGGCGCGTCGTGCATTATCGGCTGAGCCGTGAGGATGCGGAATCGGTGAACAAGCGTCGAAGCGACACCGAAGCGCATCTCGAAGAACACCGCGAACTTGCGACTGGCGTTCAGGTACATGTGGGGTTCCCCGTAGTTGCGGGGGACGCGCAGGCAGCAATCATTGTAGGCATCGCAGTAAGCGGCAATCCAAACCTGAAGGTACTTCTCGACGGTACAGACGTGCTGTGGGTGCCGGATGCTGGTGCGGGACATGCAGATGGTCAGTGGAGCTGGCCTCCGCGTATCTAGTCCGCGCAGCCCGTGAGCCTGTGATCGGTTGTGGAGGCGGAGTACCTCCCACGGGCACGAAAGACCCCCACGGGGCGAGCGGTCGGGTGGCCGCTGACGGGAACGCCTGCGTATGCGGGATCGCCTAGACAAGCCGGTCAGGGATGGAACGACTCTGACCGGCACCGCCCGCACAACACCCTCTTGCACCAGCTGTGGTCGCAGCCACCCTCACTGACCTAGAAGTGGGGCGCACATGGACGCCAGCAACCATCCGGCTGCGATGCGGGATCGACACCCGCCAAGAGGACCACACGTATTGGAAGGAGTGCACACATGGACATCATGATGACGAATGTTGCCCGGCTGGTCGGGAAGGTCGCAGAGCTCGACAACGATCGGGTAGCTGAGCAGGTACTCGCGACGGTGGAGCGGCGCCTGCAGTACGACACGGTCGAGGCGTTTGCTGGAGCGGTGCTGCTGAGCGTCGCTGACGGGATGGAGATCGACCTTGCCTGATTATGCGCCACCGGAAATGTTGTGGCTTATCCCGATTATTGCCGCCTACCTGCTGCTCGAAAACAAGCAAGCACGTGGGCGGTTTCTTATTTCGAGGACAAAGACAGTCCTCCACACACTCTTAGGAGGCGGGCATGACCGCTGAAGACGCAATCTCAACCGAAGGTAAACACGGTGCTGGCCTGTATGGTGCGCCGCCGCCGTCGCACAAGACGCAGTGCCCGCAGTCGAACAACCCGTTCGGGCATCACCCCGACTGCAAATGCGGGTGGGCTGCACGAGAGCGTCCGTCGCAGGTGATCCCGTACGCGGAGCCAGACCTCGAGGCCGACCTGCCTGTCTCTGAGCATGAGCATTGGTGGCCTGCCGAGAACGACTACGAGGGCGACCAGATGAGAGAGGAGCGGGCATTCAATGACTGAACCGAGGAAGTACGAGGTCGTAGAAGTCGTGTCTGATTCGCCTGAGTGGGCGCAGGAGCGACGCAACAGCCTTGGGGCGTCTGAGGTCGCCGCGGTTCTCGGGCTGTCGCCGTACGCGACCGCGTTGGACGTGTACCGGTCGAAGAAGGGCGTAGACACGTTCTTCGACCCGGAGCGCGCGGCAATCGGGCATGAGGCCGAGAAGCTGATGCAAACGATCATCGAGAAGTTCCGGCCGGAGTTTACGCCCGTGCTGCCTGCTCAGATGGTTCGCTCGGTTGAGTGCCCTTGGCTGCATGCTTCACTGGATCGCCGCCTCACCGTAGACGGAATCGATGTTCCAGTGCAGATGAAGACTGCGCATTTTTACGGGGTGAAGGACTGGGAGGACGGCACGCCGATCCTTGTGCAGGCGCAGTTGCAAACCGAGATGTTCGTGTATAACCGCCCATTTGGGTACTCGGCTCTGCTGGGTGGGGACATGCGGTTCAGGCTCTTCCGTGTGGAGCGGGATGACGAGTTCATTCAGAACCACCTCATCCCTGCGACACGCGAGTTCTGGCACGAGCACGTGTTGAAGGACGTGCCGCCGCCAGCAACGACGACAGCTGAGCATGCGTCGCTCCACACACCAGACCCCGACCGTGACGTGGAACTCACTGACTTGCTGGTGGAGGCGCTCGACCGACGTGATGTGTTGCTGTCGGATGCGCTCGCACTCGAGAAGGAAGCGAAAGTGCTGCGGGCAGAGGCCGACGAGACACAGGTCGCGGTCTTGAACTATGCCGGCGCCGCCCAAAACATCACGCACATGGGGGAGCCAATCTACGAGATCAAGCCTGTCAAGGGGCGCCGGTCGGTGTCTGTCGCTGACGTAGAGAATCTCCATCCTGAGCTGTATGACGAGCTCGTGAAAACCGGTGCAGGCCGGAACGTACTTAGAAAGGTTAAGAAGTAATGGGGCTAAACATTCCTCTGAATGCTGAAGAGCTGATGCAAATTGCAAGACGGCTCCGCGAGTGGGAGCGCCTGCTTTGTAGTGACGCTGGGGATTACAAGCAGCGCGCGGACATTGTCACTCGCATCGAGATCACGCGCCCGTTCAGCGACGGTGAAGGTGACCAGATAGGGCATTTTGTTTTGTACGACGGGTGGCTCGGGTTCGAGCCGATTGGAGATACCAATGAGTGACCTCACGCAGGCCGCTGTAGCGGTCAAGAAGAACCCGACCATTGAGGACTACCTCACGAAGTATGAGCCTGAGTTTCAGCGTGCGCTCGGGAAAACGATGGATGCGGCGAAGTTCTCACAGGACGCGCTCACCGCAATCAAGCAGACACCGAAACTACGTGAGTGCGACACCCGGACACTGTTTGGGGCGCTGTTCCTCGCGGCCCAGTTGAAGCTCCCTGTTGGTGGGCCGCTCGCGCAGTTCCACCTCACGCCACGCAAACGGGGTGACGTGTGGGAAGTGCTCCCAATCATCGGTTACGGCGGATACATCCAGCTCATCATGAACACAGGCCTCTACTCGAAAGTAGGGGCCTTTCTCGTTCACGAGGCGGACTACTTCGATGAGGGCGCGAACAGCGAACGCGGCGAGTTCTACGACTTCAAGAAAGCGCGCGCCGATCGGGGTGCTGTCGTCGGCGTGGTCGCCTACGTCAAGGTCAAGGGGTACGACGAATCACAGTATGTCTACCTCGACGCGGAGACGATGCGTGAACGGCACCGGCCGCGCTTCTGGGAGAAGACCCCATGGAAGTCTGACGAGGGCGAGATGTTCAAGAAGACCGGGCTGCGGATGCTTCAGAAGATGCTCCCCAAACAGGTCGAAGCACAGAGCATCGCGTTGGCTGCTTCTGCCGATCAAGCGTCGGTGAAGAAGGTCGACGGCGTAGAAGACCTCACGATCCAGCATGACGTCGAGGACGCGGAAGTGGTGGGCGAGTGAGTGCTCCGTATACGCCGCTGCCGTCGTGCAGCACATGTGATGGCTCGGGTATCGACCCGGGCCTTTCGTCTACCTGCGTGTGCAGGCACAAACCAATGGAGGAATCATGACCGAACGAATCGACCACGCGGCAGAAGCGCGAGAGGCGTTGCGTGGTTCGGGGGACGGACGGAACTTCGCAACGGACGCGTCGAATGCGGCGATTGCTCATGCCGTACTCGCCCTGGTGGAGCAGCAGCGTATCGCCAACCTGATCGCACTTTCGCAGGCTCTGGATGGCAACGGGTGGCAGGCTGCGGAACCGCTAGATGCGATCTACGGCTACAACAATGCGGAGCCGTTTGACGAGTTCGCGGGCTTGCACGTTCGTCCTGAGATCCGTGAGGCGTTGGGGCTCCGTGAGTAGGCCGCCGACGCAGAAACGTCCAAAGCTCACCCGGAAACAGGAGCAAGACGCCTACAAGATAGTGACCGCCCGTGACCTTGGCCAGTGCCAGCGGTGCGGGCGTTTTGGTCCCACCGACCGGGACCACCGGCAGAACCGGGACGCCTGGAACACCACCGTCGCGAATCTGCAGTTGCTCGGCAGTGCCTTTGGCTGTGGCTGTCACATCTGGAAGACGGAGAACCCCGCCCAAGCGATTGCGGCGGGGTTCTCTGCACCCAGGTGGGCTGACCCTGCCGAGTGGCCTGCGAAGCGGCACGGCGTCGGCTGGGTGCTCTACTACGACGCACCCGTCGACGGCGCCTGGTGGAAACCAATCACTGAGGAACAAGCTCGAGCACTTATGGCAGGAGAGGAGGAGCACCGTGACCCTGACCGATAGGCAGGCCGCTTACGCCCGCGTCCTCGCTTGCACGCACCGCACTAGCGAGCTCGTGAAAGGTGCGACCCATCATGCTCGCGCCCGCCGCGATAGCCAGGTCGCCGTCTATCTGTACGCGCTCCGGTATCAGGCGGTCTGGTACGGGCACTGGGGGTCGCTGATCGAGGCGGGGATGCTCGCATCAATCGAAAGGAAGGAGGAAGACGTTGGCGTGGTTCAAGGTCGATGACGGGTTCCACTCGTCGCGGAAGCTCATGCAGATCCCGCGGTCCCATCGTATTGAGGCTGCCGGTTTGTGGGTGATTTCTGGCACTTGGTCTGCGCAGGAGGAGCTTGATGGGCTTGTGCCTGAGTTCATGCTCGAGGAGTGGGGCGCTCGGCCTGAGTCTGTGGAGTGGCTTGTGCGTTCTGGTCTTTGGGAGCGGTATGAGGATGGTGCTCGGTTCACGAATTGGGGTGAGTATCAGCCGACGAAGGCGGAGCTTGAGGAAGGCCGGAAGAAGGAGCGTGAGAGGAAGGCTTCTTGGCGTGCGGAGAAGGCTCGTCGGGACGCCGAACGGAAAGCGAAAGAGTCCCAACGGGACACCGATGTGACAGACGCGTCAGTCCCGCCGGAGTCCGCTCTTACCCGACCCGGCCCGACCCGGCCCGGCCCGACCCCCTCAGAATCTAAAGATTCTTCGGGAGGGGGGCCACCCACCCCCATTTGCGAAAAGCATCCCCACTGGGAGCACGGGGAAAGCTGCGGCCCGTGCGGGCGTGACCGTCGCGCTTTCGAGGAATGGGAAGCAGCCGAGGACGCACGCCCGCGACCACCGAAGCCCCACGAACACAAATGGCTCAAAGACGGAACGTGTAACACGTGCGAAGCGAGAGAGGAGGACGAATCATGAGCCACTCCGAGGAAGACGCATTCACGTTGTTCCTCGAAACTCGCGACGCATCCGCCCTCGAACAAGAACGCTTCCCAGTTGGAAGCGCCAGCCTCCATCACGAACGGCCATCGCTGCGCTCCCCGGGAGCGGCACGCCTCCAGCACCTGACAGAGGAAGCATCCACCTGGGTTTCTGGGTTCCCCCTGTGCAGCAAGGGGCATCGCCTGATTCCCGGAGCATACGACGAGTACGTCAAGGGTGCGGTGACGTACAAGCAGTGCAAGACCTGCAGGAGCATCCGGGGACGTGCGGCATATCAGCGCAAGACCCGCGAACGAATGAAGAGAACGAAAGGGAGGAGGAGCGCATGACGATTCTGGGCGTTGATTTCAGTCTCACGTCTACTGGCGTGTGTTCGATCCAGGACGGAGAAGCCGAATGCATCACCGTGAAATCCAAGAAGGAGGCCGTCTGGCATGAGTTCCCGAAACGGGTGAACGGGATCGCCTACGAGATCGACTTCTGGGCGAACCCCGGAGTCGAACCAGAACGAGCTCAAGTCGTTCTAGAGACGCCAGCGTTCGCGGCAACGTCCTCGTCGCTCGACCGCATGTTTGGTGGCTGGTGGATGTTCGTTGATGCGTTAGCGGGGTGCGGGTTTGAGCCGCCGTTGCTGGTCACTCCGGCTCAGGTGAAGAAGTACGCGACGGGGAAGGGCAACGCGGCGAAAGATGCGGTGCTCGCCTCGGTCTTCAAACGCTATCCAGACGTTGACGTTTCCGGGAACGACCAGGCGGACGCTCTCGTGCTCGCGGCGATCGGTGCCGCGGTGATGGGTGAGCCGTTTAACGGGCCGCTGACTGTGGCCCAGCAAGAAGTAGTCGAGGCCGTGCGAACCCGCGCGGCCTTCTGAACAGACAGGAGAACAATCGTGACCAAGAAACAGGAAACCGAGAAGCCGAGCGTCACGCTGCCACTCATGGAAGCGATCGAGGCTTGCGCTGCCGTGCTGCCGCACGCGTCGAAGGATGACGTAACCCCGGTCATTACGACCGCGAACCTTGAAGGGGATCGCATTGTCGCTACTGACCGCTACACAGTGGGGGCGTTCACGCTGAGCCAGAAAGCATCGGGGCCGATCATGGTGCCGCGGCAAGCTCTCGACTGGATTGCGAGGACAAATCCGCGAACGCTTGTGGGGCACTTTGCTGGGATGCGCCCGGAGGCTTACCAAGTTCGCATCACGGGGCTTACCCCTGGTGTCAGTGGCCCAGACCTGCTGGAAGAGGCCGTTATGGTCGAGATCTTGCTTGAGGGAAAGCCTGAGCGCATGCAGCAATTCAGGCCCGTGACGGGGACCTTCCCGCCAATCGCGGAGCGTCTTCTTGACGTGCACGAGATGGCAACCGAAGTGGTGCCGGTCAATCTGGGGCCAGAGTTCATCGAGCGGGTGACTGGCTATGCGAAGAAGTGGCGCCGTGGCGTGCCGATTCGGTTCACCGCGGGAAAGTCAGACAACCCGAACAAGCCTGGTGTGGTCCGTGTGAGCATCGGTAAGTTCAACGGGCTCATCCAGCCAAACCTTCTGGTTCGTTGAAGGACAGGAGAAGACCAGTGAGTGACACATTCACAGCCAAAACAGGGCGTACCGTCGCGATCAAATCCCGATCGATGACAGGCACCGTCCTCGAAATATCAGGCCTTGGCGCACGAACTACGGTCGACCTCGGAGACGTGGAAACGCTGCGTGAGTTCTTCCAGCATGAACGCGACAAGGAACTCGGACGCTGGCGCGACCCCGAGCGGCCGGACATCGTTGTTTACCTCTGCGATGCTGAGCGATGTGTCCGGGTGCTGGACGAGCTAACTGGTGTCTCGCAGCTCTACGTTGAAGGGCAGATGAGCGAGTACCGAGGCGACATGGCGGACGCTGCTCACACCTACTTCGCTGCTCACCCGGAATCTCGCTCCTGGCACGACGCTCGAGACGGCCAGCTCTGGCTTATCCGCTTCGACGACTTCCCCGACACAGATGTTTCCGCGCTCGTGAAGGGCGGCAGGTTCGTCTACAACGATCGCTGTCACGAAGGAACCGCGACGCTGAAAGACAGCAGCATCGTCGGTGGGACGCAGATCTGGCCGGAGGTGCCCAGTGAATGACCACATCACCCCGCGCGAGCGTGAGGCCACGAGAGCAGCAGCTGTCGTGGCCTTCATCGTTTCATCGGTCATCCTCGCCGCATGGCTTGCAACGGTGATCCTCCACATCACAGGGCAGCCGGTCATCCCGGCGCCCGCCCACGGCCTGTTCCCGTTCGGGGCAGCCGCCACTATCGCTGCCTGCTTTGGGTGGGCGCGACACACAACACGAAAGAAAGGCCACTGAATGACGACCGTTCGCGTCTACTCGAAACCCAACTGCGTGCAATGCACCATGACGAAGACCCTGCTCGACGCCCTCGAAGTGCCATACGTGCTTGAGGACATCACCGAGCCCGGCAACCTCGCCGCCGTTAAAGAACTCGGGTTCCTCGCCGCGCCAGTCGTCACCGTAGGCGACAGCGCAGACGACATGTGGTCAGGATTCCAGCCCGACCGCATCAAAGAAACCGCAGCACGATTCGAGAAGGAGAACGCATGACAACCATCAGCACGATCATTGGGAACGTAGTCTCAGAAATCGAGCCCAGGATCTCGCAGGCCGGGAAACCCTGGTGCCAAGTCCGCGTCGCGTCGACACCTCGCGAACGAGACCGGCAGACGGGCGACTTCAAAGACGGCGAGACGATGTTCGTCACCGTCAAGCTCTTCGGCGACTACGCCGACAACGTCGCACAGTCAATCAGCAAGGGCACCCGCATTACCGCGACAGGGAAGCTCAAGTACCGCTCCTACAAGGACAACCAGGGCGCCGACCGGCACGTGATCGAGCTCGATGAAATTGAGGCGTTCGGCCCCGATCTCCGATGGGCTACCGCTCAAGTCTCCCGAAAGAGCGGCGGGGGAGGCGCACAGCAACCCCAGGGCGGCGCAGGACAGGCCGGGTGGGCAACTGCACCACCCGACCCGTTTCGGGGCGGCACAGGCGATCCTGGCAGCTTCGGCGGCGGCTTCGATGATGAGCAGCCGTTTTAGGTACGGGCGCTACAAAAACCCAAACCGCACCCATAACTACCCATAACTGAGCCCCGCACGCCGGGGCTCTTCCCATATCTGAGGGGCTGGCCGAGAGGTTGGCCCCTCACGACGTTAGGAGGCGACAGCTAGTGCGAGTCCAAATCTCTGAGACGACACCAACTCCAGCGCATGCCGTGAAATGCGGAGACCGCGTGCGCGAGCGCGGCACGGGCGAGGTTCGTGAAGTGGTCGGTCTTGGCGGCACGATCACGCGCCGCATCTTCACTCTCGATGACGGCACCTACCTCGAAGCAGGCGTGCTCGACACCATGTTCGTCACCCGCGCCAAAGCTACCCCGACAGAAAGGAACGACGATGATTAACCCGACACCCGAACAAATCGAAGCTGCAGCAAAGGCCATGAGCGAAGCCTCGTCGGGATTCTTCTCGGAAGGCTCCTGGCGACACCTTGCGCGCGAAGCTCTAGCTGCTGCTGGTTCCGCACCTCGCAGGGATGACCTGGTGGAGCGCATAGCTGACACTCTCGCCTACTATCAGTGCCGAGAGACGAACCCGAAGGCGGATGACCCGCGCATGGGGTATCACTCGTTTTCGGAAGAACAGCGCGCCCATCTGCGGGAGCGGAAGGCCGAAGCTGCTGCCGAGATCGTGCGGATGTTTGCTGCTGCTGCTGGTGCCGCACCACAGGAACCGAGCTTAAGCGATGCCGCGGACGCTCTTCGAGAGAATGCGCGCGAGATTGAAGACGCCCAACTGGCAGCACACGGGATGATCGACCCGATCACTAACGCTGTCATTGCTGGCATCAAGCAGAGCGCGGCGATGGTGTGTGAACTGGCTGGGAGTCAAGTGTCAACGGTCGCCCCGGTGCAGGTGGACGAGGCGAAGCTCACCGAGGCTATCGCCGATGAACTCGAAACTGATGATGCGGTCGCTGAGAACTGGTCGAGCGGCAAGCTCAACGCGACCGCCCAACGGCTCGTGCAGCACGCGGTACTCCCGGTGCTGCGAGGTGAGGACCGATGACTGCGCATCTTGAAGCCCGCGTAGCTGCAGCGCGCGCGAAGCTCGAAGCCTGGGACAAGCGACACACAGTGAGCGACTTCGACCACGGCATGCTGAACCTTCCGTTGCGGGCACGGAACGGCAAGACCGGCATTGACGGTCTCGCACGCCAACGGGCAGAGCTCCAACGAAACCTCGACAGTGCAGATGCGAAGCTGCGGCGAGCTCAAGCAGCACCGCGTCTCGCAGCCGAGAAAGCCGCACGCGAAAACACGCACGCCACGATCGATCTGAAAGCCATGCACGGCGACAAGACCGAAGTCCAATGGACACTCAACGGCGCATGGTTCGAAGTCGTCCGCTGGAACAAGAAGAGCGTGACCGTAGTGATGGCTGGCGAGCGCGACACCATCCCGCACACACAGATAGGAGGAGTGCGATGAGCAAAACACAGAAATGCGAGCGCTGCGAGGAACCAGCCGAGAAGATCAGCCTCGAGAAACTGCCCCTGATCGGAAGGTTCACCGGGAACGTCGAGGTCCAGGTGACGAAGCGCACGATCCATCTCCGAAGTATCCGGCAGCGCTTGAGCCCGTGGGGCGCCTACGAGCGACCCGACTTCTCCCGAACCGAGGTGACCCTGTGCGACCAATGCTGGGGCGCATTCCTGTCCTGGGTGACTGAGCCGGGGCAGGAGCGGGCGAAGATCGCAGTCGAGAACAGGCGAAAGAATCAGCACCTCCTGGAAGTTGCTGAGCGGCGCCGGGAAGAACAAGTACAGCGACACATGAGGGAGCAACGATGAGCGACCGAAGGCCGAGCCTCACAACCGTTCGAGCTGCGTGGTGTCGAGCGCACCCGTTCTGGGCAACGACAGACGTGGAAGAGCGCGAAGCGGAGTTCGATCGCATGATCGCTGAGGTTGAGCGTGCGGCCGCAGAGAAAGCCTGGGACAAAGGCCTGGCCGCTGCGATGGAGGCCGAAATCAAGGACGCCGGCTATGGAAACACTCAGTACCCGGCCAACCCGTACCGACGAAACGAAGGAGAGAACAATGGCAATTCTTAAGCGCGTACCACTGCCGGACGGCAAACCGTTCTGTTTGTGCTTCCCTCCGCTGTACTGGACGGTCGGGGTCGGCACGGTGTGGCAGTGCGACTCGTGCGGGCGCATCTACGACCGCGTGCAGGGATCGCCAGCATGGGTGAAGCGTTGACAGCCCCTGATGTGCGTACCGCCGCACAAGCAGAAGCGCTAGAACGCTGGCCACGCCAAGACATCTCCGTCATGCACGACGCTGACCTGAGCAACTACCTCTGCAGACACGGATTCGAGGACGGTGCTGTGTGGGGTGCTGCACTGGTCACACCCACACGGGAACAGATCGCAAAGGCAATGTGGGAATCCGACCCGGCACCTAATCGACCTTGGGAGTTAGCGCCCGAGGCCGTTAGGGAAGCCGGCTATGCGCTCGCAGATGCGGTGTTGGCGCTCATGGCTATGCGCGGAGGTCAGCAACTTGCCGCTCAAGCTCATCGACACGTGTGAAGAGGTCTCTAAGGAGCTCCCCAACACGTGGGTCGATAGTGGGTGTCTCGGCGTTTAGAAGTCGCAGGATTTCGACGTTGGTCAGTTTCTCACTCATGCCGCCCACCTTACCCAGGTGGGCGGCATGACAGGAAGGGGATAGTCTCAGAGGCATGTTGCGTGCCACGATCCGTCTCATCGAAACCGTCGAACTTGAAGCGTCGGGGGAGTCGCTCGAGGAAGTGCATGCGCAGCTCGAGGCGAACCGGCCTGAGGGTTTCGATCTCGTGAAAGCGCCCGTGAAGATGGGCAAGACTGGCGGCGTCATCACAGCGGCGGGGACGTATCAGCGGCGCGACCAAACACAGGTCATCGAGGCCGCAACCATGCCCGAGCTCAACGCCAAGGTGCCCGATGGCTGGCAGATGCTGCACGTCCAAACCGTGTAACTGTCACCGGCCAGGCATACACTGTTCGAACAAACTTTCGAACGGAGGAAGCCATGAAGCGAGCCAACGACATCGAACGCGAACGCATGCCATACGTCCAAATCGACACAAACCTATGGGCCGTCATGCGCTACCCCAAAGACCGTCCGGTTGCGATGATCGTCGGCCTCGCGAATCGCGACAACGTGCCACTGTTTTTCGTCCAGGCATGGCATCCCGAACCGTCCAGGCGGCGCGTCATCAGCCAACACGACACCCTCGAAGAAGCCAACGCTTCAGTGCTTTGGGATCTTGAGAAAGTCAACGCCGCCGGCCGCACCAGGGTCGGGCCACCAAACGGCAGCAAACCAGCCCAGAAATGACGAAACAGCCCCCAGTAAGCTCGCCCCTCCGATACGGAGGAAACGGGTTTACTGGGGGCTATTCGTGTTTAGTGGGGGATAATCCGCCACAGTGGGAGTTAGGCCGCGTAGCGCGGCTCGTAATGGGGGCGTGCAGAACTGCCGAGCATGACCTTCTCAATGTTCGGCCAACGGTCGCCAAGCCGCTGAGCAGCCTTCTGATACAGCAAGATCACGCCTGCAGTGACGACGGCTTGAACGATCGCGAGCGCAGTGACAGCGGCATAGCCCGCCTCAGCGAGTACGCCATCCACCCACGCGAACACGTCAGCAACAGCCGGGATCGCGGCAACAAGACGCACGATCAGCACACCAACGAGGGCGGCAACGAACGTGCGGACAGACTGAATATTCATGGGATCTCCTATCGGGGAAGGTGTGCCGGCCAGGGCGGCAACGGGATCTTGTGTTCGGCCATGTGGTCGCGCTGCACGCCAATGAACTCTCGGTACCCGCGGACCTGCACTTCGAGCTCGTCCAAACGCTTATCCGTTCGGTCGCGGTACCGCTCGAGTTCCTGCTGCAACTGGTCGATGAGTTTGTCCTGCGCGGTGTCCTCAGACACCTTCACCTGCGCTGACGCTGACGCGACTGCGGCCTTCACGGTGGCGCGGGCGTTGAGTTTGGAACCAATGACGGTGCCGAGCAGGCCGGTGAGGGGGACCGCGAGCGCCAGGAGAGCGATCCACAGCCCCTCGGTCATGCGTTAGGGATCGCGTTCAGGTCAGCGGCAGCGACGCCGGCGACGTGGAGCTTCACTCCCTGGCCCTCGAGGGCGCGCAGCGAGTTCCATTCGGCCTTCTTGATGAGGCGCTTGCGGCCGTTCTCCTGCAGCGCGTACACGCTGCCCTGCGAGCCCTTGGCCTTGTCGCGAATGTATCCAATGACGTTCATGTCTTCGTCTTCTTTCTGCCCTGCGGGCTTTGAGGTGTTCGGTTTGGCCGGCGCCTTGATGTACGGCACCGGGTCGACGTAGGTGCCGTTCTTCTCGAGCATGAAATGCAGGTGCGGGCCGGTGGAAGCGCCGGAGGATCCGACGTAGCCGATGCCGGCTCCGGTGCTGACGTGCTGGCCGACCCTGACGAGGGGTGACTGCTCGCGCATGTGGAGGTAGAGCGTGTGGTATCCGCCGCCGTGGTTGATTCGGATCATCCAGCCGCCGCCGGTGGGATCCCAGCCGTTGTAGACGACTGTTCCGCTTTGTGCTGCACGGATGAGGTCACCTGTGTCAGCCTTGTAGTCCTGCCCGTTGTGCAGGCCGGCGCCGATGATGCCCGGGATCGCGTCACGCCAGCCGAACTTGTCGGAGAGCGGCGCGCCGGGGATTGGGTGCGAAAGCACGATTGCCATGCGTGCTCCTTCCTTAAATGAAGAAGAGCCCCACCTATTCGGTGAGGCTCGAGGTGGCGACGATGCGTTTCACACCGTCAAGGATCATGGCGTCTGTCACCGCTGACTCGTCAGCGCCGGGAAGCTCGGCAGTCGACTCGCGGTAGGCCTCTGCCCAGCCCAGCTGCGCCGACAACTCCCACCGGCGCTCGAACGCCCACGCTGCAGGGTTCTCGACCCCTTCGAATGCGGCGCACGCCGTCACACGATTCCGCAGCGCCTCGTCCTCGGAGATCTGGTGCTGAATCAAATACGTCATCGATTACTCCTTGTCGTTATGGCGTGTAGAACATCGGGTTGAGTGACACCCACGCTCCAGACGTTCCGTTGCGCCAGATCTGGATGAGGCGATCCGCGGTGACACGCATCTTGGTTTCGAACGTCGAGTTCGTGGTGATGGTTGCCGTCGCATATCCCACAGGTGCGGGGATCCCAGTTGGGAGCGTGCCAACAGTGGTGAACCCGCCGTCAAATGTGGCGTGCGACACGACACCCCGGAAATAGATGACACCGTTCTTCACACGAACACTTGGGGGAGCACCCATCTGGGTTGTCCACCCAGACATTGTGAAAGTGCGCCAGTCGGTGTCGCCGAGGAACTTGACCGGCGCGTAAAACTCGACTCCCTCTACCTCGTCTGCCCACACGTCGATCCGGCCTGGAGACCAAATCCTTGTACTCTTGTCGACTCGTTGCGCGATCTCAAAATTCGTCCAGCTTGAGCCCTCCGGAAAGTGACCGAGAGTGAGACGCGGGTTGCCGCCGAAAGCATGCAGTCCAACAGTTCGGTTGAAATTGTCTACGTTTGCGCTGATCGACCCTGGGCCGATGACTGTGGACTGCCGGTCTGTTCCAACTCCGTCTTGAGACATCTGGATTTGCTCGGGGCGAAGAACAGTGGACACGCCGGTACCTTGAGAGATCAGTGGCCCAGAGACCAGCATCCCTCCTGAAGCGCTAGAAATGCTTGCAGTGACAGCACCATTCGAGGCAATTGCTCGCAACCCGTGAACGTTGAACTCCATGCGCTGCCCAGTAGCGGCAGTTCGGATCAGCGCACCAGTGATCGTCATACCGTCGATCGCGGTCGCTGCGAGCTTTGCCGTCGTGATCGCGCCGGCAGCGATCTTGTCAGCGATGATCGCACCAGTAGCGATCTTCTCAGCAGTGACAGCAAGCGCGATGAGCTTGTCCGTCGTGACCGCACCAGCGAGAATCTTGTCAGCTGTGACCGCGTTCGCTGCGATCTTCACCGCCGTCACCGAGTTCGTGGCGAGCTCTGCTGCGGTGATCGCGAGCGCCTTAATCTGCGCTGCCGTGATCGACTTCGCTACGAGACGGTCACCAGCGAGTGACCCGTACGTGCCACCACCGATCGCGACCTGTGGGATGACTGTCTCATCGAACGGGCGCGCGATCCAGCCGAGAGCGGTGAGCTCCCACATGCGGATCACGTTGCCGGCAGTGTTGCGCACGTACCAGATCGCGCCAACAGGCTTTCCTGCCGCGTCAGCCGCGACCGGGTCGGCCGTGTTCCATGAAGGCGCGGCACCTTCAGCGAGCTGGGATGCCGCGAGAGCGTCCTGCACCGCCTGTGCTGCAGCGTCGGCAGCAATCGCAGCGTCAGCGACAGCCTGCGCCGCCTCAGAGCGCGCCAGGCCCGCCTTTTCGAGCGCATCGTGTGCTTCAGTGAGAGCCTGCTCGAGTTCCACCTTCGCGGCCTCAAGCTCAACCTCAAGCTCAGCAGCGAATTCTGCCGCCCAGTCCGCCCCATCAGCGGCGATCTGCCCAACGTCCTCCGCTTCCCAAGCGTCCTCGGTCATGTCCGGGAGAACATCAACCACATCATCGGTGAGCTCGCGCGACCCCTCGAGTTCGCCCTCATGCTCGCCGACCGTTTCGGACGTGTCCGCTGCTGACGAGAGGGCCTCGTCAAGGAACACGTCAGTATCACCGAGTTCGAGTGTGGTGCGCGCGACCTGCCCGGTCCGGGCGAGCGCCTTCGACGCGTTCAGCGCGGACGCTGCGACCTGAGACGACGCACGCAACGCCATCTTGCGCGTGAGACTCTGCATCTACACTCCTCCCAGCATCAGATCGCACACGTCAGTGCCGACCCACTCCAACTCTTCGATGCGCCGCCAAATACGTTGACGGCCAGCACCGGTGCCGTCTGTGTCGATCAGGATCGTGTCGCCCACATCGAACACACCGAACTCAGCATTCGGGTGATTGATGACGCGAACCGCAGCGATCGACAAGAGTTGCGAGCGTGCTGCAAGCTCCGAACGCGCGAGACCTTCAAGCACAGACCGTTTCGTGACTTCCTTCGCATCCAGCACGTATACGCGGCGGCGCCTAGTCGACGCGACAGACAATGTGACACGGAGTGCTTTCTTGCCTTCGCCAGCACCGATTGCGACGACCGTGTTCGCGTAGTCCGCAGCGTCGGCCTCGATGGTGACCTGCTCGATAATGTTGTCGCCCTCAACGAACGCGAGCCCGTCCTGTTTGCGCCCGACACGGGGCACAGCGCGGATCTCCTTCAAGACCTTCGACCGGTCAGCATTCCAGCCAGACCATTCGACCCACTCGTAGCCGGCCTCGTCGATTGCTTCCTGCATCGACTGCAGACAATCCGGGGTGTCCCACCAGAGAATCTTCCACGCGCCACCATCAGCGTCGACCGCTTCTTTCGCGGCCTTCACCTTGTCTTGCGCTTGGTCGACCGATTTCGTGTCTGCCTTCAACGCAGTGCGAATGATCGCGAGCTCGTCGTTGACGGGCTTGAGCGCGGTCTTCTTCGCCGCCTGTGCCGTCTTCACGTTCTGTACCGCGGTGTTGCGGGCGGACTGCGCTGCAGCGATCTGCGCGGCCGGTGCCTTCGCCTTCCGAAGTGCCTGCAACGTCTCGAGGCGAGCCTTCGAGGTGGCCTGTAGCGCTTTGATTGTCGCGTCATGCGACTTCGTGAGCGCCTGCTTCGTTTTCGTCTTCGCCGTGCGCTTCTTCGTGTTCTCAGTACGGACGCGTTTTGCTTCCTTCAGAACCGCCTCAGCGGCAGCAAGCTTCGTGTCAGAGTCAGTTCCGACACGAACGGGGGACGACCCCAAGACCTTCACGCCGATATCGGCACCGGTCATGCTCTGCGCATGCGTGATCACGTGCCGAGCGGCCGCGATCGGGTCGACGTTCACGCCCCGGTATTCGCCCTCGTACGGGCGGCCGGAGAAGAAATTCGAAAAGCCCTGCCCTTCGATACGCCAGGTCGCGCCCTCGAACTCTGTCCGTGTCACGATCCACGAGCCGCGGATCACGCCGTCAGCTTCCTCGTGAATATAGGTCGCGAGCGGGTCAATCAGGGCGTCACTGCCGGCGTACTTGTACACGTCAAAGATTGGGGCGATCTCACCCGAGAACGAGCCCGCGCCGCCCAGCTTCCTGCCCGCCCCGGAAACAGTGATGGGAAGCTCCAATTCGAGGAACTTCCCATCACTAATGCGCTCAACAATGTAGCGGAGCATGCTGCCTCCTCTAGATGGCGTCTTCCCACGTGAGCGCTGTCTCAACGAACGTGAGCTTGCAGCCGAGCCCAGACAGGGCATCCATGTTCACGCCGTCACCCGGGAAACTCGGCGTCGGCTTCTCATTTCCGAGCCCGGCCTTGAACACGAACGTCACATTCTTACCGCGGAGCTTCGCCGGCACCTGGACGTTGTCCATGAGCGGCCAGTTCGTGCGATAGGTCCCGCCACCCCCAGCCGAATCGAACTGGAACTGTTGCGTCGCGAACTCGTACTGCCGCTTGCCCGGCCACGTCCCCGCACGGTATTCAGTGCCGAACTCCATCCAATACCGACCCTGAACGTTCTTCCCGCCGACATACCGGACACTCATCCAGTGCGGTTCGAGAATCATGCGTGTAGCCCACGGCGGAATGAACGCCTCAAACTGGTTCGCATACCCGCCGCCGCCGGGGAAATACTCCCCACCATCGGAGGTTCGCTTCGTCAAGAAGTTCTGCGGACCATCGTCGGCTGCGACACGAGGCCGCGCAAACGTGAGCTCAGACCTTCGAGGCGACTGCACCTCACGCAGATCCTCAATCATCGCGTTAGTGATAGTCCCGGTCGAGGCCGGCCAATTAATCGCCGCAAGCTCATAGCAGGTCACGTCATTCAACGCGGGCACGTCAGCGACAGTCTTCGCGCTAGCCGGCACACCCGTCACCACGGACAGCTTCGAGTACTGATTCTCAGGCCAAGCCTCACGCGGCGTGAAGTGGCGCGGCAGGCTCGGGTCGAGGATCTCGTGAATGATCATGTCGCGCCGGCCAGAACTTGACCCCGTGCCCGGGATACCGTCTCCACCGTCACCCATGTACACCTGATCGGTAAGCAGAGGCACACCATACGTTTCCCGGTCACGCCCTGGCGCCCGGCACTGCACGAGGTCATCCCCGGCCGTGATCTTCACGCCCTGACCTGGCACGTTCATTTGCGTGATCCGAAAATCACCCGGCCGCAGCACACCCGACCCCGGGCCAGCGGACTGCTGCAACTGCCGACGCAAACCCGCGCCAGGAATGAGAGTGCCATCCATCGCGTACGGAGTTTCAAAATCAACCATTACTACTCCTAGAAACTTGTAAACGCGGGAGACACCCGCACAGTCAGCAACGACGTCCCAGACGGGTCATAGCCGCCGAAAATCACGCGGTACGAGCCGGGCCGCATCGCCATGTCAGACAGGCGTGCACCGGCAGGGGAGAGCGCGCCAGGGAACGCGGCCCCGTCGCGTTTCACCCACCTGGCCCACGGCCGTGTGTCCACCTGCAACACTTGGTCGTATGCGAGCTGGCCACGAAACACGAGCCGCCCAACACCAGGCACATCAATCCACGGGTCACTGATCGGGCCACGAACCTCAAACACGGGCCACGCCGCAACATCACCGCCGACCTGAACGATCGAGTCAGACTCGCCAGTACCGCCACCGAGGACGAACGGCACCGCGGCAGGCACAGGCAGACCACCCGTGAACGTGGGCGCGAGACGCGTCGTCGTCTGCTCCTCGGGGCCGTACCAAAGGTCATCCACACACTCGAACGACAGCACCGCACGGTTCGTGTCGAACAGCCGGTACTCCTCGTTCGGGTCGAGCTCGACCGGCATCCCCAACACGTGCCGGCCAGACGGCGCCATAAGAGTCGCGTGGACGCCAGGGCGGTCGCGGATCTCATCCGCCCGCCACACACCCAACAGGTCACGCCACACGTCACCCATCGAACGCGAGTCAGGCCGCGCCTCCACACTCAAAGACACGACCTGACCACGCCGATACACGCGCCCCAAACGACGCCCATCACCGCGAGCATTCGCGTACGCATCAAACTCAACCAACGGTCGAACCTGCGGCGTACCCATCAACCCGACACCAAACAGATCACCACGGAACTCGAGCGACCGAGACCCGACAGACAGAATCCAAGACATCAATACCCCGCCATCCGGCCCGCACGAGCCTGCTCGGTCGCATAACCATCGATCTTCGCGTCAGCAACCTGCCCAGCCTTCGCCAGCAAGTACTCACCCGTAAACGGGTTCTGCACATACACAACGGGCGCAACTGCTGTTCCGACGCCGTCCATGCCGAGCCTGCGCCCGGTCTCCTGCCAGATTTGCCGGTTCCGATCACGCTGGTCCGGTTTCCCCGAGATGTACGCTTCCCAGATCGTCTCCGGCTCAGCGAACTTGTGAATCGGAGTGCCGCCCTTGTAGATGCCAGACGCGAAACCACCATCCGCATAGGCGGCGATCCCGCCGTCAGCGTAGGCGTACATGCCTCCGTCCGCGTTGCCGTCGCTGAGCTGCCGCGTCACACGTTCCGTGATCTGCAACACCGTGCCCACCACCGGCTGAACAGCGCTGAGAGCCGCGATATACGCGTCCACGTTCGCTCGAGCATCAGCGGTGTCTGCCACAAACTTCGTCACCTTCTCAGGCGAGATCAGATTCAACTGGTCAACATACGCCGCAGCAGCGTCACGGGTACTGAAGTAGGGCGCAAGGATGTCGGTGAGTTTCTGCCGGCCTTCTTCGAGCTTTGCATTCATCGCAGCTTGGTCGCCCGTTGCCTCGTACACGCTCGCAGCAGCACGGTTCGTCGCCTCAGCGACAGCATCAAGCGCCGCCTCGTTCTTCCGGCCAGCCTCAGACGAGATGTCAAAGTTGTTGCCGTTCTCGCCGAGGCTGTCCGACAGCGAAAGAAGCGAATCCTCGAGCTGACGGTTCGCTTCACGCATGTCAAAGATCGGGTCGTTGTAACCACGGATCTCGTCCGCGAGTGCGGCAATAGCCTCCTGCGTCTCACCAGCGGTCGAGGCAAGATCGCTGAGAGATCCCGTTTGATCCTCGACTGCTCCAACCGATTCCTCGGAGGCGCTCGTGCTCTTGCCAGTTGCCTCAGCAAGCTCATCATGTCGCGTTTTAGCTTCGGAGAGCACCTTGTTGCTGCCATCCAACGCGTACCCAACATCGACGAGGTCGTCTGACCAGCCCTTCCAATCCGCATTCTCCAACCGGAAGTCGGCATCAGAGCGGAACTTATCGAGCCGGTCATTGACGACCTGCAGCGCTTCAGCGTTCCCAAGCCAGGCCTGAGTCATATCGTCAGCGCCAACACCCAGACGCTTTGCGGCAGACAGTATTCCTTGCTGCTGCAACTCGTTCGCGGCCCACGCCTCGGAGTTCTCTGTGATCGCGCCAGTGGCGCCGTCGAGTGTGTCAGCGAGGGCCTTTGCCTGATTGCTGAGGCGATTCTGTTCCGAAACAAGAATGCCGATGACGCTCGCAGCTGCCGTGACACCGAGAACCCACGGATTTCCGAGAAATCCGATGACTCGTGACGCGCCAGAAGACACAGACGCCATAGTGCCCTCAAGAATGGAAAGTGAGACCTTGAACGCGGCAATCTTTGGCACTGCGATTAGCGCTGCACCGCCGGCCAGCAGGAACCCAGAAGCCAGGAGCCCGCCCCATGCGACAACGGCGCCCATCGGCCCGTCGAGTCCCGAAAGGAGGTCAGCGAAGGCTCCAACACCGTCAGCCACGAACTCGATTGCGGGCAAGAAATGCTCGCCGAGCGAGATCGCTGCATCTACGACACGGTTGCGCATCATGCCGAGCTTCGCAGCGGTCGTCTCGTACCGTTTGTTCGCCTCATCAACGAGCGCAGTGTTCTCAAGGAACGCCTCATTGCCCGTAGCCATAGCAGCAGAGAACTGGTCAGCAGCAGAAGCCGAACGAAGCAGCGCATCACGCATGCGCACTTCACTAATGCCAAGCTCTTCGAGAATGCCAAACGTCGACTTTCCCTGAGCTTCAGCGTTCGCAAGTCCCTTCACGAACGATGCCAGGGCTTCGCCGGGATCATTTCGCCACTGAGCCGCAAACGCCTGCGCGCTCATCCCAGAAACGTCAGCGAACTGTCCGAGGCGTTCGCCCCCCTTGTCGACCGACGACGCGATATCGATCATGACCTTCGACATCGCCGAACCGCCGGCCTCAGCCTCAATACCGACCGAAGACAGCGCGGTAGACAGGCCGAGCACTTGCCCCTCACTCATGCCAATTTGAACGCCAGCACCAGACAGGCGCTGCGCCATCGACAAGATCTCAGCCTCAGTGGTCGCATAGTTGTTGCCGAGCTCAACGAGCGCCGCACCCAGGTTCGACACCTGAGACTGCGACGTACCCATGACATTCACAAACCGCGCGAGCTGCGTTGCGGCCTCCTCGGCAGATAAGTTCGTTGTCTCACCGAGGTCGATCATCGTCTTTGTGAACTCGACCACGTTCGGGGTAGCGATACCGAGCTGACCGGCAGCCTCGGCTACGGCGGCAATCTCACCATGAGCCGCAGGCAGGACCTTTGAGAGCCCGCGCAGACCGGCCTCAACCTCTGCAAGCTGTTCCGGTGAGCCGTCAACTGTCTTCGTGACGCCAGCCCAAGCAGAATCCCAGTCGATTGCAGCCTTGGTGGATAGCGCCAGCCCTGCCGCCATAGCGCCGCCCGCGACCATCGAGGCGCGGCCCATCGTCTCAAAGGCCTTTTCGGTTTGAGCGAGCTTCTCAGCCTCGCTGCCAGTGTCACGCGTCGCCTTCGCAGCCTTCTCCATGCCGGCGATGTAGCCGGCGACCTGGGCCGTGAGAACTACCTTGACTGAGCGGTCCGCCATGAGGCCTCCTAGAAACACGAAAGCCCCGATAAGATCGGGGCATGTCAGAGAAAAACGGTCAGCGCCCCGCCTGGGCATACACGCTCAGCGGCGCGGTAGTGTTCTTCGCGATCAGCACGGTTGCGACCACATTTGACGGCGGGCTGGTGAGCGAGCCGACCATGGCGCTCACCGTCATTGCGTGGATCCTTGGCGCTGGCGGAGCGGTTCAGTTCTTGATGTCGCGTCGCGAGTAGTTGTGGCCTGTCTGGCTTGGCCGCTTCTCGACGCGCCACCTGAGCGCCCCCATGTCGGCGTCAGGGTAAGTCTCCGAGTACCGCTTCTTCTCGCGGTCTAGCGCTTCCTGCGCAAAGTCCTTCACGGGTAGCGGCACGACCCAATCCCACTCGCGGTCCGGGTTCGACGGGTCACCGAGCGGATCAACCGCGACAGACATCTCGTGCCCGTGCGGCCCGACCCGCTGCGCCTCACGAAACGCGATCAGAGACTCGATATCAGCGCGTGACCACTCCGGTTCACGCTCAGTAACAGACGCTTCAAGACGGCCAGCATCGTCATACTCGTAGCGGGTAACAGTGACAGGCTCCCACCCCGACAAACGCCGGGGCGAAACCCCAAGCTCAAGCGCTAGCTCGAGCTCGTCTTGCCGCCACCCGCCAATGCTTTTTTCAGCTCGACCACCCGCCGGTTCGGGTCGGCCATGTTCAACGCCCACCACGTCGCAGCGATCGCACCAATCTCGGTGCCCGAGATGAGCTTGAACAGGTCATCCCAGTCGATCCCAGTCACCACGTCACCATCAGCGGTCAGCAGCCGCGAGTACTGTCGGCACGCGACAAGCGCGGCCCGCTCAGCCTCATACCCCAGACGTGCACCCTTCTCCGTCACGGGCGGGCACTCCGCCATCACGCCAGCCCAGTCCATGCCATCGAGACGACGCACTTCCACATTGAAGAGGTCATCGCCAACAGCGACCGCCACCAGTACCGGCTCAGGCCGCGACTCGCGCGCCTTCGCCAAAGCATCCTTGAAATCCATGACTCCCCGCCACTCTTCCCCGTCAAAGAAAACCCGTGCGGGCGGGGGACAGGGAGAAACCCCACCCGCACGGAGACCCAATTACGGGCCAGCCACGACCTTCACGTCACGGCGGACCTCGCCAACCACGTTGAGCTTCTGGATCTTCTGAAGCTCCGTGTTTGCTGCCGGCGGCACGTCACGCTGAATCGAGCACTGCACCGGGATCACGGTCACCAGCTGGTCAGCAGCAACCTCGGTGCCGTTCGGCAGCGCCATACGCTTCACGATGAAGCCCTTAGTGCCAGGCGTGAGAACGTTACGAACGCCGTCCTCTTCCGTGCCCTGCCACACGTACTTCACCTCGACCGTGTCAGTGATGACACCGTCAAGCTCGAGCGCCTGCGCCAGCGTGTACCGGCCAGACGTGATCGTCGCGACCGTCGTGTCATGAGCAAACCCGTCCGGCGTGAGCCCATACGTCAGCTTCTCCACACCGGAGCCGGTGAGCTCCGAAACCTTCGGCTTCGACGGATCCGCGATCGCGGGCACCCAAAGCACCAGGCCATTGCCATCAGCCGCTGTTCCCGGCTGTACCTCTTCAAGGCTCATAGCTACTCCTTCCCGGCAGGCTTGTTTGCCGGCTTGGCAGGCTTCGCCTGCTTGTAAATGACCGGCCGCGAAACCGCGACAGGTGTCTTGTCGATGACCTTGTACGCCTGCTTGTTGCGGGCGTACGCGGCCTCAGAAATGTCGAACTCGTGCGCCGGCCCTTCGGCGTGACGCACTCGGATGAACCCCATAAGGCCCCCTCAAACACGAAGACCCCGCACTAGGCAGGGTCAGAGATGATGTCGAACTGGGTGATCGCGAACCACAACGGCTTCGGGCCGTCATCATCCAGATCAGGCGGGCGAGACGTCACGAACTCGACCGGAAAGAGCTTCCGGCCAGCAACCTCGAGCGTCTTCCCAGTCAGCAGGTCGACGCGCTCACGCACCCACAGGCACGTGTCCTCGTCGGTACCTACCGAATGCACGGTGACCGTGTACACGTGTCGCCACTGCCCGCCAGAGAACCGCGTCCGCGGCTTATCGGACAGCGCAACAAACACGACCGCATACCGGTCCTTTGTCGCCGCCGAGTACGACTTGAACACGGCCCCAGGAAGCCGCGTCTCGAGCTCCGCCATCACGGCGTCACGGTGCACACGATCGCTCATAGGTTCGACTCCTTCAACGCGTCGTCAACAGCAAGTGCGAGGCCGTGCTCGAAGTCGGCCTCGTTCGCGTGCAACGCCGCCTGCCCGATGCCCTGAGGGGCGTTGTTGCGCGACCCGAACTCGATCAGGTTGCCGAGCGCGCCCTGCCGCCTACCTTTGTCAGGGCCGATCTCTGCCGAGATCACCGAGACGCCAAAGCCCGAGAACCCTTTAATGTCGTAGGTGACAGAAAACGGGAAGGCGGGAGCGTGGAGCATCCCCTTTGATCCGTCGCGCCAGTGGTCTTTCACGTTCCTAGCGCTGACCTCGACCGCTTTGCGGATGTTCTTGCCTGACTTCTCAGGCACCTCACCCAAGTCGCGAGCAAGTTCAGCGAACTCACGCCAGTCAACGCTCATCAAACGCCTCCACTCTGAACCTCAGAGCCGTGCTCTGGGACCCGTCGAAAGGAGCCGTGACGATGAATTGCCGGCCGGCTTGCTCGACGCGAGTCGGGCTAGCATCTACTGTCACAGTGTCGTCTGCCCTCACGCTAGACCCGGTGAGCGGCAAGTGGATCTCCGTGAAGGAGACAGCAAGCAGTTGGGATCCTGCTTCAACGTCCCGCGCGACAGTCGACGGATGCTTGATGCGACAACGCCCTGAGTACACCACCACTTGTGTTGTGATCCACTCGCCGAGTTCCTCATCCCAGGCCTTCTCGCCTGGGCGAGTGATCGTGCATTCATCAAGCATCCGGGATTCAGCCATGCGGCGCCCCATGCCGAGCACTCCGCCGATCATGAGTGCACGTCCACTTGTGTGACCGTCCCTCGCCCGTACGACTGTTTCAGCCCGTCGAGCGTGACCTTGGGCAGCGTCAGCCCTGTCCCTTCGCCGCCGTCCGCGAACGCGATCTTGAAGTCATCGAGCGCGACGGACGACAGCCCGCCGATCGACAACCCCAACTGCGCTTCAACGAGCAGCAACTGCTGAGACACGAGCGCGCAGCACAAAGCTACGAGGTCACGCGGAGCCTCCGAATAGCCGAACGTGAACGTCACATCCACTTTCGAGTCGGAGCCGACACGGATCCGTCCTGGGCGTTCCTCGAACGCCACCGGAACCCCACCGCGCTCTACCGCGTCAATCGACACGACAGGCCATTGCGGGAGATCCACCCAGCCGGCAGACGGCCAGTCCGAAAACGTGACCGTCTGCCGTGGGGCGACCTGCTGCCCGATCTCTCGCTGCAGGTAGGCGGTGGCGTCCGCGAGGAGCTCATCGAGCCATTCAGACTCTGCCTGTGAGAACTCACGCTTGAGGCGTTTGCTCAGATCTTTGGCTTCAGCGAACACCAGTCACCTCCGTGCTACGGGGTCGGGGACCCGGCCATGACGACCATCTGCGACCCGGTGCCGGGCTCGTACGCCTCGACGGTTGCGGTCGCGATGCCCTCGGGGATCGTGACCTTCGCGCCGTACACGTTGAGGCCCTTGACGAAGTCGTCGAAGCCCTTCTCGCGACGTCCAGCCTCGGTCTTGAGGATCTGGTTCGCGAAGGTGAAGGCACCGGGGACGCCGGCGATGAGGACCTTGTCGTCCTTGCCAGCGCCGCTGCCACCGAGCGTCGGCACAGCCGTGGTGCGCATGATGTCGAACCCGGCAGCACGGTAGACGACGCCGTTGCGGCGCACGTCCGAGTTGCCAGACGCGTCGACGCGCATGAACCGGTCGTCCTTTGCCACCGCGGCGATGAAGCCGGGGTCGACCACAACGTAGCGGCCTTCCTCGGGTGCATCCTGGTCGTCGAGCTTGAGCCCGAGCTCCACGAGCACGTCGTACGCGGTGATCTGGCCGGCGCCGGCCATCTGCGTGCCGCCCGACACGATCTTCTGGCGGCCCAGCTTGTTGTCGGCGTGTGCGCCCGCCTTCAGGAGGCCACCGGCGAAGGTGTCCGACTTGCGGCGGAGCTGCAGCGACGCGCGGGTCAGGGCAGGACCGCCAAGCTCGCCCTTGGCCTGCACCTTGTCGACGTCGTTCACGTAGAACGCGAAGTAGTCGCCCTGGTCGATCTTGAGTTCCTGATCGGTCGTGCCAAGGTCATCGAAGGTGATGTCCTGGCTGCGGTCGTACGTGCGCACGTCCGGGTCGCCGATCTGGTTGATGTGGACAGTGTCGCCCTGGTTCGCGATCTCGCCCTCGTAGTCGCGGTTCGCGACTGACGGCTGCGTGTAGACGAGGTTCTCGTCGTACTTCTCGAGCAGCTTCGCGGCCCAGAGTTCGGGGATGAACGATGCAACAGACATAGTTGCTCCTTACTTGGTCTTGCCCTTGAGGCGGTCCAGACGGCCTTCCTTATCGGCCTTGAGGATCGCCTGCGGGGTCATGTTCTTGAGGTCGTCACGAGTGAGCTGGGAGGGCGCCGCCGCCTTGCCGCGGGCGCCCTGGTCAGCAGTACCTTCGAACCTGGACGGGGCCAGGTCGGGGTACTCTTCCAGGACCGCATCGAGCGCGGCCGCGATTCCGTCCGCATCTACCTCGCCGTCGTCGTCAACCTCGATGCCCTCGAGATCGACAAGCTTTGCGGCGATGCGCGGATCCTTCACTCGCTTAGCTGCAGCAGATCGGAACTCGGCCGCGATGAGGCGCTTGTTCGCCTTCGCGGTTGCCTCGGCTGCGGCATCACGCCGCGCGTCATCGAGCGCTTTCTCGTCCGCGGACTTGTCGCGGTCGGCTCGCTCCTGCTCGAGTTCCCTGGAACGTTTCTCGGCAGCCTTGCGGGCAGCGCGTTCCTTCTGCAGTGCAGTCTTGAGGCCGGCAGTCGGATCTTCGACTACTTCCTCGGTGTTGACTTCCTCCGGCGCCTCAACGGCATCGGTTTCGGTCTCTTCGGTCTCGACCGTCTCAGTCGTTTCCGTATCCATTCGGGTTCACCCCTCCATCTAGCGAAAACCACACCCGGCGGGTATGGCGTTTGCCCCCGGAGGGGCGACCACACATCTCGTGTGGAAGTTCAAAGCCCAAGCAGCCTGGCGAGCTCACGCACCTGGTCGGGTGAGACCGCTTGGTCGTAGGCGATAGCTACCTGCCGTTGCAGCGTCTCTCGCGCCCGCGCAGCCTCAGCAGGCGTGATGGGCCTGAGGCCGAGCCCACGGTCTGCGCTGTTCGCGCCGACACTGTTTGGCCGGTACCCGGCCTCCGCCCACTGCGCGCGATAGTGCGCGTCATACAGGCGGCGTTCTGCGGCTGTCATAGTTGATCGATTCAGCGGGTCGCGCTGTCCTGAAGTGACCGCGTCAAACGTCGATGCACGTTTCGTCGTGACCACCTGTCCACCAACGGTGTACGCGCCACGGCCGCGCCCGGCCGCGAGAACGCGCCCTGCGGGGTCGTTCCCAAGGATGTTGCCGCCAGGGGTTTGGGGGCCGGTGATGTAGCCGTGGTAGCGGAGGTTCTCGATCACGAACTTCCGGTCGCGGTCGTGCGTGTAGATGTCTTCGACGGTGCGCCGGTATGGGGTGCCGTAGCTGCGGTTCCCTGAGGCGGTGCCGAGACCGCGTGTGCGGACGTTTCCGACACGGTAGATGTCCGAGCCGTCACGTATTGCCTGCGCGCCATGCTTCCCGAAGAGCCTGTTCTGGCCGGCCTTGTCCAGGCTATTGAAGTAGGCGTAGGGGTCTGTGGTGAGGTCGCCGGCGACTTGCTCCGACGCTGGAATGTGGATGCAGTCACAGTTCGGGTGGCGCTGGAAGCCCTGATTCCACAGGAAGCGTTTCCCGGCGAGGATCACGCAGCGGTCGCACGACGGCGGGTTCAGCATGCGCACGTAGCCGGTGAGCTGTGGGCGCTGCACCATGTCGGTGTGGAAGACGTCACGGCGGGTATCTGCGAGCATCGTTAGCGTCACGCCTGACAGCCATGCGGAGGCCTGCGCACGAGCTTCAAGCCCGGTCGCACCGCCGGCAACGGCCTGTTTTGCGACGATAGGTAGCCGGTCGAGTGTGTCCTGAACCAGGTACCCGTTCGGTGCTACTTCCAGAAACGCGGCCGGCACGAGCGCGCCAGACGGTGTGCTGTGCTGTCGTGTCTCCGCGAGCACTTCGGACGTGTACGGGATTGCGGCGTGGATGGCGGCAGCACGGCCCAGCTGCATCGTCTCGATCGCTCGAGCTCGAATCTGCCGCCACCCTTCGGAGAAGTCAGTCCCCGTCTTCGCCCAGAGGCGCGTCACCGCTGAGACCGTAGCCGCGGTGATCTGCTGCTGCCTCTTGTACTGCTGAATCGCCGCCTGCGGAGTCGCCATCGTCGCCCCCATACGGTCGCATCGCAGCAGCAAGCTGCGGATCGTCCAGTTCCTCTTCACGCATCTGCAAGATCCGCGCAATCGTTGACGGGCTATGGCCCTCTTGCTCGAGCAAGAACTCGAACGGGTACCCCATCTGCCGCTTCTTCAACAGCGCGTCAGCAAGCTGCGACTGTGAACGGATCTCGCGGTCCTTCCACACGATCGTTGCGAGCTGGGCCTTGCCGGCAAGCTTCTGATCGTTGCGTACGAGCGCGACAAGTCGCAGCACTTCGCGGATCGCCGGGTTCGTGAACGTGATGAACTCGTTCGCCTTCTGAACGAGCCCGATCTCAGCCGCGGTGAGTGCATCACCGGACAGGTTCGAGAGTCCCTTGTTCGCAACCAGGTAGTGCGGGGGAGTGCGAGTCTGCGCGGCAATGTGCCCGACACCGATCTCGATGGTGTTCGTGAACACCGCGAGCTCAGCAGCCGGCCACGAGTCGATCTTCGCGTTCTCGCCCTGCAGAAACAGCAGACGCTTCTCCGCGAGATCCTTCATCTCGACCGGACGCGACCCAATGACTTTGCCAGTGTCATCAAGAATCGGGATCGTGGGCGGCCCGGTAGCGGTCGCGACCCTCGCAGGCATCGACGCGTAGTCGGCTGCGAGGAACAGGTACGCCCACAACAGGTTGATGGCGTCCTGCATCGGCTTCACGCCACGGATCTCCGACACGGGCTCGCCGAGCAATGTCGGACGGTTCGCGAGCTCTACGACCGGGACGATGCCAAGCGGGTTGCTGATTGGCCACACGTCATCGCGGCTTCCGGTGCGAGGTTCCCACCCGCCGCCAGAACTCGCCTCAGAGCGGGCCTGCGCGGCCTGCGCCTCACGATCGTTCTTGACCTCGGGACGCTTCCGTTTCCATTTGAAGACGGAGTCTGCCGTGTAGAGAGTCGCGAACTCGTCCGTGTCGTCCACCCACGTTTTGAGGGCGGCCTTTCGCAGGCGCGGGTTCTCCCAGTCGTACTCGATCTCGACGTGTGCCGGGTGCTCGACCGTGACGAGCGGCTCACCAGCCCTGTCGGCCCACACCATGATGTAGGAGCGTGACGTGGTGAGCGCGGTGACAGCCCCTTGAGAGAACTGTGAGTCGAACTCATTCCTGCGAAGCTCGTCCCACAGCTTCGACGCAGCCTTCCGGCCAATCCCCGAGACACCGATCGGATCGAGACGCTCAGCCTCGGCGTTCACGACAGTGCCGCACCAGTTGTCCGAGAATCCTGCGTAGCGGGTCGCGTTTGCCTTGCGCCACTCTTCTGTAGCGAATGACAGCGGCTGCTCGCCACGGTAGTACTTCTCGTCATCCAGGACGGTCTGCCGGCGGGCGGAGAGCCGCTCGTAAATGCGGTCGCGGAGCTTCTCTGCTTGGAGGATATTCACGCGGCCTCCAATCAGTAGTAGACGTAGTTCGTGTCGTCGGTCTGGTTGCGGGCGCCGCTTGCGATTGCGTCCATGACGGCTTCGTGTGCAAGGACTGACGACATCGCGTAGTCGATCTTTTGGTGCTGTTCGGGTTTGCCGATCGTGTACTTGCGGATCTTCGTGACCGGGTCGACGTTGCCGGCCCGGATGACCGCGTTTCGGAGGTGTGTTGCCACGACCTCGTCTCCGTCGTGAGTGAACTCCGTGTCGGCGTTGTACACGTCGGTACGGAATCGCTCGAGCGCGGAGTGCATCTGCGACGGACGGTTCGTGAACCACTTCAGGAACACCTTCTCGCCAAACTCTGCAGCGAGTAGGTCAATCTCTGTCGTCCAGAACGGCGGATCCAGGTAGGCGCGCACGATCTCGAATTCGGTCGCGACTTCCCGGAACGCTGCCATCACCTCAGACCGTGGGACTCGCTGCTGCCAGTCGCGCGGATCCCACAGTGTCGGCTTCCGGTCGTCCCCGTAGCGGGGCGTGAACTGGTACTGGTCGAGTGTCTCCGCACGAATGCCGGTGAGGTCGTCCGAGTCTGACCCGTCAAACCCGAGACAGATCTTCGTGCGCGGCTTCACCGTGACCGGGGAGGCAGCGACGCGCTCTTCCCACTTCGCCATTTCCAGCCACGAGCCACGGCCAGCAACGATCCGGTTCCCGAAGAAGCGTTCCGCCTCCGCAGGGTCGGTCTCCATCAGCGCGACCGACTCAGCCTCGACCGTTCGCAGGTCAACCCACGGGGACGACGCATAGTTCCATTTGAAGATCAGCTCGCGGTCCTTCTTGAGCTTGAAGTTCCACGCGGCCGGCGGCGGGTAGTGATGCTTCAGGATGTCCTTCTGCTTCGACTCCATTTGCCGCTGCAGCACACTGTTCTCGGCCGGGTCGTACGGGTTAGACGAATGCGAGATCCTGCCGCCCATACCGCCAGCGCCACGACGAAGGGTGCGCTCGAACTTGGCCATGTTGTTCGAGTCAGTCCACAGGCCTGTCTCGTCACATTTGCCGGCAGAGATTCGCGCACCGAGCTTGCCGTCGGCCTTCGAAGTGACGATCTCGATACGCGAATCACGGTTCCCGTTCGGGTGCCGGATGAACGCCTCGCCAGTCTTCGGGATGACGTTCGCGAGCGGACCGAGGTCGATCATCGGAACAAGAGCGCCCCACGTGTTCTCGACCTGATCTTCCACCACCGCGGCAAGCTGGATCCGGGGAGTTGCCCACGGGCGCCCCTTCGGCTCACCTTCGATGTAGAAGTAGGGGTCGTGCATGCACTCGCACTTGGGGAACGGGCACTCGTACCGTTCGCCCTCGACAGCGCGGCCTCCGTACAAGGCGGGCCCCACGAACTCGAGGCACGTCTCAGCGGCCACACCGGGGCTCTTGCCTACCTTCTGCGCAGCGACCCAGAGGCCAACACGGTACACGAACGCTGCAGCACGATCTCCGAGCTTCGCGCCTGGCTGTATGCGCCCCCAGTTCGCCAGATACACGCTGTGATCGAGCGACGGCACGAACGCCTCGCCGGCGTCGTCTCCATCTGGGATGACGCAGTGATGCTCAATCCACCAGATCCACAAATGCCCTAGCGTTTCGGTGCGGGGCGGGATGACGTAGTCAGGCTTCTTCAACCTTCACCGCCTCCAACCACGAACCGGTACCGGTCTGCTTCTTCACACCGCCCCTCGGCGGTTTTGGATCCGGGACAGGCTCACCGGCCGGCGTTTCAAACACCCAGCCGTTCTGCAACATCCCAGAAGTCGAGATACCAAGCTCCGCTTCCATGCGGATCGCGGCAGTCTTGAGGCCAGAGTTCGAGTTCTGCCCCGTGGACTCCATGTAGGCACGCACATACGCCGCCACCTGGTCAGCCAGACCAAGCCGAGCCCACATCACCGCCTGCGGCTTCACCCACAAGCGCTCCCACATCGCCAACTCGGCCTCACGGACTGCCTCAGTCTCGGCTGCGTCGAACTCGCGAATCTTCTTGCCGTCCGAGAAGTACTCGTCGTACTGCGACAGCTTCGGCAACGGATACTCCGGAGCAACAACACTGTGCTCGAGCGGCAGAATCGTGAACTCGCGCCCATTCACCAGAGAGGTACGTGAAAGAGGGTCAGGAGCAGGCCCAGAACGAGCCCTACGGCCACCAGAAGCCATGCTGCACCTCCGGGGTGGTCAGCCCCTTCCCGGGGCATTCTGAAACATTTTGAACCCCTCTGACGTTTTTTCGCCCTCCCCGGCGGTACTTCGCCTTGGCGCTGGCCTGGGGGTACCCCCTGGGTGTTTGTTGGGGTGTGGTGGGGGCTATGCCTTGTTCCAGCCGCCTGGTTGGTTGGCTGCTGTGGCTTTGGCGTGGCATGGTTCGCAGAGGCCGCGTCCGTAGTGTGGGTCGTTGGGGTTGAGGTTGAGTTCGATGAGTTCGTCTCGTCCGTGTGGGTGGTGGTCAGCTACGTTGCTGGGGCGGAGGTGGCAGGCGACGCAGACGGGGTCGCGTTGGATGACTGCGGTTCGGAATGCGCGGTGTCCTTTGCTGTTGTATCCGCGTTGGGCGGCTGTTCCTCTGGCCTTATCGGCTATGGCCTTGTGGGTAGGGCATCGGCTGCCCTGGCTGCTGGGGTAGATGGTCGGGCAGCCAGGGTTGCTGCAGACCCTCACCGTTGTCCCTCGGTGTATCGGTCGCCGCGGTACTCCTCGTCACAACAGAGAAGAGCAGCACGGGTGGACGGGTAGACGGCGCCACACTCAGCACAGGTGCGATGGTCAGTCATCGGTGATGCTCCCTACGGATCGGCGTTGCGCTAAGAAGTAAGCCAGTCCCATCGTTGTCACGGCAGACTGCCCGTCAGGTACGACGTCGACGACATGCGAGTGGCCGTCGTCTCCATCAAGCGGTACCCGCTCGGCGATGAGAACCCATGATGCCGCTAGTGAGTCATCGTGCTCGTCAGCGATGTGCGCGCGCACGGCTTCGTCCAGTGCGGCCTTGGTTATTTCACTCATCGTCGCCTGCTTCGTTGGTGTCGAGATCCCAGTCGCCCTCTGCGGGCGGTGTTGGTAGGTCGATCGGTCGTGTCATGGTCTTCACTGTCGCCTCCTACAGGATGGTGAGCGATGCGAGGTCGAACCCGTCTTCAGTGGCTGCCTTTTGCGTGCCACCAACCCAAACCACTCGGCGAGCTCGCCACTCGGTGATGAACTTGATCTGCTTATTTCGATTGCATCTCTTGCATGATGGAGCCAGGTTCCCAACCGAGTGCCTGCCTCCACGAGCGATCGGAATGATGTGGTGCCATTCGAGCGGGTTGCTCGTGGAGAACGGTTCAGCGCAGTACGTGCAGACGTTTCGTGCGTGGTGTAGGGCTCGCCTGTAATCGCGGGGCGTCACTGAGAACGTGCCGTTGCCGGCCCGCGCTGCGCGCCTCTTAGCCGCAGTAAGCCGGCGTTCCTCTTTGTCGGGCACATACGTCTGCCTGTACCGCCTGCGCTTTTCCGCAATGCGCTCAGCGTTAGTGGCCCGGTACTTGGCGTCGTAAGCCTGCTTGCGTCGCCTATTGTCGGCCTGCCATTTGCAGGCGCGAGCAATAGCGTCTTCAGCCACCTCGGGGTATCGTGCCTGATCGTACTTCCTCTTTAGGGTGCGCTTGCACTCGAGTTCGCACCACCTGCGGTCCTTCCGCTGTGCTTGAAAGCCGGCACCACAGTTCGCGCAGACAGACTGAATCAAAGCCACGCTCCCTTTGAAGCAAGTGGCTTGACTCAGCTAGAGAATCGTTAGCGACCCCAGGTCAAAGCCTTCTGCTGTGATGTCGAAGACAAGAACGCCAGGATCGGAGTCTCTGCCTTGGTTGTTGCGGTACCAGTCGCTCCCGTTGTCGAGCGTGGGAGCGCCCATGCACCATCGCTGTCTGCCGGTTGTGGGGTTACGCCCAGCGACGTTCATTGAGAAGCTGTGGTAGTGACCGTGGACCAGAACATCTGCGGTCGCTACTGCTTGTGCGCCGAACGTCTGCTTCTCCCACCATGTGATTGCTTGGCCTGGCCCGAACTGGTTGCCGTGCACGAGGCCGACGCGTGTGCCGTTGATGTCGATGACTGCGGACTCGTCGTACTCTGCGGAGGCGTGGAACGTGATGTCGAGGCCGGCCGCTTCGGTGATCCTCGCTACCTGTCGGTGCATGAACAGGCCGAGGTCGTCGCCGGGGTTACCGAGGTTCTGCTTAGCATTGCGCCATGCTGTGTGATTCGAGGGAACTCCGAGGACGTTCACTTGCCCGTAGGGGAGCATGACCTTCACCCATTCGAGGAGCTCGGTACCGTACAGGTCGAGCTGCCTAGCGAGTGACAGGTCGTTGGTGAACATGGGGTTGCCGCCCGACTCGAAACCTTCAATGCCGTCGCCGCCATCGAGGAGAACACACTCGTTGGGTGCGCGCTCTGTCAGGAGCGTGGCGAGCTGTGCGCGTTTTGCGATGCTGCGTGCGATGAGCTCGTTTGTTCCTCCGCGGGATGCGACCTTGCCGATCTGTGGGTCGGACCACACAACGACAGTTGTTCGCCCAGACCTCTCGCCTTCGACGTGTTGAGGAGAGGTGTTTGCGGCTGCGTTGAGTGCCGGCAGGTCGAGCGTGATCTCGCGTGCACGTCGGAAGCGTGCCCCGTACGAGTACAGGGTTACAGTGTCACGGTCGCCGTTCTCGAGGCGCTTGGACTGCTGCCAAGCTTTCATCGTGACGGTGTCGTCGACGATCTCGAACTCTTCAGGGTCGAGGCCGAACTGTTCGAAGACGTGTGTCCAGTCGGTTAGCTTCTCGGCTGTCTTGACGTTGGTGAATGAGCCGTCGCCGGTTGCGGCGTTGAGTTCCACCTGAGCTTCGACATCGGTTGGGACGGCGTCGCCTGTGGGGCGGCTCAGGCGCTTCTTCGCGCGGCGCACGGATGCTTCATTGCAGCCGAGTTCGCGTGCGATGGCGGAGTTACTCATGCCCTCTTTGAGGAGGGCGGAGACACGGGCGTCATCGATCTGATGGGCCGGACGATTCATCAATGCCTCCGTTGGTAGGGATCCCCGCGCGCGCACCCAAAGGTCGTGAAGCGTCACGCCGTGAGCGTGCGAATGAATGAATGCCGACGATGCGGCGCGGGGAAGAGTGTGGGGGAATGACAAGACCCCCGGTGGAATTCCGGGGGTCTTGGTCTGAGGCCGTGTGGCGCTCTAGGAAGCGAGAATCTGCTTGGCGACTTCTAGCCCTGCTGGGCCGTCCAGTTCAGGGAGGTTTGCCCATCGCCCGCCTGACACTGTTATTTCAACGCCTGGCACCCAAATTGTGGTTCCAATGACGGCAGAGATGCCGATGTCAACTGTCATCGTGAACGCGTCACCGTTGTTCGCAGTGACCCATTCGTCGCTGACGCGCTCGAAACCCGCCATGCCCTCTAGCGGACTGTAGTCGGGCCGCTCTGAGATCGCCGCGAATCTCACTTCCACCGAGCGAGCATTATCTGGTGTGACGTCCTCCGGTGGCGTATCCCAGCCGCAGTGAATGTCAGTCTCGGAGACGCTGTTCCAGTCGTAAGGGTTGAGGCCTTCGACCCAAGTCGCCACGAACGGTTGTACGTCATCGCAGGATTTGATGTGGGCGAATGAGAAGTCGCCGTCAGCGCTAGTCTGCTCGGCTGGGGCCTTCGAGGTGTCCTCGGCTGGGGCGGGGGTGTCGTGCTGTTCAGCCGGGGCTGAGCATCCAAGAAGTGAAAAAGCGAGAGCGGTCGTTGCACACACTAAAAAGGTCATTCTCATAGCTACAGCATAGGCCGGAAGGTGTAGCCGGCGGGCAAGGCAGCCCGGGCGCCGCGCTTTAAGAGCACACGAACTCGTAGCTCGCCAGAGAAGAGACAGCAATGCGGTGCGGGGATGAAAGAGGGAACGACAAAGCCCCCAAGCTCAGAAGTTCAGGGGTTTCGTTGTGCGGTTTCACTCAGTCGACCGGTTTGCCTCGCCGGGTGAGGATGTCAACGCGGACAGCATCAGCAACGTACACGTCGTCAAGGATCATTCGAGCAAGCTTGAGAACGTCGTCGGCGTCTTCTGCTGTTGGCGGGTCCGTAAGGTCGCCGTGCGCGATGTCATTTCCAATGTGCCGTAGCGCATGAGCAACCTGTTTGACGCCTCGGCGGATATGCCCCTCTTCGTGAAGGTTGTCGATCTTCTTTACGAGGTTGGAGCCGCCAACGTTTTTGAGCTTCGCAGTTGCTTCGATGACACTGCGAGCGAGAAGAAGCACGGCTCTGTATGCGCCGATGCTAAACGCATCGTGCGCCTCCTGGTAGAATCCGGCGATCTCGCCAGGGATGTAATCAGTGTTTGCTTGAACCATCGATGGCGGTGACCATGTGACGTTCTCCATGCGTTCCGCCTCCCTAACAACAGTGTCCCCGCCAATATATTGTTCAAGTAGACTGCTTCGCCTAGCGTTGGCGAGGTCGCCTGTGGCGATGTTGTATTTAAAGCATGCGTCGCATGTTGCTGCTACGGATACTCTTCCAAGCTGGATGGAATATCCGTCGGAAACAGTTGTGCGGGTGTCAAATACGCGGCCATGTCTTGCAGTGAAGTGGGTTTGGTTTCCGCAGAACGCGCATTGATGAGTGAGCATGAACTCATCATGCCTGATTGTTTGGGGCCGCGCATGGTGACCAAACCATGACCCCCAACTCGTCAGACGCTTTAGGAGAGGTCTTCGAGGACATCTCTCCTGAATGGCCTGTTGACGGGAAGTGTGTGGTCGTGAGCCGGTACGTTCTTGCGCCACCGCTTCCGCTCTGATTCGTCCCGGCTTCAATATCCAGGGTCATGTTCGTCAGATAGCGTCCCCGTCACGCCGGGGGAGATGTTGGCGCACTGAAACGAGGCCGCGCCGGATGGCCCCGCGCAGCCCATGCCCTTCGCAGGCCGTCTGCGCTCCTTGAAGACCAGCCCCGTTCTGGGGGCTGTCGAAGATTTGCCACGCGGCCCCACACGGGCTCTTACCTTTGTCCGGCGATGTAGGCCGGCTCATCCTGGCGTGGTCTTCTGCAACGAACGGCCTGCAGGTCAAGGCCGGAAAGCCGGCCCGCATCCGTCGCATTGCGGGTCGTGCAGGTCTCGAACCTGCCACCTCCGGTTTTGGAGACCGGCGCTCTACCAGATGAGCTAACTACCCGAGCACGCGGTGCGGGGGCGGTGAGGCTATGCCACCAGAACCCCGCACGCGGCGGATGAAACCTCGCGGCCTCATGGAGTGCCCGCACCGTTGTGCGAGCTATTGAAATGTGTATTCGGTTGTGGCGATGAAACACCGAAGCCCCCAACGCGTCCGCGTCAGGGGCCTGGTGAGTGGGTATAGAACTCCACCATCTACGATTAGTATGACACATCGGACACTTTGCGTCTACCTTGGCCGCGCGTTTCTCGTTTTGCTTGGTCTATGTCGTCTCGATTGAACAATCTGACACCTAGGGGCTCCCAATCCCTGACACGGCCGGTTGCTGCCCAGCGCCTGATGGTGCGCTGGTCTCTATGCGCTCTTTCGGCGGCTTCGTCGAGCGTCAGCCAGGGCCTTGCGCTTGTTTGCATCTGCTTCCTCCTTGAACATGTCTACGAGCTGCTCGAATTCCTCGAGCGTCATTGAGTAACCGCACGGGCAGTTCACGATTGAGTGATCGCCCTCGAAGCGGGGTGGACGGACGACGAGGGTGAACTGTTCGCATTCGCCGCACATGAGTTCTTGGATGCGGCGCGGCTTGTCTTCCATGGGCCAGCGGTGCATTGCGGTGCTGACCTCGCGGCCGAGGTCGATGAGGAGTGAGGCGCCGAACTTGTCGTTGGCTGCGGCTTCAACGTCTGCCCACTTGTTGAGCTCGTTGGAGATGCGCTGGATCTCGTCGTGCGCGAGCTTCGTTGCCGGGATCGGGATGCCGGGGGAGGAGCTGCTCTCTACTCGCACATCCTCGGCAGAGAATGACACGTTGCCGGCCTCGCGAAGCCACTGCATGAACGCTGATGTCGGGTGTGACAGGTCGTACGCCCAACGCGCCTTGTTGTACTCCCGCATCTCGAGATACCCGACGCCGCCTTCTGGGTGGTCATTCATGTTCGCCCCTTCAAAACGAAAATAGGCCCATCACAAGTCGATGCCACGTTCTCCGTGGGATCTAGTTGTGATGGGCCTAAAGCACCTATTGGAATCAAGTGTACGCATGGGGCACGAAGGCGTCACGTAGGCGTCATCCGGCGTGGCGTATAGCGCCCCGAAGTAATGGCCTGCGACCCGTCTGCTATCCGCGTCTAAATCTGCTGCCCCCAGAAACGAAAGAACCCCTGGCCTGACCAGGGGTTCTTGTGGTGGGCGATGCCAGACTCGAACTGACGACCTCTTCCGTGTGAAGGAAGCGCGCTACCAACTGCGCCAAACGCCCTCACCGCATCTCCTGCGGCAACTCGATAAGCATACACATTTGCCGCCTTCGATGCACATTGCGTTGCTCACGGGGCGAGCCGCGGTGAGCAGTGGCAAGCGAGCCGCGGTCTACGCCTGCTCCACGGGGCTCGCTGGGGGAGTGAACGTGCTGTCAAGCACATCATTGAGCTCGACGCTCACGTCGTTGAGTTTTACGAGCTCCTCACGAAGCGCGTTAAACCGATCGGTATCGGCCTGGATCTCCTGGCGCACTGCGTCAAGGCCCTCCTGGCGGGCAAGAAGCTCGCCGCGGAGAGAGTCGAAAAGCTCCTTGTTGCCAGAAAACTCGTAGCGTTCATTCCGCTCTCGGAACTCAGCCGCGTCAGCATTGAACTGCTGAACGGCAATGTCGTACGTTGCACTGCGGTCTTCGATGTCCGAGCGAAGTGACTCAAGCTCGGCGCTCAACCGCTCAGCCTCGGCTTTCAACTCGACGAACACGCTGTGGTAACCGTCGTACCAGTCGACAATCACCGACCGATCCTCAAACCACCTCGCGTAGTGCTCTTCGAGGGTAGGGGAAAGATCACGAACCTCCGTGCCAAACACTGAATGGAGCTCGTTCGCAAACGCTGAGCGTGAGAGGCTCTCGTAGACACTCATTCGCTGCTCGAAGTCTGTGTCCGTCGCTGCCCGCTCATCGTACTCAGCGATGAGGGTCTCGGTGAGGGCAGCACGCTCGTCCTGGCTCATGCGCGACCACGCCGCGTGCAGGAGTTCGTGAGCGGCTGTCGTTTCGACGACCCCAGTGAGGCGGTTGTCGGTGACCTCAAAGAGGCGGATTCGCCGCTCCGCAAAACAGCCGAGGACGTGACCCTCCTCGGTGTGGTCGACTCCCGCACACCACTCGTTGAACTCGTCGCGGCCCCCGATTGTCGGCTGCGATGCAAGAAAGACTCGTTCGCCGGTGCTACTGAGCTCAATCTCACCGCGTATTTGGTCAATGCGCGGCGTCGGCTCGAAAGATGCCGCGAGGAAGTGGTCGCGAATCTCACCGCGATATGAGTACGCAACGAGTCCGCCAGCAGCAACAGCGACAACAAGTGCGACCGCAACCCCCTGCGCGACGCGCTTTCCAACAGTTCCTGCCATAGGGGCAATCGTAGCTAGAGAAGTCGGAAAACCGCCTGATAACAACGTTTCCAACGGGTAACGAAAGCGCGACGCGCCCGGCGAGCAGGGCCGAATTTGCGTGCGGACCCCGAGCTGTATAAAGTTATACACGTCGCCAAGCACGGCGGCGAAAATGCGGATGTGGCGCAGCTGGTAGCGCACAACCTTGCCAAGGTTGGGGTCGCGAGTTCGAATCTCGTCATCCGCTCTGGTGGCCGAGAGCAATCTCGGCCGCTTTTGGTGGCAAAACACTTACGGTGGCGTGGCCGAGAGGCGAGGCAGCGGCCTGCAAAGCCGTATACACGGGTTCGAATCCCGTCGCCACCTCCACCACAATTGAATAGCCTTACAGAAGGCGCGATTGGCGCAGCGGTAGCGCGCTTCCCTGACACGGAAGAGGTCACTGGTTCGATCCCAGTATCGCGCACAGATAAGACCCCCGGTTCCTGCCGGGGGTTTTTGTTTTGCGTGATGCTGATCTGCAGCGGTGCCGGCGGAGCGCAAGCACTTCGCTCGGAGAACTCGCTACGCTAACTACATGCTTCGCGCCACGATCAGACTCATTGAGACGATTGAACTTGAAGTGGCAGGAACGTCACTTGAAGAAGTACACGCACAGCTGACAGACAGATGCCCACCCGGGTTCGACCTCGTAAAGGCGCCCGTGCGCATGGGCAAAACGGGCGGGCAGATCTCTGCACTCGGCACATATCACCGCCGCGACACTCACCAGGAGATCACCGCTGCCTCGGTGGAGGAACTCACCGCACTGGTTCCGGAGGGGTGGGCGATGCTTCACCTGCAAACCGTTCCCGCCTAACGGCCTACATCGCAGCCCCGCATCACTGCCGGCCTCTTCAGGCAGAAGGCATGCCGCGAACGCTCCAGGCGAAGGAGTTCCATTCCCGTCTGTCGCCACTGTGGATACAGTGCCGGGCAGCCCTCGCCTCGGCTTCATGTCGAACTCATAGCTGCTACTAGCGCCAGGTGTCCCGCACTTCTAAACTGTGCGTATCGGGCACGCGTTGGAGTACCCGCGCAGCCGTTGCAGACGGAGGATCGTGAATGAAGCGGATCGTAACGATGCTTGGCCTTGCTGCCCTAGCGGGTCTGGCGCTGTTCGCCCCGGCAGCTGCCTCAGCTACCCCGCCGCCTTCGTTTGGTGGAAAGTACATCATCGACGGAACGAGCGACGGAGTGCTCGGTTCGAGCGTGTCGGCACTCGAAGATGACGTGCGAGAGTTTGCGACTGAGCACGGCGTGCAGCTGTTTGTCGTCTACGTCGACACGTTTGATTCGCCCGCCGACCCAGAAGCATGGGGTGCGGCGACCGCTGAGAAGAACTTTCTCGGCGACGACGCTGTATTGCTGAGCATCGCTGTCGAGGATCGCCTGTACGACCTGAACGCCCCGCAGGCGCTCATGACTGACGCACAGTACGAGAAGCTTTCAAACGATTACGTGCGCCCGGCGCTCAAGAGCAGCGATTGGACGGGGGTTGTCGGAGCGACGCTCACCGGAATCGAAGAAGCTGTACTCAACCCGACCTCAAACGGCACCGGCATTGCCGTTGCCGTGATTGGAGGCGTTGTCGTTGCGGGTGGCGTCGCGGCCGGTGTCGCGTTGTCACGCAAGCGCAAACGGGAGCGTGAGCGGGAGTCCGCAGCGGGCGAAGTAGAGCTCACACTTGAGGAGCTAGATTCACAAGCGAGCGCGCTTTTGATTCGAGTCGATGACGACCTCCGAAGCAGTGAACAGGAGCTCGGCTTCGCGGAGGCGCAGTTCGGGGCTGAGGCTGCGAAGCCGTTCGCAGCAGCGATCGCCGAGGCGAAAGAGCAGCTCCGGGCAGCGTTTGCACGCAGGCAGCTCCTCGACGACAACATCCCTGATTCCGACGAAGATCGACGGGCCTGGCTTACCGAGATCATCGAGAGGTGCTCTGGAGCGAAGGAGTCGCTCGATTCACACACGGACTCCTTCTCGCGTCTTCGCGAGGTCGAGCAGCGCGCACCAGAGGTGCTTGAGCAGCTCACTGCAGAGCTTCCCGCCGTGAGGGCGTCACTCACCGGCGGGCGGGAGCGGGCCGCTGCGCTTGCGGCAAGCTACGCGCCGACAATCGCTGGCCAACTCGAGGCGAACCTGAACGAGGCCAATGCACGGCTTCAGTTCGTGAGCGAAGTCATTGCTGCCGCAACGAACGAGCTGAAGTCTGGCGAACGTTCGGCGGCCGCTGTCTCGCTCCGCGCGGGTGAGGCTGCGCTTGATCAAGCACGCACCCTTGCTGAGTCCCCCGACGTGCTCGCGGGCGAGCTCGCCGAGAGCGCGAGCCAGTTTGAGGCTGCTGCAGCTGACCTGCAGGGTGACCTGCAAGTAGTTTCGCAGCTTGTCGGCTCCGCGAGCGAGGCAGACAGGCTGGCGCTTACCCAGGCCGCTGAACGGGTGAGTCAACTCCTGGCGCGCGGTACGCAGGGCGACCCCGTTGCAGCTCTGGCAGCCGCCGCGGCAGCCAACGTTGAAATCGACGCGGCTATCGGTGCAGCCAGGGAAAACTCGGAGCGGCTGCGCCGAGCCGTAGCAGCCCGAGACGAAGCACTCGTCCCCGCGCGAGCCGAGGTGCTCGCAGCCGAGCAGTTCATTGAAACCCGTCGCGGCGCGATCGGTTCGCAGGCACGGACCAGGCTCGCGGAGGCCAAGCGCCAGTTGCAACTCGCCGAACAGTACGCGGAGCAGGATCCGATGAAGTCGTACCAGGCGGCGCAACAAGCGACACAATACGCTCGCGCTGCGTATCAGCTCGCGGTGAACGACGTCTCCGGGTGGGGCGGTGGGTCTGGGGGCGGCTACGGCGGAGGCGGATCGAACGGCAGCTTCGGCGGAGCCGTGCTTGGCGGCATCCTCGGCGGTCTCCTGAGCGGAGGCGGAGGAGGAGGCCATTCGAGTGGGGGCTGGAGCGGCTCGAACGGCGGGTTCACCGGAGGGTGGAACGGCGGCGGGTCGATCGGCGGCGGTGGCGGCGGTCGACGCGGAGGTGGAGGCCGGTTCTAGCCGCCGGAAGTTCACGCGCACACAAGCTCAAAGATTTGCGGCTCCGCCCGGCGCCGCTGACAGACCTCCTCCGAGCTGATTCGGTGGAACACAGGAAAGGAAGCCAACATGGCAAAGCAATCCATCCTTGGCCGTATTGCACAGCTCGCCAAGGCAAACATCAACGCACTTCTCGACTCCGCCGAAGACCCCGAGAAGATGCTCAACCAGATGGAGCGCGACTACAAGAACAGCATTGCCGATGCTGAAAGCTCTGTCGCTCAGACGATTGGCAATCTGCGCCTCATGGAATCAGACCTTGAGGAGGACCGCAAGGCCGTTGCAGAGTGGGGTACGAAGGCGGCGGCCGCGTCGAACCAAGCAGAGACGCTCCGCGCGTCGGGCGACACCGCAGGCGCTGACAAGTTTGACAACCTCGCACGCGTCGCGCTGTCGAAGCAGATCTCATTCGAGAAGGAGATCTCGACATCAGAGCCGAGCGTCGCCGCTCAGCAGCAGGTTGTCGACCAGCTGAAAGCCGGCCTCCAGACCATGCGTGAGAAGCTCGTGCAGCTGCAGGCGAAGCGCGACGAGCTCGTCTCGCGCGGCAAGGTTGCAGAGGCGCAGTCGCAAGTGCAGGACGCTGTGAAGAACCTCGACGTTCTGGATCCGACGAGCGAGCTTGGCCGCTTCGAAGAAAAGGTGAAGCGCCAGGAGGCAATGGTGCGTGGACAGGCTGAGCTCGCTGCGTCGACACTCGACGCGCAGTTCAACGAGCTCGACGATCTCGGCGCACTGAGCGAGGTTGACGAGCGACTGCAGGCGCTGAAGCAGGGCAACGCCGGCGCATAGTCTGCACTGTGCGGGGCAACCCGCCGCTCGAGTGAGCCGTCGGCCGCTGCGACCCGATAGAATTACGGAGTATTTATCTTGTCTCCGAAGGGAATCGCAGTGGCCGACGGCTTTTCACTGTTCACCGACCGGTCCATTGTCGCTATGCGCGTCAATGGCGAACTTCGCGATCTCGCGACGGAGGTCACAGATACCGACACAGTGGAACCCGTCACGATCGACTCCGAAGACGGGCTGAGCATTCTCCGACATTCGGCCGCTCACGTGCTCGCGCAGGCTGTGCAGCGCGTGAACCCAGAGACGAAGCTCGGGATCGGGCCGCCAATCACCGACGGCTTCTACTACGACTTCGACTCAGCCGAGGCGTTCACCCCTGAGGATCTCAAGGCTCTCGAGAAAGAGATGCAGAAGATCGTGAAGCAAGGCCAGCGCTTCGTGCGTCGGGTCGTGAGCGAGGACGAGGCGCGAGCGGAGCTTGCGAACGAGCCCTACAAGCTTGAGCTCATCGGGCTCAAGGGTGGCGCCGACGCGGGTTCCGACAACGAAAGCGTCGAGGTCGGGGGCGCCGAGCTCACCATCTACGACAATGTTGACCCAAAGACTGGCGAGACGCAGTGGAAGGACCTCTGCCGCGGGCCGCACCTCCCGAACACGAAGATGATCGGAAACGGTTGGGCGCTCATGCGTTCGAGTGGTGCGTACTGGCGTGGCAGCGAGGCGAACCCGATGCTGCAGCGTGTCTACGGGACCGCGTGGCCGACGAAAGACGAGCTGCGGGCCTACCAGACTCGCCTTGAAGAGGCAGCGAAGCGCGACCACCGCAAGCTCGGTGTCGAACTCGACCTCTTCTCCTTCCCCGACGAGATCGGCTCAGGCCTTGCGGTGTTCCACCCCAAGGGCGGCATTATTCGCCACGAGATCGAGAAGTTCATGAGCTCCGAGCTCGTGAAGAACGGCTACGAGGTCGTCAACAGCCCCCACATCACAAAGGGCACGCTGTTCGAGACGAGCCAGCACCTCAACTGGTACAAAGAGGGAATGTTCCCGGCGATGCACCTCGACGAGGTCGTCGACGACGAGGGCAACGTCACCAAGCAGGGCCAGGACTACTACCTGAAGCCCATGAACTGCCCGTTCCACAACCTCATTTTCCGGGCTCGGGCTCGCAGCTACCGTGAGCTTCCGCTTCGGCTCGCTGAGTTCGGCACGGTGTACCGGTATGAGAAGTCTGGCACCCTCTCGGGTCTCACCCGCGTGCGCGGCCTCACTCAGGACGACGCGCACATCTATGTCACTGACGAGCAGGTCAAGGACGAGCTCAAGCGCCAGCTCGAGTTCGTGTTCGCGACGCTCCGCGCGTACGGTCTCGACGACTTCTACCTCGAGCTGTCGACGCGTGATCCCGAGAAGTCAGTCGGCACCGACGAGCAGTGGGCAGACGCCGAGCAGACGCTGCGCGAGGTTGGCGAGGAGTCTGGTCTCGAGCTTGTAGCGGATCCAGGCGGCGCCGCCTTCTACGGGCCGAAAATCTCTGTGCAGGCCCGCGACGCGATCGGCCGCACATGGCAGCTGTCGACGGTGCAGCTCGACTTCAACCAGCCCGAGCTTTTCGAACTCGAATACGCCGCTGCAGACGGCACGCGCAAGCAGCCGGTCATGATCCACCGCGCACTTCTCGGATCGATCGAGCGGTTCTTCGCGATCCTGCTCGAGCACTACGCGGGCGCGTTCCCAGTGTGGCTCGCCCCCGAACAGGTCGTCGGCATTCCCGTCGCCGCCGAATACGGCGACTACCTCGAGGAGATCTTCGCGCGGCTCCGGGCCGAGGGCGTTCGCGCCCACGTCGATCACTCAGACGACCGCATGCCGAAGAAGATCCGAACCCACACGAAGATGAAGGTGCCGTTCCAGCTCATCGCTGGCGAGGAGGATCGCGCGGCGGGCGCAGTCAGCTTCCGGTTCCGCGACGGCACGCAGCTCAATGGCGTCCCTGTCGACGACGCTATCGCTCGCATTCTCGCAGCGATCGAGAGCCACGAGCAGGTCTCGACGGCCTGGTCGGAGTAGCTGGTAGGCGCGAGAACCATGAGTGGAACTGAGGAAACCCAAGCTGAGGGCCCAGGGGAGCGCGGCACGGTCGGCACGCCGAACCCGCTGCAGCGCCTCTGGGTGCCTCACCGCATGGCGTATGTCGCAGATCACCACCAGGCAGATCACACAGACTGCCCGTTCTGCGAGGCTCCGCGACACGACGACGCTTCATCGCTCATCGTGCACCGCGGGAAGACAGCGTACGTGCTGCTCAACCTATTCCCGTACAACAGCGGGCACATGCTTGTGTGCCCGTACCGCCACGTGGCTGGGTACGACGACGCGACCGCAGAAGAGGTCGCTGAGATCGGTGCACTGACCCAGGCCGGAATGCGCGCAGCGCGCCGCGCGCTGAACTGTGCTGGGTTCAACCTCGGCATGAACCAGGGCGAGATCGCTGGCGCCGGTGTTGCCGCCCACCTCCATCAGCACATCGTGCCGCGGTGGGCATCTGACGCGAACTTCTTCCCAATCATTGGGCAGACGAAAGCGATGCCACAGCTACTCGGCGAGGTCCGCGACCTGATCGCGGCAGCCTGGGCAGACCCACCCGACGCCTAGCGTGGGGCCTCGTCGCCCCAACATTCGGATCGCAGCAGACACACACGTAAGAAAGCAGGAGCACCCGTGGCCGGACACTCCAAGTGGGCAACCACCAAGCACAAGAAGGCAATTCTCGACTCGCGGCGCGCGAAGGCGTTCGCCAAGTACATCAAGGTGATCGAGGTCGCCGCGCGCATCGGCGGGCCCGACCTCGCCGGAAACCCAGCCCTCTCTGAGGCGGTGCACAAGGCGAAGAAGAATTCTGTTCCCGGCGATAACATCGACCGTGCGATCAAGCGCGGCGCCGGACTGACTGGCGAATCCGTGGAGTACTTCACGACGATGTACGAAGCCTACGGCCCGAACGGCGTTGCTCTGATGGTCGAGTGCCTCACCGATAACAAGAACCGCGCCGCAGCCGAGGTTCGCACCGCCCTGAGCCGCAACGGCGCGACGCTCGCCGATCCAGGCTCGGTTGCCTACAACTTCGAGCGCAAGGGCGTCATCACGGTGCCCGCCGGGGGCACCACTGAAGATGACGTGCTCATGGCAGTACTCGAGGCAGGCGCCGAGGAGGTCAAGCCGACTCCGAACGGCGAGGCGTTCGAGGTGATTACTGAGGCGACTGATCTCACCGCCGCCCGCGGTGCACTCGTCGACGCTGGCATTGACTACGATTCCGCCGAGGCAGAGTTCGTGCCGAACCTCAAGGTTGAGATTGATGCTGAAACTGCCCGCAAGGTGTTCCGCATCATCGACGCCCTCGAAGACAGCGACGACGTGCAGAACGTCTACGCCAACTTCGACCTGACCGACGAGGTCCAGGCGGAACTCGCCACCGACGAGTAACCGTGCGCGTCATCGGGATTGACCCGGGGCTCACGAGGCTCGGCGTGGGCGTCGTGAGCTCCGAAGGATCCCGGAAACTGACGTTCGAACACGTCGAGGTATTGACGAGCCCAGCTGGGGCCGAGCTGCCTGTGCGGCTCCACCAGCTGGGCTCAGCCCTCGAACGACTGCTCGACGGCGACCGCCCCGATGCCATAGCTATCGAGCGGGTGTTCGCTCAGCAGAACCTACCGAGCGTGATGGGCGTCGCCCAGATCTCGGGCATCGTGATGTTCCTCGCGCAGCAGCGCGGCATCCCTGTCGCGATGTACACCCCAAACGAGGTGAAGGCCTCGGTGACCGGTTACGGCGCCGCCGACAAGGCGCAAGTGACGAATATGGTGACACGGCTGCTTGGGCTCGCCGCTCCACCCAAGCCCGCCGACGCTGCCGACGCGCTCGCCCTCGCAATCGTCCATGCCTGGCACCTTGGTCGAGGGGGAGCACCAGACCGGCAACGGGCAAGTGCTGCACCGATGGGAGAGACCCCAGCGCAGCGAGCCTGGCGCGAAGCTGAGGCGAAGGGCGGCCGGCGCAGGAGCGGCCCGCGCGCCTAGCTTGCCGCGCCCCGGCGTCCAGCCCGCAGCGCTACGCACCTTCCGCAGAACTGCAGATCGGCAATTCGTATGCCGGTTCCTGACCGGACCGGGATTGCTCGCGCAGATCCCAGATCTATTGACGGGGTTGGATGGCGGAGCCACTGCGGGGAAAGAGACGATCCCAAGCCCGACGCGCCATAATGGTGGGGTGCCCCTCTATCGCGAACAGGGTGTCGTGCTCCGCACGCACAAGCTCGGGGAGGCTGACCGCATCGTCACCCTCCTCACGAGCAAGCGTGGCGTACTCAGGGCTGTCGCGAAGGGCGTGCGCAGGACTTCGTCAAAGTTCGGCGCCAGACTTGAGCCGTTCATGGTCGCCGACGTTCAGTGCTACGAGGGTCGCACACTCGACACGATCACTCAGGCAGTCACCCTCGGCTCGTACGGGCCCGCGATCACCGCGGACTACGACAGGTATCGGGCCGGTAGCGTGATGGCCGAGACCGCCGAGCGGCTCGCTGAGGGCGGGCCCTCGCCCGAGCTGTTTAGGCTCCTCGTTGGCGCTCTGCGCACCCTCGCCGCGGGCAAGATTCCCCCGGAACTCGTCCGTGACGGCTACCTGCTGCGCGCCATGGCCGCCGCGGGCTGGACGCCCGGCTTTGATGAGTGCGTGCGCTGCGGCGCACCCGGCCCTCACACCGCAGTCGCGGTACAGCTCGGCGGTGTCGCCTGCGAGAACTGCCGGCCGGCAGGTTCGCCGCGCCTTGACCAGGTGAGTATCGATCTGCTCCGCGCGCTGCTCGCGGGCGACTGGGACACGGCCGTCGCGAGCGGAGAGCGTGAGCGCGGGCAGGCCGCCGGGATTGCGGCGGCATACACCCAGTGGCATCTTGAGCGTGGCCTACGTTCGTTCTCAGTGCCACGCGCCTAGAATCGGTGCATGGCTATTGCTCCCGAGACCCTGGTTCCCGTTGACTGGACCGGGGAACAGCCACCGAAGTTTCGGGGCCCGGCCCCCAAACACGTCGCGATAGTGATGGACGGCAACGGGCGGTGGGCGAACCAACGTGGCCTGCCGCGCGTCGAGGGCCACCGGATGGGCGAACAGGTGCTGCTTGACGTCGTCGCCGGGGCGATCCAGGCCGGGGTGACGCACCTCAGCGTGTACGCGTTCTCGACCGAGAACTGGCGACGCTCGCCCGACGAGGTTCGGTTCCTCATGGGGTTCAACCGCGACGTGCTGCGGCGACGGCGCGAGCAGCTCAGCGCTTGGAACGTGCGCATGCGCTGGGCGGGACGCAGGCCGCGGCTCTGGGGTTCGGTGATTAAGGAGCTCAAGCTCGCAGAGACCTACACAGCGCACAACACCGGCCTCACGCTGACGATGTGCGTGAACTACGGCGGTCGCACGGAGATCACAGACGCTGTGAAGCGCATCGCAACGGAGGTCGCTGACGGCAGGCTCTCGCCCAACGGAATCTCTGAGCGCGTCATCGAGAAGCACCTGTACGTGCCCGAGCTGCCGAACGTCGATCTCTTTGTTCGGAGTTCGGGGGAGCAGCGCACGAGCAACTTCATGCTCTGGCAGTCGGCCTACGCCGAGATGGTGTTTCTCGACCAGCTGTGGCCAGACTTCTCACGGCGGGACCTGTGGGAGGCTATCGAGATCTTCCATGACCGCGATAGGCGCTTCGGCGGCGCGGTCGACAAGCCAAAGTCGCGCTAGCGCCGAGAGTCGGCGTGATCTGCGACAATAGAGCAGTCATGACTACCTCAACGCTTCCAGGCTCCCGCCTGCGTATCGGCCCCCTCGAGCTCGACGTCCCAGTCATCCTGGCGCCGATGGCCGGAATCACCAACACCGCGTTTCGCAGGCTCTGCCGAGAGTACGGCGCGGGGCTCTATGTCAGCGAGATGATCACGAGCCGCGCGCTCGTCGAACGCACCCCGGGATCACTCCGGCTCATCAAGCACCACGAGAGCGAAACTCCCCGCTCCATCCAGCTGTACGGCGTCGACCCGAAGACTGTGTCCGAGGCCGTCCGGTTCCTCGTTGATCAGGATCTCGCGGACCACATCGACCTGAATTTTGGCTGCCCGGTTCCGAAGGTCACTCGCAAGGGCGGCGGAGCTGCCCTGCCGTGGAAGGCCGACCTGTTTAGCGCGATCGTCGAGGGCGCCGTGAAGGCTGCTGGCGACATTCCGCTGACGGTAAAGATGCGCAAGGGCATCGATGCCGATCACCTCACCTTCCTCGACGCCGCGCGCTCCGCCGAGGCAGCAGGCGTCGCTGCCATCGCCCTCCACGGGCGCACCGCGAACGAGTTCTACTCGGGCACGGCTGACTGGTCGGCGATCGCAGAGCTCAAGCAGGCCATCACCAGCGTGCCGATCCTCGGCAACGGTGACATCTGGGCCGCTGACGACGCGATCCGGATGGTGCGAGAGACAGGCTGCGACGGCGTCGTCGTCGGGCGCGGGTGCCTGGGGCGGCCGTGGCTGTTCGGCGATCTCGCCGCCGCGTTCAAGGCCGAACAGGGTGAGCTCACCTGGGACGAGGCGAACGCCGCGATCGCGAAGCCCGGTCTCGGGTTCGTGATGGACGCGATGCGCCGTCACACCGAACTGCTCATCGAGTTCTTTGACGGCGAGGAGGCGCGCGCCTGCCGCGACATCCGCAAGCACGTCGCCTGGTACTTCAAGGGCTACGGCGTCGGCGGCGACACCCGCCGAGCGCTCGCAATGGTCGAGTCACTCGAGCACCTCGACGAGATCTACGAGACGATGGACCGCTCCCTGCCCTACCCAGGCGTTGGCGCGGAGGGGCAGCGCGGCCGGGCTGGAAGCCCGAAGCAGCCCAAGCTCCCCGACGGCTGGCTCGATTCGCGTGATAGCGCGCACATCGACTTCGCTGAGCTCGCCGAGGCGGAGCGGGACGATTCGGGTGGCTAGCCCGCAGCCCGCGCGCGGGGAATACGGTGCGGCCGACATCGAGCGGTTCGTGCCCGAGACGCACAGCGGCGCGCGCAGCGATTTCGAACGCGATCGGGCACGCGTCATTCATTCCTCTGGCCTGCGCAAGCTTGCCGCGAAAACCCAGGTGCTCAGCCCGACCGCGGGCATCGACTTCGCGAGAAACCGCCTCACGCACTCGCTCGAGGTCGCGCAGATTGGTCGCGAGCTCGCCGCGTCGCTTGGTCTCGACCGCGACGTCGTCGACGCGGCATGCCTCACCCACGACCTCGGCCATCCGCCGTTCGGTCACAACGGAGAACGGGCGCTCGCCGAGTGGGCGAGCGATGCCGGCGGGTTTGAGGGCAACGCGCAGACGCTCAGGATCCTGACGCGGCTCGAAGCGAAGCGTTTCGACGACTCGGGTGAGAGCGCCGGCCTGAACCTCACGCGGGCGACGCTCGACGCGAGCTGCAAGTATCCGTGGGCGCTCTCGGAGGCTCCCGCGGGCAGTGGCAAGTTCGGCTACTACCCCGACGACGCCCCGGTGTTCCACTGGATGCGCGAAGGCGCGCCCGCTCGGGTGAAGTGCGCGGAAGCGCAGACGATGGACCTGTCCGACGACATCGCCTATTCCGTGCACGACTTTGAAGACGCGATCGTGAGCGACCACATTGATCCGCTGATCCTTACCTCGCGTTCGGGGCATGACTCGCTCATTGCCGACGTCGCGAGTTGGGCCGACGGCTCGTTCACGCACGACGAGCTCTCGGCGGCCTACGACAGGATCTCGGCGACGCCGACCTGGCTAACGCGGTGGGACGGATCGCGCAGGCACCAGGCGCAGCTCAAGAACTTCACGAGCGACATGATCGGGCACTTCGCGCGCTCCGCCATCGCAGCGACACGGGAGTCGGCCGGCGGGGCTCCGCTTGCCCGCTATGGCGCATCCCTCGTGGTGCCGAAGGAGATCCATGCCGAGATCGCGGTGCTCAAGGGCATCGTCGCGGCGTTCGTGATGGCGAGTGGCCGCAGGCAGCCAACTTACCGCAGGCAGCGCGCGCTCCTCGCCGAGCTCCTCGAAACCCTGTGGGAGGGTCAGGATCGCGATCTCGAACCCGCGTTCCAGGCAGACTTCGCGGCGGCCGCCGACGAGGCAGCAGCAAAGCGCGTGATCGTGGACCAAGTGGCGTCGCTCACTGACCAGTCTGCAATCGCCTGGCACCGCCGGCTGTGTGAGGTGCCGCTGGTATAGAGACACACGCATCGCGTGTGTCCGCCAGCGGCTCCGGCGCCACCGTGCCGGCTGGTAGAGCTGCGGGTGCTCGCTCGCACCGCCTGTGATCTGCCGAGCTAATGCAGCTTCCGCCGCGCTGCGGCATACACATCGTCGATCCCAGACCCTGCGCGCGTGCAGCGCTGCACCCACGGCATCGCTACGATCGCTGAGGCCGGTGCGCCCTGAGCGAGCTGCCGTCGCCGGCGCCCCGCAAAGACTAGAATGGCCCCTATGGCGGGTCGGATCAAAGCAAGCGATGTTGAGGAAGTGAAGCGCCGCACAAACATCGCCGACCTCGTTGGGGATTACGTCGCACTGAAGAACGCTGGCATCGACTCGATGAAGGGGCTCTGTCCGTTCCACGACGAGCGCAGTCCGAGCTTCCACGTGCGCCCGGCCCTCGGTTACTTCCATTGTTTCGGCTGCGGCGAGTCGGGCGACTCGATCAGCTTCGTGCAGAAGATGGACCACCTCTCGTTCGCGGAGGCAGTCGAACGGCTTGCGGCCCGCACGAACTATGTGCTCACCTATGAGGAGGGCTACGAGCGTCGCGAAGACGGGCCGAACAAGGCGCGGCTGCTCGCTGCTAACCAGGCGGCGAGCGACTTCTACCGCGATCAGCTTATGGGGGAGGAGGCCCAGACCGCCCGCGGCTTCCTCGAACAGCGCGGTTTTGCTTCGGCGTCATGGGAGCAGTTCGCCGTCGGCTACGCCCCGCGGGGGTGGGACGCCCTCACGGGCCACCTCCGGCAGCTTGGCTACACGCCGCAGGAACTCGTGCAGGCCGGTCTCGTCTCCGAGGGGCAACGCGGGGTCTACGATCGCTTCCGCGGCCGCATCGTCTGGCCGATTCGTGACACGAGTGGGCAGACGCTCGGATTCGGCGCCAGGAAGCTCTACGAGGACGACAACGGGCCAAAGTACCTGAACACCCCAGAGACACCGGTTTACCACAAGTCGCGGGTTCTCTACGGGCTCGACCTGGCGAAAAAGGCGATCTCCCGCGGCGGGCGCGCCGTGATCGTCGAGGGCTACACGGATGTCATGGCATGCCACCTCGCGGGCGTCGACGACGCCGTCGCCACCTGCGGCACCGCCTTCGGTAAGGAGCACATTTCGATGCTCCGCCGCGTGATGGGTGACGACTCCGCGGCCGAGGTGATCTTCACCTTCGACCCAGACGAGGCAGGCCAGAAGGCCGCGCTGCGCGCGTTCGGCGAGGAGCAGCGCTTCACCGCGCAGACGTACGCCGCGGTCGCGCCGGACGGCTACGACCCGGCCGACCTCAGGCTCCACCGCGGCGACGACGCCGTCCGGGAGCTTTTCAGCAAGAAGGTACCGCTGTTCGAGTTCGCGCTCAAGCAGGCGATCAGTCGGTACGACTTGAACTCAGTCGAGGGCAGGGTGTCCGCGCTCCGGCAGGCCGCCCCTATCGTCGCCGGCATTAAGGATCCGGGAATGCGACCTGGATATACCCGCGAGCTTGCGCGAATGCTCGGCCTCGATCTCACCGAGGTGCAGCATGCGGTGAAGAACGCGCACCGGCAGGCACCCACCGAGCCTGAGTACGCGGGTCCAAACCACGCCGCTGAACCCGGGCCGGCCCGCCCGGCGATCTCGCTCAACACGTTGCGTTCGACACCAGCCGTGTGGCTCGAGCGCGATGCGCTTATGGCGATGATCCAGCAGGGCCCTGCGGTCGGATCTGAGCTGCTCTCGCAGGCTGTCACCGCGCAGGTCACCGAGCCGAAACTGCGCGTCGTCAGAGACGCGCTCAGCGCGGCGCTGCCGAGCCTCAACGGCGGGGCCTGGGTAGAGGCGGTGCTCGCTGCGGCACCACCGACACATCAGGGCCTCGTGCGCGAACTCGCGGTCGCCTCGATGCCACAGCGTGATCCAGCGCTCCTGCCTGAGTACGCACGTGAGGTCGTCATCTCACTGCTCGACCGCGACCTCGTCTCGTTGAAGCAGGAGTTGCTCGCACGCCTGCAACGTATCGGCGACTCCTCGAGCGAAGCCTCCCGTCGCGTGCAGGAACAACTCGCCGCGCTGGAGAATGCGCGGCGTGGCCTGCGCCACGACTAGTAAGGTGAGCGTGTGGCACATCCAAACCTCGATGCAGACCCAGTCCTGTTCGCTTCGGATCTCTCACTGAGGTATCCAGCACACGCTGGCGGGCGCGCCTTCCAAGCTGTTGAAGGCGTCAGCGTCGAGTTGCCACGTGGGGGAGTGCTAGCCGTGCTCGGAGAAAGCGGTTCGGGAAAGTCGACACTTACCCGCTACCTCGCAGGGCGAGGCACCGAGGGCGACAAGAATGCGCGAATTAAGTCAGCTGGCGGCGTCGGCACCGCCCTTGGCATGCCGTTGGAGCGCCTGTCGCGGCGTTCACGCTCCCGGCTGACAGCGTATGTCGGTCACCTGTCGCAGGACGCGGGAGCGACCCTCACTCCCGAGCTCAACGTAGGCGACGTGTTGTTCGAGCCGATTCAGGAACGTGTTCGAAACTTCGACCGTGAACCGCTCGGGGAAGTCGTCGCTGAGATGATGGACATCGTTGCGCTGCCACTCGCGAAGCTCCAGGAGTACCCCTACGAGCTTTCAAAGGGTCAACGTCAGCGCGTAGCGGTGATGCGCTCACTGATGCTCGACCCGACTGTACTCGTCGTTGACGAGCCAACCCTCGGGGTCGATGCGAACAATAGGCCTAAGATCGTTGACCTGTTGAAGTGGTACCGAAAGCGCACAGGCGCCTCGATGGTGCTCGTCAGTCACGATATCGGCATGCTCGAGGCGCTCGCGGAAGAAGTTATTGTGCTGCAGCAAGGCCGAATTGTCGGCCGCGGTGAGATCAACTCAATCTTCAGGCGCACTGAGCACGAGTATGTTCGCAAGCTCGCGGAGGCCCTCCGATCGACGGCGTACGACGAGATCGCCGAGGAGTAGACGCGCCCGGGGCGCAGCGATTTGCACGCCCCGCGAAACGCTTGGTACGCTAGTCGAGTTGCTGCGGCAATATTCCCCTGTAGCTCAGTTGGCAGAGCGCTTGACTGTTAATCAGGATGTCGCTGGTTCGAGCCCAGCCGGGGGAGCAACGAAGGCCCTTACTCTTGAGTAAGGGCCTTTTTGTCTACCCAAAGGAGCGTGCAGTGAGTCAACACCACGGACACATGATTCAAGTCGAGCCTTACGGCTCGCCGGATGTGCACGAGAGCGTCTGGCTCGCCCCAGGAGCAATCGTTGTTGGCAATGTCGCCATCGGGCGCGATTCGAGCATCTGGTACAACGCAGTCGTGCGGGGCGACTCAGACGCGGTGCGCATTGGCGAGCGAACAAACGCCCAGGATGGTGTGGTGATTCACACGTTTCGCGGCCGGGCAACTGTCATCGGCGATGATGTCTCAATTGGGCATAACGCGGTCGTTCACGGCGCCACTGTCGAGAACGGGTGTCTCATCGGCATGAACGCGACCGTGCTCAACGACGCAGTCGTGGGGGAGGGCAGCCTTGTGGCCGCTGGGGCGGTCGTACCTCAGGGGATGGTCATCCCGCCGCACTCCCTCGTCGCTGGAGTGCCAGCCCGAGTCGTGCGCGAGCTGAATGACACGGATCGCGAATCAGTGCGCCTCAACTCAGAGGTGTACCTCGAGTACACCGACAACCACCGAGCAGCGACGAGCGATCCGACAGGTGATCCGAGGAGCACTTCCGGGGCGTGACGCGCCGGGATGCAGGCGCGTTCGCGCGAGGGAGCGAACATGCAGTATGCTCGATGAGTCGCGCAAGCGTCGCACCGATTTCGCGGTGTGGGGATGTAGCTCAATGGTAGAGCCTCAGTCTTCCAAACTGATTACGCGGGTTCGATTCCCGTCATCCCCTCCAATGAGCCCCTCACTTCAGTGAGGGGCTTTCTGCTGTTCGGGGAACTGGATTCTGGGCCGGCTGATGCTGTGAGGAACCCGGGGAGTTCGATTTCGAGGCAGGCGATGACACTCCCGGAGGACCCGCTCTGCCGCGTGTTTCCGCCATTTTTCTACGCATTTGCTCCGCAAACGCCGCCCAGTGTGCTGATTTGCTCTGGTTTGGACTAGGATTGGTCAGGTTGCGCGCTGTGAGCGCAACCGAGAGACGAGAGTCTCGGGGCGTAGCTCAGCTTGGCTAGAGCGCCCGCTTTGGGAGCGGGAGGTCGCAGGTTCGAATCCTGTCGCCCCGACAAGGGTCTATTGGCCCGATACTGGCTGATAGCAGCATGATCCGACGATGAGAGGCCAAATTGCCGAAGACGAAAGCTGAAAAGCTCACACCGACCCGCACGAAGCTGACCGTTACCGTCACGCAGGATGAGCTCGCTCCGTACCTGAAGAACGCGTACAAGTCGATCGCCGAGCAGGTTTCGATCCCAGGCTTCCGCAAGGGCAAGGCACCGGCACAGATCATCGACCAGCGCTTCGGCCGCGATTCAGTCATCTCCGAGGCAGTGAACCACTCGCTCGACGATTTCTACCAGGCTGCAGTTGCCGAGGCAGGCGTGCGCCCGATGGGTCGCCCCTCAGCAGACATCGAATCGATGCCGGCAGCAGCCGATGCTTCGAGTGAACTCGTTCTCCTCTTCGAGGTTGAGGTTCGCCCCGAGTTCACCCTCCCCGACTACGACGGTCTCGCAATCACCGTCGACGAGGCGGAGATCGACGAAGCTGCTGTCGAGGCAGAGCTCACAAGCCTCCGTGAGCGGTTCGGAACCCTTGTTACTGTCGATCGTCCGGCCAAGACCGGCGACTTCGTTGAACTCGACCTCACCGCGAAGGTCGACGGCAAGGAAGTAGACAAGGCAAGCGGAGTATCGTACGAGGTCGGCGCAGGTAACCTCCTCGCAGGTACCGACGAGGCTGTCGAGACGCTCACCGCGGGGGAGACAACGAACTTCACCTCGCAGCTGCTTGGCGGCGAGTACGAAGGCCAGGACGCTGAGGTTGAGCTCACGCTCACCGCAGTGAAGGAGCGCGAGCTTCCCGAGGCTGACGACGAGTTCGCTCAGCTTGCGAGCGAGTTCGACACCATCGCAGAGCTGCGCGAGAGCCTCAAGGATCAGGTCTCACAGGCGTCGGTCTTCGCGCAGGGCCGTCAGGCACGCGACATCTTCACTGAGACGCTCATCGAGCAGGCCGATATCCCGATTTCGGAGGAGCTCGTCGAGGAGGAGGTGCACCGCCACCTCGAGGGTGAAGGCCGCCTCGAAGACGACGAGCACCGTGCAGAGGTTCGCGTGGCGAGCGAGAAGCAGATCCAGATGGAGCTTCTGCTCGACGCGATCGCCGAGCGCGAAGACGTGACCCCGACACAGGCAGAGCTCTCCGACTACATCTACCAGTCGGCGCAGCAGTACGGCATGGAGCCCACGCAGTTCCTGCAGGCGATCAGCCAGGGCAACCAGCTGCAGGTGATCCTCGCTGAGGTCACCCGCAACAAGGCTCTCGCTGTGGCGCTCGGCAAGGCAACTGTCACCGACAAGGCTGGCAAGGCTGTAGACCTTGGCGCGTTCGTCGCAGTCGATACCGAGGACGAGGCTGAAGAGGCCCCCGAGGCACCTGCTGCAGAGAAGCCCGCGAAGAAGGCTCCGGCAAAGAAGGCTGCCGCACCGGCAGACGAGGCCGAGAAGCCGGCCAAGAAGACGCCAGCCAAGAAGGCGGCTTCGAAGGACGAGGCTCCCGCAGCTGACGCCGATGAGGAGGCCAAGAAGGCCGCCCGCTCGGCAGCTGCGAAGAAGGCTGCAGCAACCCGCGCTGCGAAGAAGGCAGCAGCGGAAGAGAAGTAACTCTTCGCTCAGCAGAGATTGGGGAAGTCCTCGGCCAGATTGGCCGGGGACTTCTTCGTTTCCAGCGAACACGGCGCCCCCCGAACAACGCCCACGGCGAACACGCGAGCGCGCGCCTTTCGCAGTCGATACTCTCGAATCAAGCAACTTACGAATGGAGCGCCGAATGGCTGAACAGTCGCCCGTGAACAGCGTGTTCGACCGCCTGCTGAAAGACCGAATCATCTGGCTCGGGTCTGAGGTGCGCGACGACAACGCAAATGAGATCTGCGCAAAGATCCTGCTCCTTGCAGCGGAGGATCCGGAAGCCGACATCTATCTGTACATCAATTCGCCAGGCGGTTCGATCACCGCAGGCATGGCTATCTACGACACCATGAGCTTCGTGCCGAACGACATCGTGACCGTCGGCATCGGTATGGCCGCGTCGATGGGCCAGTTCCTGCTGACCGCGGGCACACGAGGCAAGCGCTACATCACGCCAAACGCCCGCGTGCTGCTGCACCAGCCCCACGGCGGCTTCGGTGGCACCGCGAGCGACATTCAGACGCAAGCGCAGCTCATCGTCTCGATGAAGAATCGCCTCGCCGAGATCACCGCGAAGCAGACGGGTAAGACCGTCGAGCAGATCAACGAAGACGGCGATCGCGACCGCTGGTTTACCGCCGAGGAAGCCCTCGAGTACGGCTTCGTCGACTTCATTAGGGATTCCGCCTCCGAGGTTGTCGGCGGCGGCGGTACGAGCAAGTAGTCCGATAGGAAAACAGAAATTATGACGAATCTCTACATGCCGCAGGGTGGCTCTGCCGATCGCATGATGCCCGACTCGCGTTACGTACTGCCCACGTTCGAGGAGCGCACGGCGTACGGTTTCAAGCGCCAGGACCCGTACGCAAAGCTTTTCGAAGACCGCATCATCTTCCTGGGTGTCCAGGTTGACGACGCCTCCGCCGACGACGTGATGGCCCAGCTGCTCGTGCTCGAGAGCCAGGACCCTGAACGCGACATCACGATGTACATCAACTCACCGGGCGGATCGTTCACTGCGATGACCGCGATCTACGACACGATGCAGTATGTCCGGCCGCACATTCAGACTGTCTGCCTGGGCCAGGCTGCATCGGCAGCCGCCGTTCTGCTCGCCGGCGGCACCCCTGGCAAGCGCCTGGCGCTTCCAAACGCTCGTGTACTCATCCACCAGCCGTCAAGCGGGCAGGGTGGTCACGGCCAGGCATCAGACATCGAGATCCAGGCACGCGAGATCCAGCGGATGCGTGAGTGGCTTGAGGAGACACTGTCCAAGCACTCGAAGCGTTCGATCGAGGAAGTTCACAATGACATCGACCGTGACAAGATCCTGAGCGCCCAGGAGGCGTTCGAGTATGGCCTTGTCGACCAGGTGCTGACGAGCCGGAAGAATCCGCAGCCCGTCATCGCTCAGTAGCGAGAGCAACGATAACAGTGTGATTACAAGCTGACGGCGCGCGGCCCACAACGGCGGCGCGCCGTCAGTCATTGTCGGGGGTCACTACTAGGCTCGAAGCGTACATGCGGCGCGAGGAGGTTTCGGAATATGGCGCGTATTGGCGAAAGCAGCGAAGTGCTGAAGTGCTCTTTCTGCGGTAAGTCTCAGAAGCAGGTCGCCCAGCTCATCGCTGGCCCGCAGATCTACATCTGCGACGAGTGCGTCGCGCTGTGCAACGAGATCATCGAAGAACGACTCTCCGAGCACCAGCCCGCGGAGTCGTCTGACTTCACGCTTCACAAGCCCCGTGAGATCGCGGGCTTTCTCGATCAGTACGTGATCGGGCAAGAGCGCGCGAAGCAGTCGCTCGCAGTGGCGGTCTACAACCATTACAAGCGTGTTCGCGCCGCGAGCGCAATCACCAGCGCCGAGTTCGCCAACGAACAGGTTGAGATCGCGAAGTCGAACATCATGATGATCGGGCCGACGGGGTGTGGCAAGACATACCTCGCGCAGTCGCTCGCGCGTCAACTCGGCGTTCCTTTTGCAGTCGCAGACGCGACGGCGCTCACAGAGGCTGGCTACGTCGGCGAGGACGTCGAGAATATCCTCCTGAAGCTACTTCAGGCAGCCGACTTCGACGTCCAGCGCGCCGAGACTGGCATCATCTACATCGACGAGATCGACAAGATCACGCGCAAGGCAGAGAACCCATCGATCACCCGTGACGTCTCAGGCGAAGGAGTACAGCAGGCTCTGCTGAAGATCCTTGAGGGTACTGTCGCCTCAATCCCGCCCCAGGGTGGCCGCAAGCACCCGAACCAAGAGTTCATCCAGCTCGATACAACGAATGTGCTCTTTATTGTCGCCGGCGCTTTCTCCGGGCTCGAAGAGATCATCGCCCAGCGCCTCGGAAAGGGCGGTATCGGGTTTGGCACGCCGATGGGAAGCAAACGAGACGAGTCTGAGCTCTTCGCCGAGGTGCAGCCTGAAGATCTCCATAGGTTCGGCCTGATTCCCGAATTCATTGGCCGGCTCCCAGTCATCGCAACAGTTGACCCGCTCGACACAGTTGCCCTCCAGCGAATCCTCACCGAGCCGAAGAATGCGCTCGTGAAACAGTTCCAGCGAATGTTCGAGCTCGACGATGTCGAACTCGAATTCGAGGATGCGGCGCTCGCCGAGATCGCGAACCTCGCTGTAGCTCGAAAGACTGGTGCCCGCGGACTGAGATCCATTCTCGAGACCGTACTTGGGCCGGTAATGTTCGAGGTGCCGTCGAACGACGATGTGGCGAAGGTTGTTGTTACGCGCGAGGCAGTGCTCGAGGAGGCTCCGCCCCTGCTCGTGATGGCCGAGAGTGGGCGAGAGAGCGCCTAGCCCACGACCTCAGTGATGTCGTAGCTCAGCAGGATCGCGCCGTCGTCGCCCGCCATCGTCACCGCGGTGACTTCGAGCGCTGGCGAGACAAGCGTTGCTGTGCGGCCGCCGTCACCTGTCGCGGCCTCGTCCGAGGCTGAAAAGCCTGAGCCCGAAACCACGGAGTCCCAAAGCGTGTCAGCTGCAGCCTTGTCGGCTGCACGAAGCACGACGTACCAGCTTCCAAAGTCGCGGTTGCCTGCGTCGTCGACGACCGCGCCCTCGGGAACCACGAAGCCCTCGGGGAAGCCATCTGGGAGCTCCGCCGACTTCTCGTAGGCCTCCTCTGGGTTCGGTTCAGTCCAGCTCCCGCCTTCGGGCTCGACCTTTTCCGTGAGGTCCCTACCGTCCGGGGCCACCGTTCCTGGCTCGGGCGCGCACCCCGCGAGGAGCACGGCAGCGAGCCCGAGTGCTGCGGCCCCGGCTCCGAGGCGATTCGTCTTCGTCATATCAGCTCAACCAATCGTCGTCGTCATCGTCGTTCTCACCGATAGCTGTCCCGGTGGCCGGTGCTGCCAGTTCTGCGTCGTGGGCCGGAAAGGCACGCTCGATCACAGTACCGTCAGCGTCGAGGCCAATGTCCGCTCTCACTCGACCTGATGTGTCGAAGAGCTCAACACGAGGGCGCCCCTCAAGCCATGTAAGCGTCCAGGAACCCCCGTGGTGACCCACCTGGGGGCCACCTTCAAGCTGGCGCTCAGCTGCAGCGACGGCCGCATGCAGCTTCTCGGGCACTCCGGGGTGCGGTGGCTGCCCCACCTGCCAGCGTGACCCGAGCTGCATGCGATCCCTCGTCCTCTGGTGTGAGTCGGCGTTACTCTGCGGACTCGACGGTGATCTCGGCCACCTGTGCCTCAGCGACATCGGCAGCCTCAATGCGGAGCTCGGCGATCCGCCCTACGTCCGCGAGATCGCTTGCGGCGAGCTCAAGTCGCGCGGCGTCGGCTGCTGGCGCGTGAATCACTGCGAGAGTGACAGCGGTGCGCTGCGACACCTTTGCGTCTGTCTTCGCTCCGCGGACACCGATGAGCGCACCGCCAACGAGAGCCAAGAGCCCCGCGTCCGCATCGGCTCCGATGAACTCGTCGAGCTCCGCTGCGAGGGGCCAGTTCGCGGTGTGGACCGAGCCCTGCTCAAACCACGACCACACCTCCTCGGTCGCGTAGGGAAGGAACGGCGCGAGCAGACGCACGTACACCGACAGTGCCGCGCGCAGGGTGGTTACTGCTGAGGCCTGCGCCTGGCCGGTGCCACCGTGTGCGCGTTCTTTGACGAGTTCGAGGTAGTCGTCACAGAAGGTCCAGAACGATGACTCGGTGAGCTCGAGCGCACGGGCGTGATCGTAAGATTCGAACGCGCGAGTCGCATCTGCGATGACGCTGGCGAGGCCAGCGAGCATCGACCTGTCGAGCGGCTCCGACACAGTGCCAGCCGAGCTCGCGTCGAACGACAGCGTGAACTTTGCGGCGTTCAGCAGCTTGATTGCGAGCCTGCGGCCGATCTTGATCTGCGTCGGGTTCTGCGGGTCGAATGATGCATCGGTGCCGAGCTTCGCCGAGGCTGCCCAGTAGCGGACGGCATCTGAACCGTGCTGGTCGAGCATGCCTGCCGGAGTGACGACGTTGCCCTTCGACTTCGACATCTTCTTGCGGTCGGGATCGAGGATCCAGCCCGAGATGCCCGCGTGACGCCAGGGAAGAGTGCCGGACTCGAGCTCGGAACGCAGCAACGTCGAGAACAGCCAGGTGCGGATGATGTCTTGGCCCTGCGGGCGAAGGTCAAACGGGTAGACCAGGTCGTAGAGTTCCTCGTCGCGCTCCCAGCCGCCCGCGAGCTGCGGCGTGAGCGACGAGGTGGCCCAGGTGTCCATAACGTCGACCTCACCTTGGAAGCCGCCTGGAACACCACGCTGCTCGGCGGTGTAGCCTGCCGGAACATCGCTCGAGGGGTCAACGGGTAGTGTGTCCGCTGCCGGCACGATCGGCTCGTCGAAGACTGGGTTGCCGTCCGCGTCCAGCGGGTACCAGACGGGGATCGGCACGCCGAAGAACCGCTGGCGTGAAATCAGCCAGTCGCCGGAGAGCCCCTCGACCCAGTTCTCGTAGCGCACACGCATGAAGTCGGGGTGCCACTCGAGTTCCTTGCCGTGCGCGAGCAGCCGCTCGCGCAGCGCCTCGTCGCGGGCGCCGTTCTTGATGTACCACTGACGGGTCGACACGATCTCGAGAGGCTTATCGCCCTTCTCAAAGAACTTCACGGGGTGCGTGATCTTGCGAATCTCGCCGGTGAGCTCACCTGATGCCTGTAGCAGTTCAACCATGGTCTGCTTCGCGCTGAACACAGTCTTGCCTGCGATCTGGGCGTACGCCTCGCGGCCTGACTCTGAGGTGATCGCCGCCGGCGCCTCGCTGATGACGCGGCCGTCGAAACCGAGGATCGCGCGGTTCGGAAGGTCGAGCTCTCGCCACCAGATCACGTCGGTGACGTCGCCGAAGGTGCAGATCATCGCAATGCCGGTGCCCTTGTCCTGCTTCGCGAGGTGGTGGGCGACGATCGGCACCTCAACGTCAAAGATCGGCGTGCGAACCGTCGTACCGAAGAGCGGCTTGAAGCGCTCGTCGTCAGGGTGGGCGACGAGCGCGACGCAGGCCGCGAGCAGCTCGGGGCGCGTCGTGTCAATAAGAATGTCGCCGGATCCGTCCGACTTGTGGAATGCGAGCGTGTGGTACGCACTCGGCTGCTCACGATCCTCAAGCTCGGCCTGGGCTACGGCGGTGCGGAAGGTGATATCCCACAGCGTCGGAGCCTGCGCTTGGTACGCCTCACCGCGCTCAATGTTGCGCAGGAATGCGAGCTGGGAAGCGCGGAGCGAGTCGGCGCCAATCGTGCGATAGGTCTGCTTCCAATCGACTGACAGGCCAAGAGTGCGCCACAGCGCCTCGAACTGCTTTTCATCCTCGATCGTGAGTCGCTCGCAGAGCTCGATGAAGTTACGGCGTGAGATCGGCTGCTGATCGGCAGCCTTGATGCTCTTGCCGTCGCCGCCATCATGCGGCGGCACGAAGTCCTCGACATAGGGCAGCGAGGGATCGCAGCGCACGCCGTAGTAGTTCTGCACGCGACGCTCGGTGGGCAGGCCGTTGTCGTCCCAGCCCATCGGGTAGAAGACGCGCTTGCCATTCATGCGCTTGTAGCGCGCGACCGTGTCAGTGTGTGTGTACGAGAACACGTGCCCGACGTGCAGCGAGCCCGACGCGGTCGGCGGGGGAGTGTCGATGCTGTAGACATCACCGCGGGCAGCGCCTTCGCGATCGAAAGCGTAGGTGCCGGATTCTTCCCAAATCGCCCCCCACTTTGCTTCGAGTCCCTCGAGTGCCGGCTTGTCAGGGATCGCGCTCATGTACCTGGGCTCCGTTTTCTCGACAGATCGCGCGACGTAAGCGCGCGTGTCGGGTTCGATGTGGACGGCACCGCGTAAGCGAGCTGATCTCTGATCGACTCTGGTGCCTGAAGGGGTTTCGCCCAAGTCTATCGTCGTCCTGCACAAGAAAGTAGTTGTGTTGTGCGCAACCTATATAGACTGTGTGCATGCGAGAGATCGAACGGCAGATGCTGGGCGCACTCGCGACGGTTGCCCGCCAGTGGGGCGCAGTGCCCTCAGACGGCCAGGTAGCCGAGCGTGTCGGCCTGGACATAGAAGATAGTGAAATTCGGGTGATTTACATTCTTGGCGCCCGTACAACCGAGTTGCGCCCTGCAGACGTCGCGGAGATGCTCGGCGTCACACGCCCGACCCTGTCAAAGTCGTTGACGCGACTGCGAAACGCGCAACTCATCGAGAGTACGGTAACCGAGCAAGATCGCCGATCGGTGTACATCACGCTGACGGACCAGGGGCGAGACGCGTATGAACGGCTCGTTGACGTGGGTGTTCGCCTGATTCACGATGCGAAGGTCGACATGACTGGTGAGGAGCTGCGCATAGTCGGCGGCTTTCTCGAAAGGTTCGTTCAGGGCCTTGGTGGGCCAGCCCCGATAGTCCTTCCGCCTGTAGCGCGATAGTCGTCATCGTTGTAACACTGCTCCAGAGAGCGGCTGCAGCCCTCTACGATAATGAGGTCGCGGTATCCATCTCCCGCGGCAGGAGGAAGAGACTATGACAGAGCGCATTCGCGTCGGCATTGTTGGCTACGGCAACCTTGGCCGCGGCGTAGAGACCTCAATCGGCCTGAACCCCGACCTTGATCTTGTCGGAGTCTTCAGCCGTCGCGATCCCGTCACAGTGAAAACAGTTGGCGCAAGCACCCAGGTATTCGCGATCGATTCACTCGCGGACTTCGCAGACAAGATCGACGTGCTCATCCTCTGCGGTGGCTCAAAGAGCGATCTCCCTGAGCAGACCCCTGAGCTCGCTTCGTCGTTCACCGTCGTCGACAGCTTCGACACGCACGCGAAGGTGCCCGAGCACTTCGCGGCAGTGGATGCCGCAGCTTCGAACGCCGGCACAGTCGCGGTGATCTCCACGGGCTGGGATCCGGGCTTGTTCTCGCTCAACCGCCTGTTCGGAGAGGCGATCCTGCCCCAGGGCAAGACGTACACGTTCTGGGGCCGCGGCCTCAGCCAAGGGCACTCTGATGCGCTCCGCCGCATTCCAGGTGTTGCGGGAGCCGTGCAGTACACGCTGCCATCTGAGAGCGCGATCGAGCGGGTGAGGGCGGGGGAGAACCCCGAGCTGACAACGCGCGAGCAGCACGACCGCGAATGCTTCGTTGTGCTGGAGGACGGCGCAGACGCAGAGTCGATCCGAGAGACGATCGTCACGATGCCCGACTACTTTGAGCCCTACGATACGACGGTGCACTTCATCACCGCCGATGAGCTCGCCCGAGACCACGCCGGCATGCCTCACGGCGGATTCGTGATCCGCTCTGGGGAGACGTCGCAGGGCGTCAACCAGACGGTCGAGTACCGCCTCGCGCTCGATTCAAACCCCGAGTTCACGTCGAGCGTGCTCGTTGCATATGCCCGTGCGGCCGCTCGACTCGCCGCGACCGGGGCGACCGGCGCGTTCACACCATTTGATATCGCGCCTGGCCTCCTCTCACCGAAGTCGCCTGCGCAGCTCCGCGCCGAGCTGCTCTAGCTCGAATAAGCATGACGGCGGGCTGCGTCGAACCTTTCGGTTTGACGCAGCCCGCCGTCATGCGACGCCTCGCGCTAAGCGATGATGCCTGGGTAGGCGTCAGCGTTGTCCTTCAGCCACTCCTGGACGGCGCCCTCGGGGTCGCCCTTGAACTCGTCACCGGTGATCAGACTCTCGAGCGCGCCGTACGCGTCGTCGTCGAGCTTGATGCCTTCGATATAGTCGGCCGCTTCCGGGAACTCCTCGGCAAAGCCGAGCTTGCCGAGGAAGTGCAGTCCCTCGGTACCCCCCATCGCGCCCTTAGGGTCGGCGAGATCCTTCACGGGGAACGCCGCGTTCGCCCAGAATGGGCGCCAGAGGGTCACGACAACATCTTCCTCGGCGTCGATCTTTGACTGGAGCGTCGCAAGCATCGCGCCCGTCGAGGACGTGACAAGTTCGTACTCGCTGTCGAGCCCATACTCGGGCATCATGACGTCCTGTGTCTGCGCGGTGAGGCCGGCGCCCGGCTCGATGCCAATAATCTCACCGCCGAACCTGTCGGCCTTGCCCTTGAGATCTTCGATCGAGTTGATGTCGTCCATGTACTCAGGAACGGCGATCGTGAGAGAGGCTCCCTCGTAGTAGGAGCCGAGATCCTCAATCTTGTCGCCGTAGGTATCCATGTACTGCGAGTGGGTCGCCTCCGACCAAGCGGACGGGTACATGTCGAAGTCGCCGTTCGCAAGCCCTGCGTAGATGACCGCGGCGTCGGTGAGCTCTTCCATCTCCACGGTGTAGCCGAGCTTGCCAAGCTGGTCCTCAAGAAGGTAAGCAGTGCTCATGCCGTCAGTCCAACCCGGCATGAAGCTCAGGGTGATCGTGCCCTTCGAGCCACCATCCCCCGTGCCACCTTCGGTATCTCCCGCGCCGTTCGAGCAGCTGGCGAGCGCGATGCTCCCTGCTGCAGCGAGTGCAATGGTTGTCAGTAGGTGACGCTTCTTCATAGTTTCCTTTCGTCCGCACACACGTGCGGGGTTGGGGTGTGGGTCAGTGAGGTCTTAGTGAGCGGCGACTCGTGAGGCGGCTGGAGCCGCCTCACGTTGCGCCGTGCGCGTCGCACTGTGCTTGAGGCTTCGTCTGCGAGTGAGGGAGCTGCGGAGGGACCGGGTGTACTCGCCCGGGGTCCCGAGGGCAGCCGTGAGCCTGTCGAGGAAGACGGCGAGGATCACGACAGCGAGTCCCGCCTCGACTCCCTTCGCGATGTTCAGGGTTGCGAGCGCCGAGACGACCTCCTTGCCAAGCCCATTCGCACCTGCCATGCCGGCGATGACGGCCATCGAGAGCGCAAGCATAATCACCTGGTTGATACCGGCGAGGATCGTCGGCATTGCGAGCGGCAGCTGAATACCGCGCAGAATTTTGCCTGGCGTTGAGCCGAACGCATGGCCGGCTTCGACTGTCTCAGCATCGACGCCACGAATGCCAAGCTCGGTGAATCTCACCCCGGGCGGAAGCGCGAACAGCACGGTCGCGAATACACCGGGGACGAACCCGACCGCGAAGAACGTCACGGCTGGGATGAGGTATACAAGCGACGGCATGGTCTGCATGAAGTCGAGAATCGGCCGGATGACCGCGCTAAAGCCGTCGGATTTCGCGGCGAGGATACCGAGTGGCACGCCGATGATCACCGCAATGAGCGTCGCGATCACCACCAGGGCGAGCGTGAACATCGCGTTCTCCCACTGCGACATGCCGATGATCAGTGTGAGCGTGACGAGCGTTCCGGCTCCGAACTGCCAGGAGCGGATGATCCACCCCAGCAGCGCGAGCAGGATGATGAGCGCGGGGGCGGGGACAGCGAGAAGGCCGTCTGCGACGCCCTGCACGAGCGTCTTCACCACGAGGGAGATGAGGTCGAGCGCGCCATCAAAGCTCGACTTGATCCAGTCAAACGCGGCCGCGACCCAACTACCGATCGGAATACGGAAGAAGTCGTTCACAGTGCGCTCCCTTCGGCAGAGGCGAGCTCTTCGGGCGCTGTCGTACCTTCGTCAGTCGCCTCGAGTGTCGCTGTGATGATCGCCCGCGGCACGTCCGGGGTGGGCTCGATGACTGGAATCTCAGTCGTCATCGTCGGCAGGCTCGTGAGTGACGCGAGCAGTGTCACACGCGGGACGACGCCGATGAGGCGATCCTGATCGTCGACGACAGCCACTGGCAGCGGGCTCTCCACTGCAAGCTCGAAGAGCTCGGCGATCAGTTGGTCGGGGGAGACGATCGACGGCGTCGGCTTCAGCGCGTCGCCGATGTTGGTGCCGCCGTCTCGGACGAGGCGGAGCATGTCCTTGTCGCGGACAACGCCGATGAGTTTGCGGCCCGCAGACGTCACGAAGCAAGCAGACGTCTGCAGGTCGCGCATGGCCTTCAGGGCCGCGCGCGGCCCGGCCGACGCCGGGACCACCGCGCGCGGCGGCTCCATGACGTCGCCGGCCGTCAGAACCCGCGCGCGGTCGACGTCCTGAACGAACTGGGCCACGTAGTCGTTTGCGGGGTCGGTCAGGATGTCGTTGGGCGTGCCAAGCTGCACGATGCGCCCGTCGCGCATCACCGCGATCCTGTCGCCAAGGAACATCGCCTCATTGAGGTCGTGGGTGATGAACACGATCGTCATGCCAAGTTCCTGCTGAAGCTCGACGAGCAGTTCCTGCATCTCCCGCCGAATGAGCGGGTCCAGCGCAGAGAACGCCTCGTCCATGAGCAGGATCCGGGTGCCAGCAGCGAACGCGCGGGCGAGCCCAACGCGCTGCTGCATGCCACCTGAGAGCTCGGACGGCAGCGCGTCAGCCCAGCCGTCAAGTCCGACGCGGCTGAGCCACTCGCGCGCTCGCTCGCTGCGCTCGTCAACCGGCACTCCCTGAATCTCGAGGCCGTAGGCGGCGTTCTCAAGCACCGTGCGGTGTGGGAAAAGCGCGAAGTGTTGGAACACCATCGACATCTGCTCGCGCCGCACCTTGCGCAGGTCTGCGGCCCCCATGCCAACGATCTCGCTACCGAAAACGCTGATCGAGCCGTCTGTTGTGTCGCCAAGCCCATTAAGCAGGCGAATGAGTGTCGATTTCCCGGAGCCCGAGAGCCCCATAACGACGAAGATCTCGCCGACGCGAACGTCAAAGCTTGCGTCAATTACTGCCGCGGTGCCAAACGGCTTCACGTCCTCGCGGCTCGCGCCGGCACGGAGCCGCTTTGCGGCCTCCTTTGCTCGCCGGCCAAAGACTTTGTATGCGTGGTCAACCGAAATGGCGATTTCGTCGACCTCCGAGTTGACTTTCGCGTCAACATTTTGGTGAGACATTTTCCTCCTGTGCGGTGATTCCGCGGATTTTCGGCGCTCCAAATGCCGCTTCGGTGAAGCGGCGGTTGAACCGAGAACCCTCCTTCGACGCTATCCCGGTTCGACCATCGAGCGTTAACACCTGATTCACAGATAACTCCTCGAATACTGCTGGGATCAGGCATAACTTCAATTTACGGTTGTTACCCATTCGTTACCCAAAGGCGGGGAAATCAGGTTCATACTGTTCCGCTGTCCGCGCACATGGCAATATCCAGGCCGCGAGAGGCGGGGATTCTCGGGTAGAGTGGAGGCATCGACTGCGAACCGGCAATCACCGGGGAGTCTCTGGAAGAACAGCCACCCACGGGCGGCCCAGTAGAACCAGACGGGTGGCCCGTTACAGCTCAATGAAGTGGCGCTCCACGAGCGCAAGCCGGGTGGTACCGCGGGATACGAATCGATTCGTACACTCGCCCCAGCGTGAGAATCGCGTGACGAGAAGGTACCCACCCATGAGCTATCCCAAGCAAACGACCGGCGAGACCGCAGCCGCAGGCGCCTCGTTCGGCGTGAATCCATCTCCGCGACTTCCCGAGGTTGAGCAGCGCGTGCTTTCCTACTGGGACGCGGACGATACCTTCCGCGCCTCGATTGCCCAGCGCGAAGGCTGCGACGAGTGGGTCTTCAACGACGGCCCCCCGTTCGCCAACGGCCTGCCCCACTACGGGCACCTCCTGACGGGCTACGCGAAGGACGTCTTCCCGCGCTTCCAGACGATGCGCGGCAAGAAGGTCGAGCGGCGCTTCGGCTGGGACACTCACGGACTGCCGGCCGAGCTTGAGGCGATGAAGCAGCTCGGCATCACCGAGAAGAGCGAGATCGAGGAGATGGGCGTCGCCGCCTTCAACGCGAAGGCCCGCGAGTCCGTCCTCCAGTACACCAAGGAGTGGGAGGAGTACGTCACCCGCCAGGCGCGCTGGGTCGACTTCGAAAACGACTACAAGACGCTGAACGTCTCTTTCATGGAGAGCGTCATCTGGGCGTTCAAGCAGCTGTACGACAAGGGCCTCGCCTACGAAGGCCAGCGCATTCTGCCGTACTGCTGGCGCGACGAGACGCCGCTCTCGAACCATGAGCTGCGGATGGACGACGACGTGTACCAGGAGCGTCAGGATCCCTCGGTGACTGTCACCTTCCCGTTCCGTGGCGACCGCGCTGCCGAGCTCGGCCTCACGGGAGTGCGCGCCCTCGCTTGGACGACGACGCCGTGGACGCTGCCGACGAACGCCGCGCTCGCTGTCGGCCCCGACATCGCCTACGTCGTCGTGCCCGCCGGTCCCGCCGGTGGCTCGGACGGCGCGGCCGCAGGCGAGGCGAGCTACCTCGTCGCGCAGGATCTCGCTGGGAACTACGCGTCGGACCTCGGCTACGAGTCGGCCGATGAGGTTCGCGACGCCGTCACGCGCACGCTGCAGGGTGTCGATCTGCTCAACGTGGAGTATGCACCGCTCTTCGACTACTTCGCCGACACCGAGATCTGGGGCACCGAAAAGTACTGGCGGGTGCTCGTTGACGGCTACGTCACAGTCACTGACGGTACCGGTATCGTCCACCAGTCGCCAGCGTACGGCGAGGATGACCACCGCCTCACTACCGCCGCGGGTATGCCGACAATCGTGAGCCTTGACGAGGGCGGCCGATTCATCGGCGCTGTCACCGACGTTGCCGGCGAGCTCTGGATGGACGCGAACCGCCCGCTTATCCGCATGCTGAAGGCCTCGGGGCGCCTGCTGCGCGAGCAGAGCTACCTGCACTCGTACCCGCACTGCTGGCGCTGCCGCAACCCGCTGATCTACCGCGCGGTCTCGAGCTGGTTCGTGCGCGTCACGGACATCAAGGACCGCATGCTCGAGGTGAACGAGGAGATCGAGTGGGTCCCCGCGAACGTCAAGCACGGCCAGTTCGGCAAGTGGCTTGAGGGCGCGCGCGACTGGTCGATCAGCCGCAACCGGTACTGGGGCAGCCCGATCCCCGTATGGAAGAGCGACAACCCCGAGTTTCCGCGCGAAGACGTCTACGGGTCTGTGGCAGAGCTCGAGGCCGACTTCGGCGAGCTCCCGCGCAACGAGGCAGGCGAGATCGACCTGCACCGCCCGTACATCGATTCGCTCACCCGGCCGAACCCGGACGACCCGAGCGGCAAGTCGACGATGCGCCGCATCGAGGACGTGCTCGACGTCTGGTTCGATTCGGGCTCGATGCCGTTCGCGCAGGCGCACTACCCGTTCGAGAACGTTGAGTGGTTCGAGAAGAGCCAGCCCGCCGACTTCATCGTCGAGTACATCGGTCAGACCCGCGGCTGGTTCTACGTCCAGCACGTGCTCGCGACGGCCCTCTTCGACCGCCCGGCGTTCAAGAGCGTCATCAGCCACGGCATCGTGCTCGGCTCTGACGGCAACAAGATGTCGAAGAGCCTGCAGAACTACCCGGACGTGAACGAGGTCTTCGATCGCGACGGCTCCGACGCGATGCGCTGGTTCCTCATGGCCTCGCCGGTCGTGCGCGGCGGCAACCTCATCGTGACTGAGGAGGGCATCCGCGAGGGCGTGCGCCAGTTTATCCTGCCTCTCTGGAACAGCTGGTACTTCTTCAGCCTGTACGCGAACGCTGATGGCGTCGAGGCAGAGCGCCGCGTCGACTCGACCGACCCGCTTGACCGGTACATCCTCGCGAAGACTGGCACGCTCATCCGCGAGGTGCAGGCGCATCTCGATGGGCTCGACACGACCTCCGCGGCAGAGACACTCCGCGCGTTCGCAGAGGTCTTGACCAACTGGTACGTGCGCCGCTCGCGCGACAGGTTCTGGGAGGGCACTACCGGCGCGAACGGCAAGCCCGCAAACATGCAGGCGTTCGACACGCTCTTCACCGTGCTCGAGACGCTCGCGCGCGTCTCCGCGCCGATGGCCCCCCTCGTCACCGAAGAAGTTTGGCGCGGCCTCACCGGCGGGCGCTCGGTGCACCTCACCGACTGGCCCGACGCCTCCGAGTTCCCGGTCGACGACGAGCTCGTCGCGGCGATGGACGAGGTTCGCCAGATCACGTCGCAGGCACTCGCCCTCCGCAAGGCGCACAAGCTCCGCGTCCGTCTGCCGCTCGCAGAGCTCACCGTCGTGACCTCGCGACCGGCCGCGCTCGAGCCCTTCGCCGACATCCTTCGCGATGAGCTCAACGTCAAGCAGGTGCGGCTTGTGCAAGAGACCGAGTCGAGCGTGGCCGAGAACGGCATCGTGCAGACCCTTGCCGTCAACGCGCGCGCCGCGGGCCCCCGCCTCGGCAAGCAGGTACAGGTCGCGATCAAGGGCGCGAAGGCGGGTGACTGGAGCGAGGAGAACGGCGTCGTCGTCGCCGGCGGCATCGCCCTCGAACCGCACGAGTACGAGCTCACGCTGCAGGCGGGCTCGGGCGCCGATGACGGCGGCCCGGCCATCACGCTCATTCAGGGCGGCGGGTTCGCGATCCTCGAGACGACGACCACGCCGGAGCTCGAGGCCGAGGGCATCGCGCGCGACGCGATCCGAGCGATCCAGGAGGCGCGCAAGGCCGCTGGGCTCGACGTGAGCGACCGCATCGTGCTTGCGCTGAACGCCGAACCCGCGCACGCGGCCGCGCTGCAGACGCATGCGGCGCTCATCGCGGCGGAAACGCTCGCCGAGGGCATCGCGGTGCAGGAAGCGATCGGGATCGACGCGATCGTCGACGACATCCAGTCTCCCGGCGGTGGCGTGTTCGTCACGGGCGCGAAGGCACTTGGCGTCGAGAAAGCCCCGGTCATAATCACGATTGACGTCACCGGGCTCGACGCACCAGGGGAGGAGAACGCACGATGAGCGGCACTTCAGCTCGGGTATACGAAGAGCTACTCACGCGCGTGGGCGAAGCGAACCCCCGCCCACGCATTGAGCCCGTGCGCAGGCTCGCAGAGCTCGCTGGCTCGCCACAGCTCTCCTATCCGGTGATTCAGATCGCCGGTACGAACGGCAAGACGTCAACGAGCCGAGCGATCGAGTCACTGCTGCGAGCTCACGGGCTCCGGACCGGGCTATTCACAAGCCCCCACCTAGTCGACTTCAGTGAGCGTTTCCAGGTCGATGGCCAGCCGATTGCCGAGGCTGCGCTCGCCGATGCCTGGGACGAGCTTCGACTGCCGCTCGAACTCGTCGATGCGGAGCTCGCCGAAGCGGGCCATGGGCGTATTACGTTCTTCGAGGCACTTGCGGTGCTCGCATTTGTCGCGTTTGCAGACGCGCCTGTCGAAGTTGCCGTGATCGAGGTCGGCATGGGTGGCGAGTGGGATGCGACGAACATCGCCGACGCGCAGGTCGCTGTTTTCACTCCGATCGGTCTCGACCACACCGAGCACCTCGGGCCGGACACGCAGGCGATTGCGCACACAAAGTCGCTCATCATGAAGCCGGGCAGCACCGCGGTGTCTGCCGAGCAGGACGTCGACGCGCTCGGCGAGCTCGCCGACACAGCAGCGAACCTCGGCATTCGGCTCTATGCGCAGGGCCGGGATTTCAGGCTCGTCGAGGATCGCCTTGCAGTCGGGGGTCGTCAGGTCGACGTCGTCGGGATCACTGGGCATGCCTACGACCCAGCATTCGTCCCACTCTACGGTCAGCACCAAGCCGAGAACGCCACACTGGCAATTGCGGCCGTGGAGGCGTTCTTCGGCGGCGAGCGGCCGATCCCTGAAGAGGTCCTCGACGAGGGTTTCGGGCAGCTCACATCGCCCGGCAGGCTGCAGCTTATCGGCACTGATCCGATCGTCTACATCGACGCAGCCCACAATCCTCATGGCGCAGAGGCACTCGTGCGCGCCGTCACCGAGTCATTCTCATTCGACGAACTCGCGATCGTCACGGGTGTGCTTGAGGAGAAGGACGCGCATGGGCTGCTGCAAGCGCTCGCGCCGATCGCGAGCCAAGTGTTTGTGACCGCTGTCGACTCGCCGAGGTCTCTCCCCGTTGACGAGCTCGCCTCGATCGCGGAGTCGGCGATCCCAGACACTCCTGTCGAGGAGCTCGCATCGCTCCCACTCGCGCTCGAGCGCGCGCGCAGCTGGGCGGGGGAGTCCAACACCCGCGCTGTGCTCGTCGTCGGCTCCGTGCTGCTGGCGGGCGAGGCTCTCACCCACTCACGCACAGAGAAATGGGGAACCGCATGACTTCCGCGCCCGACACACCCGCCGCTGGATCCGACGACGACGAGCTCGTCCTCTCACCGTCAGAAGCAGCAGCCCATAATTCGGCGATGCGCATCTCCGGCGCAACAACCGGCGAACGGTCCACGCGCAAGGCGCTTGCCTCGATCGTGCTCGGGTTCGAGCTCATCATCGTTGTGCTGATTGGGTTGACGATCTTCGGGCTCGGAATCACTGATCCTCGGTGGCTCGGCCTCGTGATCGGGGGCGTGCTCGCGCTCCTGTGTATCGTCTCGCTTGCGACGATCCGGTTCGGAGAGGTTGGCATCCGTCTGGGCTGGGTCACGCACGCCCTTATGCTCGCCACGGCGGTGATCCTGCCGGCTGCACTCTTCGTCGGGGGCATCTTCACCGCGCTGTGGGTCTACTGCATCGTGCGCGGCGGGAAGATCGACGCGCAAAACGCGGCGCTACGCGCTGAGCAGGGGGAGTAACCGGGGCGACCCGTCAGCTCACCTCTCACTAGACTGAATATCGCAGAACACACAACTCGAACAGGAGCTTCATGTCCACCGAGCAAACACTCATCCTCGTCAAGCCTGACGGAGTCGCCCGCGGGCTGACAGGCGAGATCCTGCGCCGCATCGAGGCGAAGGGCTACACCATCAGTGGCCTGCGTATGCTAACACCGAGCCGCGAGCTGCTTGCTGCACACTACGAAGAGCACGAGGGCAAGCCGTTCTACGAGCCGCTTATCGAGTTCATGAGCTCCGGGCCCGTCGTTGCGGTGCGCGCAGAGGGCGAGCGCGTCATTGAGGGGTTCCGCTCGATCGCTGGCGCGACGGACCCCACCGTCGCCGCCCCGGGCACCATCCGCGGCGATCTCGGTCGCGACTGGGGCCTCGCAGTTCAGCAGAATCTCGTGCACGGCTCGGATTCGACTCTCTCGGCTGAGCGCGAGCTCGGCCTCTGGTTCGCCTAAGCACGCCGCTGCTCCCGAGCCTGCCAGCCAGCCTTGGGAGCAGCCTGCCTCGAAAACGCATTATCCCTCCGAGACCGCCCGTTCCTAACCGTTGTTAGGGCGTGGTCTCGGAGGGATAATGCGTTTTGGGTGCCGGCGGCCGCGCCTAGAACGCCTCGGGGATGACCCGCACGGCGCCCTTGTCGGCCGACTGCGCGAACGCTGCGTACGCTCGCAGCGCGTCCGAGACGTGGCGGACCCGATTCTTAGGACGATAGCCGCCACTTGCTTCGAGTGCAGCTCGGCGGCGCTCAAGCTCGGCCTCCGGGACGTCAAGCGTGAGCGCCCGCGTCGGGATGTCAATCGAGATCGTATCGCCGTCCTCAACGAGGGCGATGATGCCACCACTCGCCGCCTCGGGGGAGATGTGCCCAATCGAGAGACCTGACGTGCCACCCGAGAAGCGGCCGTCAGTGATCAGCGCGCACTTCTTACCGAGTCCACGACCCTTCAGGAACGATGTCGGGTAGAGCATCTCCTGCATGCCGGGTCCGCCCTTCGGCCCCTCGTACCGGATCACAACGACGTCGCCCTCGTTCACCTGCTTGTTGAGGATCTTCTCGACAGCCTCGTCCTGAGACTCGCAGACCACCGCGGGGCCCGAGAACGTCCAGATCGACTCGTCGACGCCCGCGGTCTTCACAACCGCACCGTCCACGGCGATGTTGCCGCGGAGGACGGCGAGGCCCCCGTCCTTGGAGTACGCGTGTTCGACAGAGTGAATGCAGCCGTTCTCCTGGTCGAGGTCGAGGTCGCGCCACCGCTCGGACTGCGAGAAAGCTGTCGACGAGCGCACCCCGCCAGGGGCGGCGTGCCACAGCTCAAACGCCTCGTCTGACGCCTTTCCGCCGCGTACGTCCCACTCGTCGAGCCAGTCTCCAAGGTTCTTCGAGTGCACTGTGTGCACTGTGTCGTCGAGTAGACCGCCGCGGCGCAGCTCGCCGAGGAGCGCCGGAATGCCGCCTGCCCGATGCACGTCCTCCATGTAATACGTCTTCCCGTTTGCAACATTGGGCGCGACCTTCGCGAGGCAGGGCACCCGACGCGACACGGCGTCGATCTCGTCGAGCCCGAAGTCCACCCCGGCCTCGTGGGCCGCAGCAAGGAGGTGGAGGATCGTGTTCGTCGAGCCGCCCATCGCAATGTCGAGGGCCATCGCATTGCCGAACGCCTCGGGCGTCGCGATGCTACGGGGGAGCACACTGTAGTCGTCGTCATCGTAGTGGCGCCTCGTGATGTCCACGATCGTTCTGCCTGCATTCTCATAGAGTGCCTTGCGCGCTGTGTGAGTCGCGAGCGTCGAACCGTTGCCAGGCAGCGACAACCCGATCGCCTCGGTGAGACAGTTCATCGAGTTCGCAGTGAACATGCCCGAGCATGATCCACATGTCGGGCAGGCGGACTCCTCGATCTTCAGCATGTCCTCGTCCGAGATGCTGTCGTTGACCGCGTCTGAGATCGCGTCGACGAGGTCAAGCGTGCGCACCATTCCGTTCGCGAGCACGGCCCGGCCGGACTCCATCGGCCCACCCGACACGAACACTGTCGGAATGTTGAGGCGCAAGGCTGCGAGCAGCATTCCCGGGGTGATCTTGTCGCAGTTTGAGATGCAGATGAGCGCATCGGCGCAGTGCGCCTCAACCATGTACTCGACCGAGTCTGCGATGAGGTCTCGGGACGGCAGCGAGTACAGCATGCCTCCGTGACCCATCGCGATCCCGTCGTCGACCGCAATCGTGTTGAACTCGCGCGGGATACCGCCAGCCTCAATGATCGCGTCGGAGACGATGCGCCCGACCGGGGCAAGATGCGTGTGGCCCGGCACGAACTCTGTGAAGGAGTTCGCGACGGCGATGATCGGCTTGCGGCCAAGATCGGCGCCGTTGACTCCGGCTGCACGCAGCAACGCGCGAGCGCCGGCCATGTTGCGGCCATGGGTGACTGTGAATGAGCGATACGTGGGCATTGTTCCAGTAGGCCACGAGGCTGTGTGCACGGGAAGTGAGCAGAAGTACTAGTACTATGAGTACTATGATCTGATGATTCGTCCTCGCACCGCCCGCGGCCAACAGCTCGGGGAGTTCCTCGCCAGCAAACGGCGCGCGCAATCACGCGCTGCGCTCGGCCTGCCACCGGGAAACCGCCGCAGCGAGACAGGACTGAGCCGCGAGGAAGTAGCCACACTGTCAGGCATCAGTGTGAGTTGGTACACCTGGCTCGAGCAGGGGCGAGACATCAACGCATCCGACCAGGTGTTACATGCGGTGGCGCGAGTACTTCAACTCACTGAGCCTGAGGCCGAGTACGTGCACGCCCTAGCCACGCCTGGCCGTGCGCAGCAGCCGGCTCCACCCGACGAGGCGCCGGCACATCTCTTGAACCTCATCAGAGCCTTCGAATTTCCAGCGTTCATTCTTACGAGCGATTGGACAATCGTCGGCTGGAACGCTGGCTACGAGTGGCTCTACGGACCGATCGTAGATACGCCTGCAGCGGAGCGAAACCTGCTGCGCATCATCTACACAGATCCGCGCAACCGCGAGCTCCTTCCGAACTGGGAGCGCGACAGCAGGAGCTTCCTCGCGGAATTCAGAGCAGAGTCTGGCGTCAGGTTGAGCTCAGAGCGCCACCGCGCGCTCATCGAGTCGCTCACGGAACTCAGTCCGGAGTTTCGCGAACAGTGGGCTGAGCAAACTGTGAGCCGGTTCACCTCGCGGCTTCGAACCTTCACGCATCCGACCGATGGCGAGCTCGTGTTCGAGCACCACAGGCTCGTCCCCTCAGACGCTGCCGACATGCACGTCGTGATCTATGCCCCAGCACCACCGGGCCTGCACGGAGCAGCCCGCGCCGCTGTCGGTGGCACACTGTAGCGTGGCATCATGACCCCAGCAGGATCCACCGCCACACTGAGCGCCGCCGAGGCGCGCCGTGTTTCGCTTGCGGCGCAAGGCTTCGCGAACTCTCCGAAGATTGCGAAGCGCCGCCCGTTCGACAAGGCGCTCTCTAAACTGCATGTGCTGCAGATCGATTCGGTGAACGTGTTTTCCCGCAGTCACTACATGCCTGTCTTCTCTCGTCACGGCTGCTACGCGCAAGACAATCTCGACGACCACCTCTGGAGAAGCGGCGAGTTCACCGAGTACTGGGCCCACGAGGCCGCGTTCATTCCCGTCTCGGACAGGCCTCTCTTCGGGTGGCGTATGGATGACTTTCGCGCACGCCACACGCGCGACGGCCGCTGGGAGCGACTCGCTCCCAGCATCGAGGCTGTCAGGGAGCGGTTACGCAGCGACGGCCCACAGCTCGTGCGAGAGCTTGAAGACGGCCCCCGACAGAAGCGCGGCCCGTGGTGGGACTGGAGCGACACGAAACACGCCGTCGAAGTGCTGTTTGCTGCAGGCGAGGTCGTGTCTGCCGGGCGCGAGTCTTTTCAGCGTCGCTACGCGCTTGCGGACCAGGTCATTGCCGAACCGCACCTTCGCACTGTCGACCGCGCGACCGCGCAGCGCGAGCTTGTGGCGCGAGCCGCCCGCTCGCTTGGCGTCGGAACGCTCGCCGACATCGCCGACTACCACAGGCTGAAGACCCCGGAGGCGAAGGCCGCGGTTGCAGATCTCGTCGAGTCGGGCGAGCTTACCCAAGTTGAGGTCGAGGGTTGGCTCGGCAAGAACGGCACGCCGGAGATCGCGTGGCTGCACCGTGACGCGGCCATCCCATCGCGACTCGCGCCGAACGCACTGCTGACTCCGTTCGATCCGATCGTATGGTTCCGCCCGCGCGCCGAGCGAATCCACGACTTCCACTACCGCATCGAGATCTACACTCCGAAAGAGAAACGACAGTTCGGTTACTACTGCCTTCCCCTTCTCGTGGGAGGGCGGCTCGCAGGGCGTATCGACCTCAAAGCCGACAGGCCGGGGGGCACGCTGCTTGTGCAGGCGGCCTGGCAGGAGCCTGGGGCGCCTCAGCATACAAGCGATGTTGTGGCAGAGCTACTGCGTGCCGCGGCTGACTGGCAGGGGCTGAGTGACATTCGAAGCACAGGCGTGGGCAATCTGGACCTGAGGCTTAGGAACTAGTTCTTGGAGGCAACACCCCACGCTGCGGTCACCGCTGATTCGAACGTGCGCGAAATGTCCCCGACCCCACCCTCCCGACTCGACCCCGGCACGCGGTAGTGCAGTGTGCTGGGTAAGCAGTCACATGTGCCAAGTGCTGGGCTGCACTGTCAGTGTGTGGGTTGCCCGCCACCCTCCTAGAAGCCAGAGTTTCCCGTCTGGCTCGGGGTGTGCCCGCTGGTCGAATCGGTACCGACTCGCGCATATGAAGTTGTGGTTTACTACTGGATCGCTAGCCCTCGACGAGGTCGTTCAGCCAGTTCGCCTGCTGAATCTGAGCGTCGAGCTCGCGCAGTTCTCGGGCGAGTGTATCGGCCTGGGCGCGCAGGTCAGGGACCTGCAGGGCAGAGATTTGGCGAAGCTCTGATCGCATCTGGCGGAACATGCCCTGGTCCTGTGCGGCGTCAGCCGCTTCGACAAGAATCGAGTGACGCAGTCGAAGACTATCGCGACGCGCTAACGCGTCGGTCATCGTGACCTCGGACGCTGTCGCAGCGCCGCTCTGTTGGCGGCGGCGGCCACCGCTCGGTGACTTCGGCGCGATTTCAAGCTGGATCGCCGAGTTTGTTGCGTTAATGCTCCGCACGAGCACCTCGAGTTCACCAACCGCGAGCTCAACCTCCGCAAGCAGTGCAGCTGCATCTTCGACCGGAGTATCGCCCTCTTGATAGTGAGCGTTCGCAACGATGCGCGCGCGCAGCTGGGCGATTCGTTTCTGCGTGTCGCCGCGGAGCGCAAGCGCCTCTGCGAGTTTCACAAGTAGTCCCACTCTCTGTCGATGCTCCGGCTAGGAGGGCCTAGATTATCACGCCCAATGCTGGTGAAACTTGATGACTATGAACGATCGTGCAGCAGAGAAGAGGCCACAGGCGTAGCCTAAGGGAACGAATAGCCGGAGTGAGGGGAGGGGCCGTTGGACCACGCACCGAACGCCCTGAACCGAGCCGGTCGTCAGTTGAGGAGAGGAACCGTTTCATGCGCGCTGTCACCTTCGTTCGGAACAACACAGTCGAGGTACAAGAGAAGCCAACCCCCGAGATCGCGCCAGATGAGGTACTCCTGCGCGTCGGCGGCGCGGGCGTCTGCCACTCTGACATCAGCATTATCGCTGGGGGTGATGAGAGCCCACTCATTGGCAGTACCCTCGGCCACGAAGTGGCGGGCATCGTCGAGCAGTTGGGGGCCGACGTCTCTGGCTGGACGGTCGGGGATCGGGCGATTGTCTCGCTGATCCTGTCTTGCGGCCGGTGCCGCGAGTGTCTCGCAGGGCGAGACAACCAGTGCGAGGTCGTCGCACCCCGAGGCAGCCTCGCGCCGCTGTCACCCGGTATCGGCAGCCCAGGCGGCATGGCCGATTTCATTGCGGTGAAAGCCCGCCACCTCGATCCTCTCGGTGATCTGGATCCAGTGGCAGCTGCCCCGCTCGCCGACGCCGCACTCACCCCTATGCACGCAATCAACACGGTTCGCGACCGCATGACAGGTGACTCGACAGTCGTTCTCATCGGTCTCGGCGGCCTTGGCCATATGGCACTGCAGATTCTCGCCGCCACGACGGGCGCCAGGGTCATTGCGCTCGACACCGATACAGAAAAGCTCGCCTTCGCTGAACAGCATGGAGCTGACCTTGCGATTCCGAGCGATGGCGAGGCCGCAACTCGAATCCTTGCGGAGACCGGGGGAGTAGGCGCCGACGTCGTCTTCGACTTCGTCGGGGTGCAGCCCACGGTGAACCTCGCGGTGTCAGTCGTCCGCGGTGGCGGCGCAATCCGCTTCGTCGGCCTCGGCGGGGGCGCATTCGAGTACCGCGCCGGAGCTGGTGCCGGGCTGCCGTGGGGCGTGAACATCGAGCGTGCCTACGGCGGCACCCGAAGCGACATGCGCGAGGTCATTGCCCTCGCCGCCGCGGGCAAGATCGCGGTAGAGGTCGTGCCGTACTCACTCGACAACGCGCGCGAGGCCTTCGACGACCTCCACCACGGACGCATCGCCGGTCGCGCAGTCCTCGTCCCGTAGCAACACTCTCAGATCGCCCTATGCGAACAAAGTTTCGAATAGGGCGATCTGAGGATTATGCTTGATTGCATGGAAACAACCCGCAGCGTTCGCCCGTTCGAGGTCGTCAGTGAGTACGAGCCGAGCGGAGATCAGCCGCAAGCAATCGAGCAGCTCGCAAGCCGCATCAATGCCGGTGAGACCGACATTGTGCTCCTCGGCGCGACCGGAACAGGGAAGTCTGCGACCACCGCGTGGCTCATTGAACAGGTGCAACGGCCCACGCTCATTCTTGCCCACAACAAGACACTTGCCGCCCAGCTCGCGAACGAGTTTCGTGAGCTCATGCCCAACAACGCTGTTGAATACTTCGTTTCTTACTACGACTACTACCAGCCCGAGGCGTACGTCCCGCAAACAGACACGTTCATTGAGAAAGACTCCTCGGTGAACGCCGAGGTGGAACGTCTTCGCCACTCGACAACAAACTCATTGCTGAGCCGTCGCGACGTCGTCGTCATCTCGACAGTGTCGTGCATCTACGGCCTCGGCAAGCCCGAGGAGTATTACGAGGCAATGGTGCCGCTGCAGGTTGGGGATCGCCTCGACCGCGATGTGCTGCTCAGGCGCTTCGTCCAAATGCAGTACCAGCGCAACGATATCGAGTTCGTTCGCGGAAATTTCAGGGTGCGGGGCGACACTGTCGAGATCATTCCGATGTACGAGGAACTCGCCATCAGGATCGAGTTCTTCGGCGACGAGATCGAGGCGCTGTACTATTTGCATCCACTCACAGGCGACGTGGTGAAACAGGTCGAGAGCGTGTCAGTCTTCCCCGGGTCACACTACGTCGCGAGCCGCGAGGTCATGAACCGTGCGATGGCTGACATCTCGACCGAGCTCGAAGCGCGCTCAGCCGAGCTGAAATCGCAGAACAAGCTTGTCGAGGAGCAACGTCTGCGCATGCGGACGACGTTTGACCTCGAGATGATGGAGCAAATCGGCTTCTGCTCTGGCATTGAGAACTACTCAATGCACATGGATGGGCGCGTCCCTGGGGAGGCCCCGCACTGTCTGCTTGACTACTTCCCTGACGACTTTCTTGTCGTCATTGACGAGTCGCACGTGACGGTGCCGCAGATTGGTGCGATGTATGAGGGCGACTCGTCGCGAAAGCGCACGCTTGTCGACCACGGGTTCCGACTCCCGAGTGCGCTGGATAACCGCCCGCTGAAGTTTGGCGAGTTCAAGGAACGCGTCGGCCAGACCGTTTACCTCTCGGCGACCCCAGGGAAGTACGAGATGGAACTCGCCGACGGCGTGGTCGAGCAGATCATCCGACCGACTGGGCTCGTCGATCCAGAAATCGTCGTGAAGCCCTCGGAGGGGCAGATCGACGATCTCCTCGAGGAGGTACGCCGCAGGGTCGAGCGCGACGAGCGTGTGCTCGTCACGACGCTCACAAAGAAAATGGCTGAGCAGCTCACCACCTTCATGGAAGAGGCCGGCGTCCAGGTGCGCTACCTGCACTCCGACGTCGACACACTTCGACGGGTAGAGCTGCTCACGGAGTTGCGCGCCGGCGTGTTCGACGTGCTCGTTGGCATCAACCTGCTGCGTGAGGGTCTCGACCTTCCTGAGGTGTCGCTTGTCGCCATCCTCGATGCCGACAAGGAGGGGTTCCTCCGGTCATCGACCTCACTCATCCAGACGATCGGCCGCGCGGCGCGAAATGTCTCGGGCGAGGTACACATGTACGCCGACCGAATCACGCCGTCGATGCAGCTTGCTATCGAGGAAACGAACCGGCGCCGCGAGATCCAGATCGAGTACAACACCAAGCATGGGATCGATCCGAAGCCGCTGCGCAAGAAGATCGGCGACATCACGGAGGTACTCAACCGGGAGGCCGCAGATACGGACGAGGTGCTCGCGAACCGAACGTCCAGGCACGCGCAGAAGGGCTCACCGCAGCGAACGAAGGGCAAGGCCGCGTCGCGGGCGGGAGCGATCGGTGCGGAGGGCGCAGACAAGCTCGAGGAGATCATCGCCGACCTCACCTCGCAGATGTTGCTCGCCGCAGAGGAGCTCAAGTTTGAGCTCGCGGCGCGGCTTCGCGACGAGGTCTCCGAGATGAAGCGCGAGTTGCGCAGCATGGACGCTGCAGGTCACATCTAGGCAGCCGCCGGGGTTGGCGGCGCGTGCATACGCCGCCAACCCCGCTAGCTCACTGAAAGCGGCGCATAGAGGTCGATCGCGTTCCCGTCAGGATCCATGACTGTCGCGTAGCGCTGGCCCCAAAACGCATCCCACGGCTCAACTCGGGAACGAGCCCCGCCCGCCACGAGCTTGGCAAACACCTCGTCGACTTCTGCCGGTGACGCAGCCTCAAAGGCAAATGCGACGCGGTGACTGCCTGACGGCAGCTCGTAGGCTGGGTCGAAGCCTCGAATTGTCTCCAGTGTGTCCCAGCCGATACGCATCCCTCCGTCAAGCAGGACCTCGACATGCGCCTCCGTTTCGGCCCCCTCCGGAATATCGAGGCCGAGAGTGCGGTAGAACGCGAGTGACGCCGAGAGGTCGTTAGTGACGATACCAATGAAGTTGAATGCAAGTGTCATGGACGCAGCATAGCTCGCACCCCCGTCATCCCTTTGAATGATTTTCACTAGCTGCGACCCGACGCCCGGGGAAACGCGCGTAGCCTGAGGCCATGACTTGGGAATCCCTCCTACGGAAGATCGATAGGCTGGCCGGTGGCCGCGGGGCCGGGGAACGAATCGCTGCGGCAGAACTCGCCCACGCGAAGACGCGCAGAGCGTTCAGCTGGATTTGGTGGCTGCTTGGCGCCGAACTGCTGCTCGGTGTTGGAGCGGTCGCTACTGCTGCCATCCTCGTGGGCTCCGGCTCATCAGTGCCAGTTGCCGTGTGGATGCGAACGGTAGTCGTGCTTGGCATGACGCTCACGCTCGGCTATTTCGCTTGGCGGGCATCACTCGGCTGGCGGTGGGCCTATAAGCGACTCAGACTCTTCGCCCAGATATTCCCAGTCGTGACACTCGTGATTGCCGCAATCCCAGGGCTGTACCCAGGTTGGATGATCACCGAGCAGATCGTTTTTAGCCTGCTCATGATCGGAATAGGCGACTTCCTGACAAGCGACCACATGCGATGGGCGTTTCGACACGCTGATTCAGCCCCGGAGCGCGCTGCTTCGTGACGTCGCACCTGGAGCGGGCAATGCAGCTCACTCACCAGTACTGCGTGCTCACGGCCCGCAGCTCGCTAGATTTGCCCGATCGCCTCGCGCTTTTCTGCTTGGAAGCGATCCTCACGGCGGCCATACGCCCAATAGGGAGAGAGCGACAGGCTTGCGCGATCAATTCCACGCTCGTCCGTGAAGTATGGACGCAGCGCCTTCATCGCGCCGCGTTCGCCGTGCACGAAGACATGCACGCGGCCGGGCAGCCACTCGGCTTCGCGCACGGCGTCGACAAGCACAGTCGACGTCCCCGCCGCAGCAGTGCCACGGAACAGCCAGTTCACCGTGATGCCAGCTGGGCTACGGAGCTGGAGCACGTCGGCCTCGCCCGCGACCTCGATGAAGCAGACGCCTACCGCGTCTTCGGGCATCGCCTCGAGCGCCGAGGCGATCGCGGGAATCGCAGACTCGTCGCCCGCAAGTAGGTGCCAGTCGGCGCTCGGATCGGGGGCGTACCCACCTCCAATTCCCCGAAGCACCACGGGATCGCCTGGCTCGGCCGCAGCCGCCCACGGCCCCGCGATGCCTTCGGTGCCGTGCACGACGAAGTCGATCCAGAGCTCGCCTGCCCCGTGATCCACGCGCCTCACCGTATAGGTGCGGGTCGATGGCATCTCCTCGGGTGGCAACTCGTCGCGCAGCGCGTCGAGGTCGTAGGGCGGCTCAATGCCGCTGCCTGGCTGCCTGAAGAGCATCTTGCTGTAGGCGTCTGTATACGGTCCCGCATCGATTTGCGCCATGTCAGGCCCGTGCGCGACGATACGCACGAGGTGCGGGCTGAGCTGCACACGCTCCTTGACGGAAAGCACTATCTGGGGTCGCGCCGGGCGCGGGGGTGCTCCAGATGCGGAAGCTGCCATGATCACTACCTCATTCATCAGATGATCTTGTCTCGACTGTCAAGACTGGCATACTCCGAGCTTGTTCTCTAGGCTGACGCCAGCGGCGAACACGGAAGTTTTTTAGAACACATGTTCGAATCAGGGACGGGGAGACGCTAAGCTAGGGGAGTGACTTCTCAGAGCAAAACACCTATTCGTTCCTCGGCAGCGCACGCGCACATCAGTGTCCAGGGCGCTCGGGTGCACAACCTCAAGAACGTTGACCTTTCGATTCCGCGGGACTCGCTCGTTGTCTTTACTGGCCTATCGGGCAGCGGTAAGTCGAGCCTCGCGTTCGACACGATCTTCGCGGAAGGGCAACGTCGCTACGTCGAGTCATTGAGCGCCTACGCCAGGCAGTTTCTTGGCCAGGTCGACAGGCCCGACGTCGACTTTATCGAGGGGCTGAGCCCCGCCGTGTCGATTGACCAGAAATCAACGAACCGCAACCCGCGCTCGACAGTGGGCACGATTACTGAGATCTATGACTACATGCGTCTGCTCTGGGCCAGGGTCGGTATCCCGCACTGTGCGGTATGCGGCGAACGCATCGAGTCTCAGACCGTGCAGCAGATTGCCGACCGCCTCATGCAGCTCGAGGAGCGCACCCGCTTTCAGGTGCTTGCACCCGTCGTCTCAAAGAAGAAGGGCGAGTTCGTCGACCTGTTCCAGGAGCTCGCGGCGACTGGATACTCCCGCGCGATAGTGGACGGCGAGCTCATCCAGCTCAGCGACCCACCGAAACTGAAGAAGCAGATCAAGCACGATATCTCGGTCGTTATCGACAGACTCGTCGCCTCTCCGGATGGGCTGGGCAGGCTCACCGACTCGCTGGAGACCGCACTTCGGCTCGCAGACGGCACGGTGCAGATCGACTATGTTGACCGCGACCAAGACGCAGATGACCGCATGCAGCTGTTCTCGGAGCAACTCTCATGCCCGAATCAGCACCCAGTTCAACTCACGGAGATTGAGCCACGGACATTCTCGTTCAACGCCCCCTTCGGCGCGTGCCCAACGTGCTCCGGGCTCGGTACCAGCATGTCTGTCGACGAAGACCTTGTGCTTGGCGACCCTGAGCTGTCAATCAGCGAGGGCGTGATCATTCCGTGGACGAGTCAGGGCAAGAGCCTCTACCAGTACTACGAGAAGCTTCTCGTTGGCCTCTCAAAAGACCTCGACTTCTCACTGAAGACCCCCTGGGGCGAGCTCGACGAAGACGTGCAGGAGGCTGTACTTCGAGGCAACGACTTCAAGGTCAACGTGCGCTGGAAGAACCGGTTCGGCAGAGAGGTAAAGTACACAAGCGGGTTTGAGGGTGTCATCCCGTTCATCGAGCGGCAGTACGCTGAGGCCGAAAGCGACAACCGCCGCGAGCGATGGTCCGAGTTTCTGCGTGAAGTTCCCTGCCACGTCTGCAACGGCCAGCGACTGAAGCCTGAAGTGCTCGCGGTGACCGTCGATGACGAGTCGATCGCGAGTGTTGGCGAGTTCAGTCTGCTCGACGCCAAGCACTTCTTTGACAGCGTCGACCTCAGCGAACGAGACGCGAAGATCGCCGCTCAGGTGCTTCGCGAGATCAGGCTCCGCTTCGACTTCCTCATCGAGGTTGGGCTTGGGTACTTGACGCTCGCTCGCGCCGCAGGCACCCTGTCAGGCGGCGAGGCCCAGCGCATCCGGCTCGCGACCCAGATTGGCTCGGGACTTACGGGAGTGCTGTACGTGCTTGATGAGCCGTCAATCGGCCTGCACCAGCGCGACAACAGGCGCCTTATCGAAACGCTCGTGAAGCTCCGTGACCTTGGCAACACGCTCATCGTCGTTGAGCACGATGAGGAGACGATTGAGGCAGCGGATTGGCTTGTCGACATTGGCCCCGGCGCCGGCGTCGAGGGTGGCACCGTGGTCCACTCGGGGCTGCTTCCCGAGTTGCGCGCGAACACCAACTCAGTCACGGGCGACTATCTCGCTGGCCGCCGCGCCATAGAGACGCCACTGACACGCAGGCCACTCGACAAGAATCGCGAGCTCAAGGTCGTCGGCGCCCGTTCGAACAACCTCCAGAATGTCGACGCAACATTCCCGCTTGGCGTCATGACGGCGGTCACCGGCGTCTCAGGCAGCGGTAAGTCGACGCTTGTGAACGACGTCCTCTACCGAGTGCTCGCAAATCAGCTGAACGGCGCCCGCATGGTCCCGGGCAAGCACACTCGTGTCACTGGTCTTGAGCACCTCGACAAAGTGGTTCATGTCGACCAGGCACCGATCGGTCGCACGCCGCGCTCGAACCCCGCGACGTACACTGGCGTCTTTGACAAGATCCGTAACCTGTTTGCAGACACCCCCGAAGCGAAGACTCGCGGCTACCTGCCCGGCCGCTTCAGCTTCAACGTCAAGGGCGGCCGGTGCGAGGCATGCTCGGGCGATGGAACGCTGAAGATCGAGATGAACTTCCTCCCCGATGTCTACGTCGCCTGTGAGGTGTGCGGCGGCAACCGATACAACCGAGAGACGCTGCAGGTTCGTTACAAGGGCAAGAACATCGCCGAGGTCCTCGAGATGCCAATCGCAGAGGCGGAACAGTTCTTTGAGCCGATCTCGTCGATCCACAGGTTTATGAAGACCCTCGTCGACGTCGGCCTCGGCTACGTTCGACTCGGCCAAAGCGCCACAACGCTTTCGGGTGGTGAGGCGCAGCGCGTAAAGCTCGCAACCGAGCTACAGAAGCGCTCGAACGGCCGCAGCATTTACGTGCTCGATGAGCCAACAACTGGTCTGCACTTCGAAGACGTGCGTAAGCTCCTGCTCGTACTGAACGGGCTTGTCGACAAGGGCAACACCGTCATCACGATTGAGCACAATCTCGATGTGATCCGCAGTGCGGACTGGGTGATTGACCTCGGCCCAGAGGGCGGATCCGGCGGTGGAACGATCCTCACCACAGGCACCCCGGAGCAGGTCGCGCAGCACTCAGAGAGCCACACGGGCGTGTTCCTTGCCGAGGCGCTTGAGAAGGCTCCCGTCGCGCGAACGGCACGGAAGGCGCTCGCGGTGGCGCCTGCGGCACCCGTAGCTACCAAAAAGGCCTCAGCAAAGAAGCCCTCAGCAAAGAAGTCTTCAGCAAAGAAGTCTTCAGTACAGAAGGCCGCCGCGGCTACGGTCGTCTCGTGAGGGCGGCGGCGTGACAACTGACCCGCGTCGCGGGGGCAATTTAGCAGGTGAACCTGCTGACCCCCGCGACGCGTTCAAGCCCGCGTCGGGAGAGATCCCTACGAGCCCTGGGGTGTACCGCTTTTCAGACCGCCAGGGCCGCGTACTGTACATCGGCAAGGCGAAGAACCTCAGGGCTCGGCTTGCGAACTACTTTCAGCCGATGCATTCGCTCATGCCGCGCACCCGCCGCATGCTGTCGCTGGCCGCAAATGTCGACTGGACTGTCGTTGCAAGTGACACCGAGTCGCTCGTCCTCGAGCACACCTGGATCACTGAGTACAAGCCTCCGTTCAACGTGCAGTTCAAGGACGACAAAACGTACCCCTACCTTGCTGTGACGCTGGGGGAGGAAGCCCCACGGCTGATTATTACCCGAAACGAACGCATCAAGGGTGCGAGATATTTCGGGCCCTACCCGAAGGTGTGGGCAATCAGGGAGACCGCTGCTCTGTTGCAGCAGGCCTTTCCAATTCGTACGTGCAACGACGCCGATTACAAGCGTGCGATGGCGAGCGGCAAGCCGTGCCTCGCGGGCCAGATCGGGCGGTGCGCGGGTCCGTGCTCCTTCACTGTGACAGTTGACGAGCATCGCGAGCGCGTGGGCGCGCTGGTGTCGTTCCTCGGAGGCAATTATCAGTCGCAGTTCAGAAAGCTGCAGCGCGGCATGAAAGACGCGGCCGCCGAGCAACGTTACGAAGACGCGGCGAGGCTTCGCGATCAGGTCGCGGCGGTCGAGCACGTGATGGAGAAGAACGCCATTGTGCTCGGTCACGAGGTAGATGTCGACGCGTTCGGTCTCTGCACCGATGACCTCTCTGCCGCGCTTCACCAGTTCATCATCCGGGGTGGTCGCGTGCGTGGCGAGCGCAGCTGGATTGTTGACGTGGAGCTCGACGACTCGCCCGGGCGGCTGCTCGAGCAAGTGCTGCAGACTGCGTACGAGGGCGGGCATGAGCCACCCCCGGAGATCCTCGTACCGCAGCTGCCAGACGGGCTCGCCTCGCTCGAAGAGACCCTCGCCAAGCTCCGCCCGCGCAAGGGAAAGGTGCACATTCGCACTCCCGAGCGCGGCGACAAAGCCCAGCTCATGGACCGGGCGACGTTGAATGCTGGCGAGAATCTCATGCGTTACAAGCTCAAGCGTGCCGCTGACATCACGTCACGCACCGACGCACTTGCCGAACTGCAGCAGGCCTTGGGCCTCAGCGAGGCTCCACTCAGAATCGAGTGCATCGACGTCTCCCATTTGCAGGGGACCGGCGTTGTCGCCTCACTCGTGGTGTTCGAAGACGGGCTTCCCGCAAAGAGCGAGTACCGAAAATACAGGATCGAAGAGACGACTGACGATACTGATTCGATCTACCAGGTCGTGTCACGCAGGGCGGCTCAGTTGAACCTTGCTCGTGAGTCAGGTGAGCTTCCATCCGGCGCGTATCGCGCCCGCCCGCAGCTCCTCATCGTCGATGGCGGCGAACCGCAGGTGAAGGCCGCGCACCGGGCGTTGATGGAGGCAGGCATCACCGACGTCGCGCTGTGCGGCATCGCAAAGCGGCTTGAAGAGCTGTGGTTGCCAGAGGATCCCTTTCCTGTGGTGCTTCCGCGCACGAGCGAAGCCCTATTTCTCGTACAACGCGCCCGCGATGAGGCACACAGGTTTGCGATCACATTCCAACGACAACGTCGCAGCGAGGCCATTGCCTCGCAGCTCGCGGACGTACCTGGACTCGGGCCGAAGCGTGTGCAACAGCTCCTTCGGCACTTCGGTTCTGCGACCCGCCTGAGGGCCGCCTCGGTCGCGGAGCTCGCGGCAGTGCCTGGCATTGGGGAACGCACGGCCGAACAGATTCTCAGCCACCTTACCCGACTCCGCAAGAGCGCGCCTGACGCTAAGATTGACGATGCGCAGACAGACACGGAGCTTGAGGAGGGTGCGGATGAATGAGGTCTCAACAGGTCAGGAGATCCTGATCGTCACCGGCATGTCCGGTGCTGGCCGAAGCACCGTCGCGAACACCCTCGAGGACCTCGGCTGGTATGTCGTTGACAACCTGCCGCTCTCGATGGTCAAGACCCTCGCAGACATGGCCGACAAGTCAGGCGGGGCGCTTCCGCGCATCGCGGCTGTTGTCGATGTTCGCGGTCGGGATCTCTTCGCCGATATCCAAGAGACGGTGAACGAGCTGCGCCACACAGCGACAGTTCGCGTCGTCTTCCTCGATGCTGCCGACGATATTCTCGTGCGCCGTTACGAGAGCGTCAGGCGGCCGCACCCGCTCCAGGTTGAGGCAGGGGGGTTGCTTGAGGGCATTCGCCTTGAGCGCGAACGTTCCCAGGAGCTTCGTGCGACGAGTGACGTCGTTGTCGATACCTCCGGATACAACGTGCACCAGCTCACCACTGCGACTCGTGAAATGTTCTCGTCAGAGGACGTCGCGGGCCTGCAGCTCACCGTGATGAGCTTCGGCTTCAAGTATGGGGCCCCGACTGACGTCGACCTCATGGCAGACATGCGGTTCATTCCGAACCCGTTCTGGGAGACCGATCTTCGCTCACTCACCGGTGTTGATCCGGCTGTGAAGGACTACGTCCTGAGCCGTGAGGGTGCCACCGAGTTCATTGATGCATACGTCGCAGCGCTGACCCCGGTTTTTGCCGGCTTTCAGCGCGAAAACAAGCGACACGCATCGCTCGCCATTGGGTGCACTGGCGGTAAACACCGCTCCGTGGCTGTCGCCCGCGAGCTCGCAGACCGGCTTGCCGGCCTGCCCGGCGTGAGCGTTCAGCTCCGCCACCGCGACCTCGGTCGCGAGTAAATGCCGGCGCGCTTCGCCGTCATTTAGTTTGCTATTCACCTGTTTCGAAAGGAATATCTGTGCCGAGTACCGCCGATGTCATGAGCGAGCTGGTGAAGCTCCCCGTGCAACGGACTGGGGAGAGAATGGCGGAACTCGCCACGATCCTGCGCTTGTCTGGCGGCCTACACACGATCAACGGGCGTATTGCCCTTGAAGCTGAGCTGCACACTCCGCAGACAGTTCAGCGCGTGCGAAAAGACCTTGCGGAGCTCTACGGCGTGCGCGCCGAAGCCCGACAGTTGCCCCCCACAAGTGTGCGCCCAGGCGCACCGCAGTTCCTTGTCCGCGTTATCGACGGCGAGACCCTCGCCCGCCAGCTGGGACTGCTCGATCAGCGACGCAGGCCGATCCGCGGCCTCCCGAACCGCGTGACAACCGGCGACTCGAAAGAACTCGCCGCTGCCCTACGCGGAGCCTTCCTTGCTCGCGGAAAGATCACCCCTCCCGGCCGCACAGTCAGCCTTGAGGTTGTGTGCCCGAGCAGCGAGACAGCCATGGCGCTCGTTGGTGCCGCGAGCAGGATCGGTGTGGACGCGAAGAGTCGCGACATCCGCGGCGTATCGAAGCTGCTTGTCAGGGACGGAGAAGCGATCGGCACACTCCTCGGAGTGATGGGAGCCGAGCAGTGCCGTGAGGCATGGGACAACCTCCGAAAAGCTCGTGAGACCCGTGCGACAGCCAACCGGCTCGTGAACTTCGACGATGCAAACCTGCGCCGCTCTGCTGAGGCGTCCGTCGCTGCGTGCGCTCGCGTTGAGCGTGCGCTTGAGATCCTTGGCTCCGATGTTCCCGATCATCTCGGGTACGCGGGTCAGCTGCGCCTCACTCACCGCGAAGCGAGCCTCGATGAGCTCGGGGCCCGTGCCGATCCGCCCCTCACAAAAGACGCTATTGCTGGTCGGATCCGGCGCCTGCTCGCGATGGCCGACAAGGCTGCCGAGGACCAGGGAATCCCGGGGACCGAGGCGAGCGTTCCTGAGGAACTCGTCTGATCTAGCTCGCAGCGAACACTCGTTTCGACGTGTGTTCCCGCAATAGACTGCCTATCAGAAGCACTCAACAGAAAAGGAGCTGCCATGACCGCATACTCACTCCCTGAACTTCCTTACGATTACGCTGCCCTCGAGCCGCACATCAGCGGCAAGATCATGCAGTTGCACCACGACAAGCACCACCAGGCGTACGTCACCGGCGCAAATACGGCGCTCGAGCAGCTGGCCGAGGCCCGCGAGTCTGGAAATCTCGCGCCGGTGAACAAGCTCGAGAAGGATCTCGCATTCAACGTGGGCGGCCACGTGAACCACACGATCTTCTGGAACAACATGTCGCCCGAGGGCGGCGGCCGTCCCGAGGGCGAACTCGCGTCGGCGATCGACGAGTTCTTCGGTGACTTCGAGAAGTTCCAGGCACACTTCACCGCGACAGCCATGGGCGTGCAGGGCTCGGGCTGGGCAGTGCTCGCCTGGGATACCCTCGGCCAGCGCGCGAACATTGTGCAGATGTTCGACCAGCAGGGTAACCTGCCCGCCGGCACGGTGCCGCTCTTGATGCTCGACTGCTGGGAGCACGCGTACTACCTTGATTACCTGAACGTCCGCGCTGACTACGTGAAGGCGTTCTGGAACATCGCAAACTGGCAGGACGTCGCGAAGCGCTTTGAGACCGCGCGCAGCCAGACGCCCGGCCTGATCTAGTTCAGCTCACCACGAAGGAACCATGCGCACCCTCGATTCGCTCGGCCCGTTGGGCTCGAAAACAGTAATTGTCCGCTGTGACCTCAACGTGCCGCTCGCCACTGACGAGCACGGCGCGAAGAGCATCACCGACGACGGGCGGATCCGCGCCTCGCTTAGCACGATTCGTGAACTGCGAGAGGCCGGAGCGCGAATCGTGCTGATTAGCCACCTTGGCCGCCCCGAGGGCGCTCCCGATGAGCGCTACTCGCTGCGGCCGGTGGCCGAGCGCATGGCTGAATTGCTCGGCACAGAGGTCGGCTTCGTCGACGAGACCGTCGGCGAAGCCGCCAGCGCCGCCGTCGCCGCGCTCTCCGACGGCGACGTTGTGCTCCTCGAAAACCTCCGCTTCAATCCGGGGGAGACGAGCAAGGACGACGAGGCCCGCGGAGCATTCGCGGCCCAGCTCGCGGAACTCGGTGATGCCTTCGTGTCAGACGGCTTCGGTGTTGTGCACCGCAAGCAGGCGAGCGTCTACGACCTCGCGAAGCTTCTGCCGAGCGCCGCTGGCCGCCTCGTGGCGGCCGAACTCGAGGTGCTTGAGCGTCTCACGGGCAAGGCAGAGCGACCTTACGCCGTCGTGCTCGGCGGTTCGAAGGTGTCCGACAAGCTTGGCGTGATCGCACACCTCATCGAACGTGTCGATACGCTCCTCATCGGCGGCGGGATGGTCTTCACGTTCCTCGCTGCGCAGGGGCACCCCGTTGGCGCGAGCCTGCTTGAGGAGGATCAACTCGACACCGTCCGCGGATACCTTGACCAGGCAGCCGCACGGGGCGTCAAGATCGTGCTTCCCACTGACATCGTTGTCGCGGAGCGGTTCGCCGCTGACGCGGCTCACGAAGTGGTTCCCGCAGACGCGATCGAATCGAGTTCGTTCGGTGCTTCCGGCCTCGGACTCGACATCGGCCCGGAGTCCGCTGCAGCGTTCGCTGAGGTTATCGAGGCGTCGGCAACTGTGTTCTGGAATGGGCCTATGGGCGTCTTCGAGATGGAAGCATTCGCCGAAGGTACCCGGACGGTTGCGCGTGCGCTCACTGAAACCTCTGGCTTTACTGTAGTTGGCGGTGGCGATTCCGCCGCCGCGGTTCGCGCGCTCGGCTTCGCCGACGATGCCTTCGGTCACATTTCGACTGGTGGCGGTGCGAGCCTCGAATTTCTCGAGGGCAAAGCTTTGCCCGGACTGGAGGTCCTCGCATGAACGACGCACCCGCGACAGACGCGCCCGTGCAGCCTGCGCCGCCCGTGAAGCGCACGCCGCTTATCGCCGGCAACTGGAAGATGAACTTTGATCACCTGCAGGCGATCGCGTTCGTTCAGAAGCTCGCGTGGAGCCTGAAGGATGCGCAGCACAACTACGGAGAGGTTGAGGTCGCTGTGTTCCCGCCGTTCACCGACCTCCGATCTGTGCAGACGCTCCTGACGGCCGACAAGCTTGCGGTTGCGCTCGGCGCGCAAGATGTCTCGCCCCACGCAGCCGGTGCTTACACGGGTGACGTCTCCGCTGCAATGCTCTCAAAGCTCGACGTGCGCTACATCATCGTCGGACACTCCGAGCGTCGCGGTGGCCACGGCGAGTCCGACGAGACAGTCGGTTTGAAGGCCCGCGCCGCCGTTGAAGCGGGAATGGTTCCAGTCATTTGCGTCGGTGAGACTGCGGAGGATCTCGAGGCGCACGGCGCCGCGGCGATCCCCGTGCAGCAGCTCCAGGCGGCGCTCGCCCAGCTTCCCTCAGGCGCAGAGATCGTTGTCGCGTACGAGCCCGTTTGGGCCATCGGCAGCGGTGACCCGGCGACTCCCGCACAGGCTGAAGAGGTTGGCAAGGCCCTCCGCGATGTTCTGCGCGCCGAGCGTGGGGATGCAGTGGCTGACTCCACACGCGTGCTCTACGGTGGGTCTGTCGCAAGTCAGAACGTGGCCTCGTACCTCAAGCAGCCAAACCTTGACGGTGCACTTGTTGGAGGCGCGAGCCTGAAGGTTGACGAGTTCAGCCGGATCGCGCAGTTCACGAAGCACGTCACCGTCTAACACCGCACGACAGACACTTCCTTCCCGCTTCCGCCCATTTCTCGGGCGCGGGGTATACTGGAGGCTGACTTATTGCGCCTCGCTGCGAAAGGCACCTATTTTGCTCGTACTGAAGATCGCTCTGATCTCGCTGCTCGTCCTCACGAGCCTGCTGCTCATCCTGTTCGTGCTGCTCCATAAGGGGCGCGGCGGCGGGCTCTCCGACATGTTCGGTGGCGGCGTGACTTCAAGTCTTGGGTCGTCGGGTGTCGCAGAGCGCAACCTCAACCGCCTCACAGTGATCGTGTCACTCGTGTGGTTTTTCTCGATCGTCGGGCTCGGCCTCGTCGATCGGTTCACGCTTATCTAGCATTTTTCGAAAGCAGGTCACCCGTGGCAGGCAGTAACGCCATTCGCGGTGCGCGCGTCGGATCCGGCCCAATGGGCGAGATGGATCACGGCGTGCGCGCAGAACGTAAGAAGGTCTCGTATTGGGACGCGCTCGGCAACGAGACTGTCCGCTACTTCGCGGCAGACGTGTCCGACGAGGACATTCCTGAGCAGATTGACTCGCCGTCAACGGGGCTCCCCGCTGGACAGGATCAGAGCAACCCACCTGAGCTCGCAAAGAACGAGCCATACAAGACGCACCTCGCATACGTGAAGGAGCGCCGGACGCCTGAGGAAGCAGAGGAGTTGCTTGAGGCCGCCCTGCTGAAGCTCCGCCAGCGCCGCGGTACTGCGAAGCTCACCGCCTAGCCTCCGCAGCATACTGTGACGCGTGACCCCTGATCCACATGGATCGGGGGTCACTCGTTTTCGCGTTCGGAGCCTCATCACCGAACGTGTCCTAGGATGAGGGGACACAGTAGTTCGCGAATGAAAAGGTAGCAATGACGCACCCCCAATGGAGCCCAACCGCCGAAGCAATCGAAACTGCAACAATCACTGAGATCACGAGATGGTTCGTCGAGAACCGGGGCTTGGATCCCGCGGCTGTGGGTGACTACGGCATGCTTCAGGCCTGGTCAGTTGCAGAGCCAGCAGCGTTCTGGGGCGGGGTCGCCGAGTTCCTCGGCGCCGGCTTCGTCGACCAGCCGCGCGCTGTCCTCGCCGGGACTGGGATCCGCGACGCGGTGTGGTTTCCGGGAGCGACCCTGAACTTCGCGGATCGTCTGCGGATTGGCGAGCCATCCCAGCCGGCCATCATCGTCGAGTACGAGGACGGCCGGATTGAGTCGCATACGTACGAAGCCCTCCGAGGCGACGTTGCCGCATTTGCTGCATATCTTCGGAGTGTTGGGGTCGGCCGCGAAGACCGCGTCGTCGGCTATCTCCCGAACTGCTATGAGGGCGTCGTCGCCTTCTACGCGACCGCGAGCATCGGAGCGATCTGGTCACAGACTGGTATTGACTACAACGCGCCTGCGGCGGCGGATCGCCTCGGGCAGCTCGACGCGAAGGTGCTCGTGAGTGGCACCGGTTACGTGTTTCGCGGCGCAGAGTTCGACCGCTCGGCTGAGGCGACCGGACTGCTGCGCCTCATGCCCTCTGTTGAGCATACGGTCTCAGTGCCGACCCTCTCGGGTGCGGCAGGGGTCGATGGCGCAACGACATGGGCCGACGCGATCGCCGCGGGCGGCCAGCCGGAATTCTCGCCTGACCCCGTCCCGTTCGCACACCCGCTCTGGGTGCTGTTCACCTCGGGCACAACGGGCAAGCCCAAGGGCATCGTGCACGGGCACGGGGGAGTACTCCTTGAGCAGCTCAAGTCGCTCGCGCTCCAGTCAGACCTCACAGCAGGCGAGACATTCTTCTGGTACACGACGCCGAATTGGATGATGTGGAACATCCAGGTGAGCAGTCTGCTCTTCGGGGCGACGGCGGTACTCTACGTTGGCGACCCGATCTACCCCGGCCCTGAGAAGCTCTGGCAGGTCGTCGACAGGCACGGCGTGAACGTCTTCGGCACGAGCCCCGGCCAGATTCTCGCGTCGGCGGCTGCGGGCATCGATGTTCCCGAGTGCGCTGAACTTCGCCTCATCTCGAGCACGGGCTCGCCGCTTCCAGCTGCCGCGAACCAGTGGGTTCGCAGCGTGTTCGGAGACCGCGTGCCGGTGAACTCCGTGAGCGGCGGCACCGACATTGTCGGGGGGTTTGTTGGAGGGTCCCCAATCACCCCCGTCTGGGACGGCGAGATCTCCGCTCGCACGCTCGGAGTCGCCCTGGAGGTGTGGGACGACGCAGGCAGTCCGCTCATTGATGAGGAGGGTGAAATGGTCATCACGCGCCCGCTCCCTTCAATGCCATTGCGATTCTGGGGTGACCCAGACGGCAGCAGGTACCACGACGCCTACTTCTCAACGTACCCTGGAGTGTGGAGGCAGGGGGACTGGGCAACAGTCACGTCGCGCGGCACGGTCGTTATGCACGGCAGGTCCGACGCAACGCTCAACCGGCGAGGGATCAGGTTGGGAAGCGCCGAGATCTACGCGGCCGTTGAAGAGCTTCCAGACGTGTTGGACTCACTCGTCATCGGTATCGATACAGCGGACGGCGGGTACTGGATGCCGATCTTCGTCGTCCCGTCTGAGTCGTGGCAGGACGGTGTCTCGCAGCAGCGAATCAGAGACGCCGTCGCAAGCCGCGCGTCGAAGCAGCACGTCCCAGATGAGGTCATTCTCACCCCGACGGTGCCACGCACACGGACGGGGAAGAAGATGGAGGTGCCGATCAAACGGATTCTGCTCGGCGCAGACCCAGCAGCGATCGGATCGATTGATTCAACCGACCAGCCGGAGGCGCTTCGCTGGTTCCAGGCCTACGCGGCCGAACGAACCCTCGATACATAACGCAGTGTGAGGTTGTGGCCGCCGAGACCGGCCGACCACAACCTCACACTGCGCAGAGCCGAGTTACTAGATCGACGCGATGAAATCGCGGAGGAACCCTGCCGGGTCGCTCGTCTCGACGGAGAGCACGCCGCGACCACGGGCCCGAAGCACCGAGGCGTCTCCACGGGCTTGCGCGCCAAACAGCGCACCGAACCCCGAATCTTCGCCGGGGATCGCGACCTCTCGGGCTCCAGTCTGAATGATCTGCAAGAACACGCCGCAGCCTGGACCACCCTTGTGGAACTGACCAGTGGAGTGTAGGTAGCGAGGCCCGTACCCAAGCGCGACTGGCACACCCAATTCGCCGACAAGCGCCTGGCGAAGAGTCACGAGAAGTTCAGCAACCGCCGAATCGCTCGGGTCGACGTACGCCTGGAGGCCAACGTAGCCGTCACGACGAACGAGCGAACGCAGCCGAGCGTGAGTCTCGGCTGGAGAGGGCTCTTCAGCGACTGGTTCGGGAGGCTCACCAAGCGACTCCCGCGTCGCAATCTTCGCGGCTTCGACGTCAGGCTGATTAAATGGGTCGACGCCAAGCAGGAAACCCATCGCGGCAGTCGCGACCTGCCAGAGCAGCAGCTGCTCGCCAAGCGAGCCTTGGATGCCGATTCCAGGAGTTTCGGCTCCCTGAATCGCTGACAGTCGCACGAGTGTTGCAGTTGCTGCGCCGCTCGCTGTCGCGCCTGCCGGCAGTGCGATGGGGAAGACCCCCGTGCCCTGTTTACCTGTCGACTCCGCGACAAGCTGCTCGATCCACAATCCGAACTCGGCAGGGAGTGAGTCGTCAGACTGCAACTCAGCAACAAAGCGTTGTGGCACGCCCGAGGCGAGCGCCGCAGCAAGCACGAGGGCGGGGTTTCCCGAACTGTCAGCACTGAGCACGTCGCGCGAGTGGGCGCCTGCGGCGACGAGCTCTGCCATATCAGCGCCGGCAAGCATCGAGGGCACAATGCCGAACGCGGTAAACACCGAGAATCGACCGCCGACGTTTGGGTCGGCGAACACAATGCGCTTGCCTGTTTCGGCGGCGTCAGTAGCAAGCGTAGAACCAGGATCGGTGACGATCACGATCCTGTCGTTCGGGTCGATCCCCGCTCCCGCGAACGCGGCTTCAAAGGCGTGCATCTGGCTGACAGTCTCAACTGTTCCGCCTGACTTCGAGCTCACGATCACCGCCGTGCGCGAAAGGTCACTCTCGAGCGCGCGCCTGACCGCATCTGGGTGCGTCGAATCGAGCACGGCGAGATCGGGGGCGATCATGAGCGGGGCTAGGCTCGACCCGCCCATGCCGCACAACAGGAAGGTATCGACGCCTTCTGCAGCAAACTGCCCGGCGATCTCCTGTGTCTGTTCGATCACTTGGGCGGCGTTCGCTTCAAAGTCCGTCCAGCCAAGCCTCGTCGCGGCCTCCGCGGCGGCGGCGTCACCCCAGAGCGTCGCGTCCTGCGCGAAGAGACGAGTGGCGAAGCGTGCGTCGAGGAGCGAGTCGAGGCTTCGCGAAAATGCGTCGTCCCGACTCACTCCGGTGAGCGAAAGTGTCACTGAGCCGCCCTCAGAGCGCCCGTCACTGTCTCGACAAGATCATCCCAAGAGGCGTCAAACTTCGAGAGGCCCTCGACCTCGAGCTTGTCAGTGACATCGACATAGTCGACGCCCTGGCCGTCGATGAGGTTCAGCACCTGGTTGGCTTCGCCATAGGTGCCGCTCACGCGGTCACCCTGCACCTCGCCGTGGTCTGCGAGGGCGTTCAGCGTCGCCTCGGGCATCGTGTTCACCGTATTCGGCGCTGCAAGCTCGGTGACGTAGAGCGTGTCGGGGAGGTTCGGATCCTTCACACCCGTCGATGCCCACAGCGGACGCTGCGCGTTCGCGCCGAGCTCGAGGAGCATTTTCGCGCGATCGCTCGCAAACGACTGCTCGAACACTTCGTACGCGAGGCGAGCGTTCGCAACGCCAGCCTGGCCCTTGAGCGCGCGAGCTTCATCGGTGCCGACGGCCTCGAGACGCGCGTCAACCTCTGAGTCGACTCGAGAAACGAAGAACGATGCGACCGAGTGGATCTTCGAGATATCGATGCCTGCAGCGCGCGCACGCTCGAGGCCGACGAGGTACGCGTTGATAACCTGGCGGTAGCGCTCGAGGCTGAAGATGAGCGTCACGTTGACGCTGATGCCCATTCCGATGACCTCGGAGATCGCTTCGAGTCCCTCGACGGTCGCGGGGATCTTGATCATCGCGTTCTCGCGGTCGACCTTCGCCCACAGTTCTTTGGCCTGCGCGACCGTGCCTGCGGTGTCTCGGGCAAGACCGGGCTCAACCTCGATCGACACGCGCCCATCCCGGCCGCCAGTCGCTGCGAACACGCCAGCGAAGATGTCGCAGGCGTCGCGAACGTCGGCGGTCGTCAGCTCGGTGATCGTTGCGGCGGCGTCGAGTCCACTCTTCGCGCTCTCAGAAATGCGGTCGGCGTAGCCGACGCCCGAACCAATCGCGTTCTGAAAGATCGTCGGGTTCGTTGTTACGCCGACTACGTTTACTGTCTCGGCGAGTTCGGCCAGCTGGCCGCTCTCGATGCGTGTGCGGGACAGGTCGTCGAGCCAAATGCTCACGCCGACGTTGCTGAGTGCCTGAGTGCGCTCGTTGCTCATGGGTGCTCCTTCGATGCTGTCTGTGGGGCTAGTTCGCGAGTGACTCGCGCGCGGCTGCCACGACTGCATCCGTCGTGATTCCGAACTTCTCGAACAGCGTGACGTAGTCCGCCGAAGCGCCAAAGTGCTCGATCGAGACCGAGCGGCCGCGGTCGCCGACGTAGCGCTCCCAGCCGAGCGAGAGCCCTGCCTCGACACTCACCCTGGCGGTCACTGCTGCGGGCAGCACGCTCTCGCGGTACTCGTCGGTCTGCTCGGCGAACCACTCCAGCGACGGCGCGGAGACGACGCGCGCGCCGATACCTTCGGCCGCAAGCTGCTCGCGCGCCTCGACGGCGAGCTGCACCTCGGAGCCAGTCGCGATGAGGATCACGTCGAGCGATCCCGTCGCGCTGTCAGCAAGCACGTACGCGCCGCGGCGAACTCCTGCCGCCGCATCCTCGTGCGACGCGAACTCGCCGCCGCGGGGGAGCACGGGGACGTTCTGCCGAGTGAGAGCGATGCCCGTCGGGCCCGCATGGCGGGTGAGGATCTCGTGCCACGCGATCGAGACCTCATTCGCATCCGCAGGGCGAACCATCGTGAGGTTCGGGATCGCGCGGAGCGTCGCGAGCTGCTCGATCGGCTGGTGCGTGGGACCGTCCTCGCCAAGGGCGATCGAGTCGTGCGTCCAGACGAAGATGCTCGGCACGTTCATCAGCGCCGCTAGGCGAACGGCCGGGCGCATGTAGTCGCTGAAGATGAGGAAGGTGCCGCCGTAGCTGCGGGTCTTGCCGTGCAGCTGGATGCCGTTGAGGATCGAGCCCATCGCGTGCTCACGGATACCGAAGTGCAGGACGCGCCCGTACTTGTCACCGGACCAGGTGCTCGTCGAGTGGCTCGCGGGGACGAAGGACGGCACACCCGGGATCGTCGTGTTGTTCGAACCAGCGAGGTCTGCCGAACCGCCCCACAGCTCGGGCATAATCGGGCCGAGGGCCGCGAGAACCTTGCCGCTCGCCGAGCGGGTCGCGACGGACTCGCCGGGCTCGAACGTCGGGAGGGCCTCGAGCGCGCCCTCGGGCAGCTCCTGAGCCTCAATGCGGTCGAACAGCGCCTTGCGCTCAGGGTTTTTCGCGGCCCAGGCGTCGAACGACTCCTGCCAGGTGTTGCGTCTGGCGGCGCCGCGCTCGACTGCCTTCCGAGAATGCTCGATGACCTCGGGCGCGACGGCGAAGTGCTCCGCAGGATCGAAGCCGAGCGCGGTCTTCAAACCGGCGAGTTCCTCCGCCCCAAGCTTGGCGCCGTGGATGCCACCGGTGTTCTGCTTACCGGGGGAGGGCCAGCCAATGATGGTTTTCAGGATGATGAGCGACGGCTTCGTCGTCTCTGCCTTCGCGGCCTCGAGAGCATCGTTCAGTTCAGCGACGTCCTCGACGTAGTTGCCTGTCTTCTTCCAGTCGACCTCGATGACCTGCCAGCCGTAGGACTCGTAGCGCATCGCGACGTCCTCGGAGAAGGAGATGTCGGTGTCGTCCTCGATCGAGATCTGGTTCGAGTCATAGATCGCAATGAGATTGCCGAGCTCCTGGTGGCCCGCGAGCGAGGAGGCTTCGGCGGTGACGCCCTCCTGGAGATCACCGTCGCCGGCGATGACGTAGATGTTGTGGTCGAACGGGCTCGTCCCGGGCGCGGCCTCGGGGTCGAACAGGCCCCGCTCGTAGCGCGCTGCGTACGCAAAGCCGACGGCAGACGCGAGGCCCTGCCCGAGGGGACCGGTGGTGATCTCGACGCCGTCGGTGTGCCCGTACTCGGGGTGGCCGGGAGTCTTTGAGCCCCACGTGCGGAGTGCCTTGAGGTCGTCAAGCTCGAGTCCGTAGCCACCGAGGTAGAGCTGCACGTACTGAGTGAGCGACGAGTGTCCGACCGAGAGGATGAACCGATCGCGACCGATCCACTTCGCGTCGCTCGGGTCGTGCCGCATGACCTTCTGGTGCAGGAGGTACGCGACGGGGGCGAGGCTGATCGCCGTCCCCGGGTGGCCGTTCCCAACCTTCTCAACGGCGTCCGCCGCGAGCACCCGCGCGGTGTCTACTGCGCGATCGTCGAGCTCTGTCCACTCAAGTCCGTTAGCCAATGGCCTGCCTTTCCCGCAACCAATCCTGTGCGCCTCGTGGCGCCGCACATGCGCCAAGCGCGCACTCTCATCAATCCTACCGATAGCCCAGGTACTATGGCCCCGATGTCTACGAAGATTTCTCCTCCTGCTCAGGCTTCGGACCAGCGCCAGGGGCGCTCGTTCTCTCGCACGGTGAAGGCGTACGTGTCGCTGACAAAGCCGCGTGTGATGGAACTCCTGCTCGTCGTGACAGTTCCGGCGATGATCCTCGCCGAGCGCGGCCTTCCCAATCTGTGGCTCGTCATCGCGACGCTCGTGGGTGGTGCGATGAGCGCAGGCTCAGCCGGGGCCTTTAACTGCTACATCGACCGCGACATGGATCGCAAGATGAAACGCACCCAGGGGCGACCCCTCGTGACCGGCGAGATCTCAGACCGTGGGGCGCTCGTGTTCGCGTGGGTGCTCGGCGTGTTGTCTGTCGGGTGGCTCTATCTCACGACGAACTGGCTTGCTGCAGCGCTCTCGGTCGCGGCGATCTTCTTCTACGTCGTGATCTACACGCTGGTGCTCAAGCGGCACAGCGAGCAGAACATCATCTGGGGCGGCATCGCGGGGTGTTTCCCGGTGCTCATCGGCTGGGCCGCAGTGACTGGCTCGCTCGACTGGCCGGCGTGGATCTTCTTCCTCGTCATTTTCCTTTGGACCCCAGCGCATTACTGGCCACTGTCAATGCGCTACCGCGACGACTACGCGGAGGCAGGGGTGCCGATGCTTGGGGTGGTTCGGGGGCGCACCACCGTCGGCCTGCAGGTGATCTTGTATGCCTGGGCGACAGTCGTGTCCAGCCTGCTCCTCATTCCGGCGGCCGAGATGGGGTGGACGTACTCGATTGGAGCGCTTATCGTTGGCGGGTACTTCATTGTTGAGGCGCACAGCCTGTACTCAAGCGCAATTCGCGGCCTGGAGGGCAAGCCGATGCGCGTGTTCCACGGGTCGATCGCCTACTTGTCAGTGCTGTCGATCCTTATCGCTGTCGACCCGCTGCTCCCGTTCTAGCCGCGCGTTTCCCCTCTGGTCCCGCTCCCGCGGGCCGAGAACACATCAACCTCTCGCGGCCACATCTTGGGTGAACGTTTCAAGATGTGTGCTCGAGAGGTTGATGTGTTGTTGCCGGCGCCTGCCGTGCGGGGAACCGCAAGAGTGCCGGGGTTGGCGCCTACTCTGCGACAGCCCCTTCGGCAACGGGGCGCTTGAGGCGCAGCACCGTCACGGTCATGGTGGCAGCGGTGAGCGCCGCGAGCACCATGTGGATCCCAACGAAGACTGGCGGAAGCCCAGTGCGAGCCTGGTAGACCCCAACCAGGATCTGCACGACAAGCGCTGCAAGCAGCGTGAGCGTCCAGCTGAGCGGACGGAGCTTCTTCGAGTACGCCCAGGCGACAAGCGCGACCACGAGCGCCAGTGTCACATAGCCAGGCACCGAGTGCAGGTGGCTCAGGAATGTCGCGTCAAAGCCGTTTCGCACCACGTTCTCGTCGCCCGAGTGCGGGCCATTCGCGGTAGTGATGACCCCCATGATGATCACGACAGCCATCGCGAGGGTGGTGACGTGCGTGAGGATCGCGAAGCCCGCGGGAACCGCGCGCTCGCGGGTTCCGCCCACTTCATACATGCGTGCAAGGTATGCGGCAGCGATGCACACGATGATCAGTGACACCGTGTAGTGGAAGCCAACGAGAACCGCAGCGAGCTCCTCCCACACGATGAAGCCGCCAACCACAGCCTGCACGATCACAAGGCTTAGGACGAGCCACGACAGCACGAACAGGTCCTTGCGTTCCGCGCGGATACGCCAAGTGAGAATCACGACGGCAAGCCCCGCAAGCAAGAGGGGGCCGCTGATAGTCCGGTTCCCGAACTCAATGAGCGCGTGGTAGGTCAGCTCCTCCGTGGGAACGAGCGAACCGGGGGTGCAGAGGGGCCACTCGCTACAGCCCAGACCGGAGCCGGTGAGCCGAACGGCTCCGCCAGTTCCAATGATGAGCACGTTGAGCACAAATGAAGCCCAAGCAGCGAAGGGCAGGAATCGTGGCAGCTGGGTGCGAGCGGGACGGGTGACGGTCACGCTGGTTGCGCCTGACACGGGGTCTCCTTAACTTTTAAGCTCCCAGTGAAACACGCCAGTCTCGCCCGTTTTCATGCGAAAGCCTGTAGACTTAGAAGCTGTGGTTTAGTGCGGCTATGTGAAACGTCTGACGATTCGTCAGCTCGTCTCGTTTGTCCGACGCCCAGACTACTGCACCATCGCAGGGAACCATCCGAGAGCACTTGGGGACTTGGTTCTCGGTAGCGCGAAATGAGAGAGGGAGAGATCATGCCTGAGGTACTGATCGACCGCCCCGAGCTCGAAGGCCTTGGCCAATACGAGTTCGGCTGGCACGACAGCGACGAGGCCGGCGAAACGGCGAAGCGTGGACTGAGTGAAGAGGTGGTTCGCAACATCTCGGCGCTGAAAAACGAGCCCGAGTGGATGCTCGAACGCCGTCTGAAAGCGCTGCAAATCTTTGATCGCAAGCCGATGCCCACATGGGGTGCAGACCTCACTGAGATCGACTTCGACAACATCAAGTACTTCGTCCGCTCGACCGAGAAGCAGGCGACAACCTGGGAAGAGCTGCCCGACGAAATCAAGGAGACCTACGAACGTCTCGGCATCCCCGAGGCTGAGCGTCAGCGCCTCGTCGCGGGCGTCGCAGCGCAGTACGAGTCGGAGGTCGTCTACCACCAGATCCGTGAGGATCTCGAGGAGCAGGGCGTGCTCTTCCTTGACACGGACACCGCGCTCAAGGAGCACCCGGAGATCTTCAAGGAGTACTTCGGCACCGTCATCCCGTCGGGCGACAACAAGTTCGCCGCGCTGAACACCGCCGTATGGTCGGGCGGGTCGTTCGTCTACGTCCCGAAGGGCGTGCACGTCGAGATCCCGCTCCAGGCCTACTTCCGTATCAACACGGAGAACATGGGCCAGTTCGAGCGCACGCTCATCATCGCTGACGAAGACAGCTACGTCCACTACATCGAGGGTTGCACCGCCCCGATCTACAAGTCGGACTCGCTGCACTCGGCCGTTGTCGAGATCATCGTGAAGAAGAACGCCCGCGTTCGCTACACGACGATCCAGAACTGGTCGAGCAACGTATACAACCTCGTCACGAAGCGAGCAATCGCTGAGGCGGGCGCGACGATGGAATGGGTCGACGGCAACATCGGCTCGAAGTACACAATGAAGTACCCGTCGATCTTCCTCACGGGCGAGCACGCAAAGGGCGAGACGCTGTCTGTCGCGTTCGCTGGCCCCGGCCAGCACCAGGACACCGGCGCGAAGATGATTCACCTCGCGCCGCACACGAAGTCATCGATCCTTGCGAAGTCGATCGCTCGCGGCGGCGGCCGTTCGGGATACCGCGGCGAGGTCCGCATCGAGGCGAATGCACATCACGCCGCGAACTCGGTTGTGTGTGACGCACTGCTCGTCGACACGATCTCTCGCTCGGACACGTACCCGGCGATCGACATCCGCACCGACGACGCGACCCTTGCCCACGAGGCGACGGTCACCCGCGTGAGCGAAGAACAGCTGTTCTACCTCATGAGCCGTGGCCTGTCAGAGGAGGAGTCGATGGCGATGATCGTCCGCGGCTTCATTGAGCCCATCGCTCGCGAGCTCCCGATGGAGTACGCGCTCGAACTGAACAAACTCATCGAGATGAGCATGGAAGGATCCGTCGGTTAACGATGACTACGCTGCAAACTGAACAGCACGGTGCGAAAGCACACAGCGATGGTGACTGGGACAACCGCGCGCCTGTGCAGACCCGTTCGGACCGCCTGAAGTCCGCAAACCTTGCCGATTTCCCGGCGATCACCGGCCGCGAGGTCAACTGGAAGTTCACCCCTGTCGCCGAGATCGCGGCGCTTACCGGTGGCGATCTCGCGAACTCAAACTCGAAGCTCGAGGTTTCCGAGGCGGACGGCGTGGAGGTCACGAGCGTAGCGATGGACTCGGAGTTCGTCGGCCGCGCCGGCCTCCCCGAGGACCAGGCCGCCGCCAACGCCTGGGGTCAGGTTGGCACCGCGCAGCGCATCCTGCTCACGAGCCAGGAGCACCAGACCGTCACCGTGAAGCGCAGCGCGCTCACGAGTGAGCCTGCCGCCGCGCACACCATCATCGAAGCTGCCCCGCAGTCCGACACCGTGGTGATCCTCGAGAACTCGGGCGACGCAAACCTCACGGAAACCGTCGAGATCGTCGTCGGTGACGGCGCGACCCTGAAGGTCGTCTCGATCCAGGAGTGGAACGACGACGCGATCCACGTCGCGACGCATAACGCGACAGTCGGGCGCGACGGCAACCTCCAGCACATCGTTGTCTCGCTCGGCGGAAAGATCGTTCGCGTGAACCCGTCGATTCACCTCGACGGCCAGGGCGCGAACGGCGAGGCCTACGGCGCGTACTTCGCCGACTCGGGCCAGCACCTCGAGCATCAGGTGTACATCGACCACAACGCCCCGCACACTCGCAGCCGCGTCGCCTACAAGGGTGCGCTGCAGGGCGAGGGCGCGCGCGCAGTCTGGATCGGCGACGTGCTGATCCGCCGCGTCGCGACGGGCACCGACAGCTACGAGGAGAACCGCAACCTGACCCTCACCGAGGGCACGCGCGCGGACTCGATCCCGAACCTCGAGATCGAGACCGGCGATATCGAGGGCGCCGGCCACGCGTCGACGACCGGCCGATTCGACGAGGAGCACATCTTCTACCTCCAGAGCCGCGGCATCTCCGAGGACGAGGCTCGCAAGCTTGTCGTGCGCGGGTTCCTTATCGACGTCATCCAGCGCATCGGCAACGAGCAGATCGAAGAGCGCCTCCAGGCGGCGATCGAGTCCGAGCTCGAGCAGAGCGTGCTTGCGTAATGGCGCGACAGAAGGCGATTGCGCTCTCGGACCTCGTCCAGGATCAGGCCACCAGGGTCGTCCTTGACGGGGTGCCGATGGCGGTCGTGCTCGACGGCGAAGGCAAGGTGCACGCAATTGGCGACACCTGCACCCACGGAGAGATCAGCCTCTCCGAGGGCTTCGTCGACGGTGACACCCTCGAATGCTGGGCGCATGGCTCAGCGTTCTCGCTGTGCACAGGCAAGCCACTGAACCTTCCGGCGTACGAGCCGGTTCCCGTTTACGTCGTCGAGATTGAAGACGGCGACATCTTTATTGACCCCACTGTTACGAAAGAGATTGAACTATGAGCTCCGTTCTCGAGATCAAGGACCTGCACGTCAGCGTTGAGACTGACCAGGGCGCTAAGGAAATCCTCAAGGGTGTGAACCTCACCCTGAAGCAGGGCGAGACCCACGCAATCATGGGCCCCAACGGCTCGGGCAAGTCAACCCTCGCCTACGCGATTGCCGGCCACCCGCGCTACGAGGTCACCAGCGGCTCGATCCTGCTCGACGGCGTCGAGGTCACCGAGATGGAGGTCGACGAGCGCGCGCAGGCAGGTCTGTTCCTCGCGATGCAGTACCCCGTCGAGATCCCCGGCGTGACCAACGCGAACTTCCTCCGCACAGCGAAGACCGCGATCGACGGCGAGGCGCCGGCCATCCGCAGCTGGATGGGTGAGGTCCGCGACGCTATGAAGAACCTGCGCATGGACGAGTCATTCGCGGCGCGTAACGTCAACGAGGGCTTCTCGGGCGGCGAGAAGAAGCGCAACGAGATCCTGCAGCTCGAGCTCCTGAAGCCGAAGTTCGCAGTGCTCGACGAGACCGACTCGGGTCTCGATGTTGACGCACTGAAGATCGTCTCGGAGGGCGTGAACCGCGCCAAGGATGCCACCGGTCTCGGTGTCATGCTCATCACGCACTACACGCGCATCCTTCGTTACATCAAGCCCGACTTCGTTCACGTGTTCGTCAATGGCCGCGTTGCAGAGCAGGGTGGCCCCGAGCTCGCAGACCGTCTTGAGGCAGAGGGTTACGACCGCTTCCTCGTTGACGCCTAAGTCAAAGGGCGTAGGCTACTCGTATGAGTGAAGAGACCACTACAGACGCGGGTACGGAGGCGGCGACTGCCGTCGCCTCGGCTCCCGTATCGATCGATCCTGATTTCCGGGAGCAGGCTGTCGAGGCGTTGAAGAACGTCTCCGACCCTGAGCTCGGTGTCAACATCGTCGACCTCGGCCTCATCTACGATCTTGCGTACGACGAGGAGAACGACGCGCTCGTCATTTCGATGACCCTCACGAGCGCGGGCTGCCCTCTCACCGACGTGATTGAGAACGATATCGCCGAGTCGCTTGACGGCCTCGTTGCTGCGTTCCGCATCAACTGGGTGTGGATGCCGCCGTGGACGCCGGCGCGTATCACGGATGACGGCCGTGAGATGATGCGGGCGCTCGGATTCAACATATAACGCCCCAGTGGGGCGTTGTTCCGAGCGCCCCGCCGAGAGGCGGCGCGGATTCAACATCTGATGCTCCGTGCGTGAAGCGGGTGCTGCTAGACCTTCGCGGTTCTGGCGGCACCCGCTTTCGTCATATCGGGGCGCTGCTCCGGCACGGGTTTCGCCCGCAGAGATGCGGCGTTACTGACTCGGGTAGACTGGATAGGTTGCCCTGCGAACGCCGGGCTGACTCAGTTCAGGAGCGTACCCCGTGATTGTTGTAGAAGACCTCGCCATCGACGTTGGCGCGCGCCGCCTTATGGGCGAGGTCTCATTCCGCGTACACCCGGGCGACAAGATCGGCCTCGTCGGGCGCAACGGCGCTGGCAAGACGACGCTGACGCGAACGCTGTCGGGGGAGCTACAGCCCGCTGAGGGCTCAGTGAAGATCACGGGGGAGCTCGGATTCCTCCCGCAGGATCCGCGCACCGGCGATCCCGAGCAGCTCGCGCGTCACCGGATCCTTGATGCTCGCGGCCTCGGCACGCTGAACAAGAACATTGCGAAGGCCTCTGAGGAGATGGGGTCAGCCGACCCCAAGATCGCCGAGAAGGCGATGAAGCGCTTTGGCAACCTCACTGATAGGTTCCAGGCACTTGGCGGCTACGCCGCCGAGGCTGAGGCCGCGTCGATCTCCCACAACCTCGGCCTGCCCGACCGGATCCTCGACCAGCCCCTGAAGACGCTCTCGGGCGGTCAGCGCCGCCGAATCGAGCTCGCGCGGATCCTGTTCTCGGACGCCGACACCATGATTCTTGACGAGCCGACGAACCACCTCGACGCCGACTCGATCGTGTGGCTCCGCGAGTTCCTGAAGAACTACAAGGGCGGCGTCATCATCATCTCGCACGATATCGACCTCGTGGGGGAGACCGTCAACCGCGTCTTCTACCTCGACGCGAACCGGCAGGTCATCGACGTCTACAACATGGGCTGGAAGCTGTACCAGCGGCAGCGCGCAGCAGACGAGGAGCGCCGCCGCAAGGAGCGCGCGAACGTCGAGAAGAAGGCGTCCGCCCTGAAGGATCAGGCCGCGCGCTTCGGCGCGAAGGCATCTAAGGCCGCGGCCGCGCACCAGATGGTCGCGCGCGCAGACAAGATGCTCGCGGGCCTCGAGGAGGAGCGCCAGGTTGATCGGGTCGCGAAGCTCCGCTTCCCGGACCCCGCGCCGTGCGGCAAGACGCCGATCATGGCTGAGGGACTCTCGAAGTCGTTCGGCTCGCTCGAGATCTTCGCAGGCGTCGACCTCGCGATCGACAGGGGATCGAAGGTCGTCATCCTCGGCCTCAACGGCGCGGGCAAGACGACGCTGTTGCGCATCCTCGCGCAGGTCGATGAGCCTGATACTGGCACGATCGTCGCGGGTCACGGCCTCAAAGTCGGGTACTACGCGCAGGAGCACGAGACGCTCGACGTGAAGGCGAGCGTACTGCAGAACATGGTGTCCGTGTCGCAGCATCTCACCGAGACGGAGGCCCGCAAGGTGCTCGGTTCGTTCCTGTTCACAGGCGATGATGTGCTGAAGCCTGCTGGAGTTCTCTCAGGTGGCGAGAAGACCCGCCTCGCGCTCGCGAAGCTCGTCGTGTCGAGCGCGAACGTGCTGCTGCTCGACGAGCCGACGAACAACCTCGACCCCGCCAGCCGCCTCGAGATCCTCGACGCGCTCGCGCACTTCACCGGCGCGGTCGTACTCGTCTCGCACGACCCTGGCGCTGTCGAGGCCCTCAATCCTGAGCGCGTGCTCATCATGCCCGAGGGCACCGAAGATCACTGGTCGAAGGAGTACCTCGAGCTCATCGAGCTCGCTTAAGCTTCGCCGTCGGAGGCCGCGCGCTCTCGCGGCTCGCCGGGCGCATCGCCCCGGTTCTCCTCATCGCCCCGCTTCTCGGCGTCGGCCTTCGGGATCGGCCCGAGTCGGGTGATAACGTACGCTGCCCCGTCGGCCTGCATGCCGTTGTCATAGTAGGCGACGTGGCCGGCTTCCTCGACCGACAGCGTCGACTGACAGATGAAGTCGTCGTCGACACAGTAGTCACGCATGCGCCCCTCATACTGCGAAAAACTGCCGGGCGGGCGCGGGAGCAGCCCGTTCACGTCGGGGGAGAAACTGCCGTAACCCGCTGGGTCGGCGCCGACAAACCGAGGATTTCCGTAAAGCACAATTGCGAGCACACGGTCGGCGGCGGCTTCGGTCACCTCGCCCACGGTTGCGCCGACGAGCCGTGCGTCGGGGGCCGCGAGTGCGTCCCCAATCACGAGCGCTCCCTGCGAGTAGCCGAGCAGGATCGTTCGCTGCTCCGGACACGCCTTCGCCTGCACATTGAGGGTATCAATGAGCCTCCGGGCGCCGAGCGTCGCCCCGGCGTTGATCTCGGTATCCGCGGGATAGTCGAGATCGAGCCGCAGCGTCTCGTCGGGGCGCGCCTCCTCAATGGCCCGCGCCACGGGACCGAGGAGTTGCTTGCGGCTTGGCTCGCCCGTGCCGCGGGCCGTGACGATGAGGTAAGGCGAGCAGTCGAGGGGCTCGACAATCGGGTCTGGGTGTTCGCTCGCGCTGTACTCGTCGACGACGTCGGGGGCGACGGGCTCCGAAGTGACCTCGGTGAGGGCGTCGCGCGTTGCTGCCGGATCGGGCTCGGGCGCGCAACCGACAAGCAGGGTGAGGGAGGCGAGCGCGACGCCTGCGGCGACGCCGGCGCCAACTCTGCGACGACGCGAACGGGCGACGCCACTGCTCGGAGACCTGTGCTCGCTAGGCATCGAGCAGCGCATCCTCCACGTCCGCGTCGCTCGGGCCGCGCCGCCGCTTGCGTGCGTGCGACTTCTCTTCCATCTCGCGCACCTCGTCGCTGCCCGCGTTGAGTCCCTTGTACTCCTGCCGGGCGGCATAGGCGACACCGATGGCGGCGATGATGATGAACACATACCACTGGAGCGCGTATGACAGATGCGGGCCCTCGTCGCGTTCCGGCTTCGGCGGGAGGACGCCGTGCTCAGCGGCGGGCGTCTCGGACACGAGCATGCCGTACGCGCCTGTGTACACCTCACCCTGCACTTCGGTCACCTCGGCGATCTCCGGGACGTTGATGCTTGCGACCGTCCGGCCGGCCGAGCTGCGGCCGTCAACTTCGGGTTCGCTCGCGCGGAGCCGGGTCACGACCTCGACGGTGCCAGCCGGGGGCTGCGGCAGCGTCGCGAACGCGTCGTCGATGTCGGTACCGCTTGCGGGGACCCAGCCGCGATCGACGAAGAAGACCTTCCCGTCGGTCGTGCGGAACGGAACGATGATGTCGGCCCCAACGCCCTCGGGGCCCGGACGGTTACGTGAAAGCACCGCCGAGTCCTCGTAGCTGCCTTCGAGCATGACGGTCAGCCACTTGTGCTCGTCGATGTCGAAATCTGACGGGTTGGGCAGGGCTTCGGCGATCGGGACGGGATCGGCGCCGTAGTTGCGGTCGATCCGCGAGATCTCGTCGCGGGCCTGCGCCCGGCGATCAAACTGCCAGTTGCCGAGGTACACGCACGCGATGGCGAAGACAACGAGCAGCGCAAAGTACCCGATCCAACGCTTCGAATGCAGGAAGGACCAGCCAACGCGGGCCTCAGTCATCGAGCTCTCCTACGGTCAAGACCTGCAGCGGGAAGCTCCGGTCAGTGAGAAATGCGGCAAGGACCTCTCGGTGTTCGTCGCACGCGAGCCAAGTCTTCCGGCGATCCTGGGTGTGAATCTTCGGGTTGCGCCAGATGAGTGCCCACGTCGCCTCGTCGCGGCAACCCGCCCGAGAGCACGTGTGTTTGTGCTCGAGGGGCGCCCCGAGGCTCAGGCCAGAGAGTGTCACGCTGTCTCCTCCTCGGAGAGGTGTTGGGCGGTGGCCGGGCGAGGTGACGACCGCCGAACGGGGTCGACGTCAACGATCAAGAGTTCGCTTGCCGCCTGCGTCGGCGCTTCTGGGGTTTCTTCGACATTGAGCGAGGGCAGTGGGAGCGGGTCTGGCGCGGCGACAGTTTCTTCCCCGCCATGCGCGACCGCGTTGCCAACCATCACCGCGAACCAGGGGAGCACTATCGCACCGACGACAGGAAAGACGAGCCACCAGCCCGTTACCCAGAAGAGCGAGAGCACGCACGCAAGCCTGAGCGTCATCGCAATAAAGTACATCTTCATGCGGTGAGCTCGATCCTCGGTCGGGTTCACCCCGGCCGAGGTCACCCTGTAGCTCGGCGTTTCGCCGCTCTTTCTTGGCATCGACTCCCTCATTCACGACATCGTTCAGTTTACGTCGTCGGCGCGTGTGCTGCCTGAGGATCGCCGGAGTCTCGAGGCCGCGGAGAATGCACAATTCGCTAGGCTGATCCTCATGAACGCAAGCATCACTCCACGTACCGTCCTCATCACCGGTGGCAACCGAGGCATTGGCTTCGCTATCGCTGAGCGCATGATCGCAGACGGCCATCGCGTGGCAGTCACCTCTCGCTCAGGGGAGGGCCCGGAGGGCGCGCTCACCGTGCGCGCAGAGATGACGGACTCGGCCTCGATCGACAAGGCATTCACCGAGGTCGAGGAGAAGCTTGGTGCCGTCGAGGTCGTCGTCGCGAACGCTGGCATCACCCGTGACACGCTGCTCCTGCGCATGTCTGAGGAGGACTTCACCGACGTCATCGACACAAACCTCACCGGAACCTTCCGCGTGGTGAAGCGCGCCTCGAAGGGCCTTCTCAAGCAGCGTTTCGGCCGCGTGATCCTGATCTCCTCTGTCGTCGGCCTCTACGGCTCCGCCGGCCAGATCAATTACTCCTCGTCGAAGGCAGCGCTCGTCGGCTTCGCCCGCTCGCTGACCCGTGAGCTCGGTGGTCGCGGCATCACCGCGAACGTCATCGCACCCGGTTTCATTGACACCGACATGACTGCTGTGCTTCCCGAGGCCCAGCAGCAGCAGTACCTCGCGTCGATTCCGGCTGCGCGGTTCGGCCAGGTCGCCGAGATCGCTGGGGCAGCCTCGTTCCTCGCCGGCGATGACGCTGCCTATATTTCGGGTGCGGTCATCCCAGTCGACGGCGGCCTCGGAATGGGCCACTAGCCCCGGGCTCGCGTTGCCTACATCAGGCGGTCCAGCAGTTGGATCGCCTGACTCAGGTCGCCCTGAATCGAGACATCCGCCTGCTGCGAAACAATCGGCTTCGCGTTGTAGCCGACACCGATCTCGGCGACAGCCATCATCCGCAAATCATTCGCGCCGTCGCCGATCGCGACTGTTGCCGAGAGCGGGATCCCGCTCGCCTCCGCCCATTCCGCAAGCGCAACTGCCTTTGCCTCCGCATCGATGACGGGCCCAACAGTTCGACCGGTGAGCTTACCGTCTGCGACCTCAAGCCGGTTTGCCCGCCAGAAGTCGAGACCGAGATCCTCAGCAAGCGGGTCGAGCACCTCGTGGAAACCGCCAGACACCACGCCAACCTTGCCGCCACGCTCGTGCACCGCCGTGATGAGCTCCCGGATCCCAGGGGAGAGGCGCACCCGCGCGTACGCCTGAGCAAACACTGTCTCAGGCGTTCCGCTCAGTGTCGCCACGCGCTCAGCGAGGCTCTCGGCGAAGTCAAGCTCGCCGCGCATCGCGCGCTCAGTCACCTCTGCGACGAGTTCGCGTGTGCCTGCCGCGTCGGCGAGGAGCTCAATGACCTCGTCTTGAATGGTCGTGGAATCGCAGTCGAGAACGACGAGTGGGGTAACGCTCATGGCACCAGTCTAGAGATAGGCTTGGGGTCATGACGACCGTGCTGAGCCTCACCGACGCGAGCTACATCCGCAATCGCCGACCGATTCTTGACAGTGTGAACTGGCAGGTCGACGACAGTGAGCGGTGGGTCATCCTTGGCCCGAACGGCGCAGGCAAGACGACGATCTTGAAGCTCGTCACCGCGAACGATTTCCCGACGACAGGCACCGTCGACGTGCTCGGGCATCGCCTCGGCAAGGTCGACATCTTCGAGTTGCGCGCCCGCCTGGGATTCGTGTCGAGCGCGACCGCGAGGCGCATCCCCCCGAACGAGATTGTGCGCGACGTCGTACTCACTGCCGCGTACTCGGTCGAGGGGCGCTGGAACGAAGAGTACGACGCGATCGACGTGCGCCAGGCGGATCGCGTGCTCGCGGAGTGGGATCTGCTTGAACTCGCCGATCAGCCGTTCGGGACGCTCTCTGATGGTGAGCGGAAGCGTACCCTTATTGCGCGCGCCGTGATGACCGATCCTGAACTGCTGCTGCTCGACGAGCCGAGCGCGAGCCTCGACCTCGGCGCCCGCGAGCGCCTGCTGCAGATGCTTTCTGGCTTCGCGCAGTCGCCGTACTCGCCGGCAATGGTAATGGTGACGCATCACGTCGAGGAGATCCCGCCCGGGTTCACCCACGTCATGCTCGTGAACGACGGAAAGGTGCAGGCAGCCGGTCCGATCGGCGAGACCCTGACCGCAGCGAACCTCGAAGCCACGTTTGGCATGGAGTTTGAGCTCACAGAGTCCGCAGGCCGGTACTCAGCCAAGGCTCGCGCCGCAGGTAGCTAGCCACTTTTTCTCCCGACACGCGGGAACGAACACCCTCCGAGGTCGGCACCAGCCAGTTCGATCTGCTAATATTGATCCTTGGTGCGGTGACGCCGCAAGACTTCAGCGTTCGGCCATTCCGCCGAAACAGCGAGACGCAACATTATCGAAGGACAGTCATGAAGACCGAGATTCACCCCGAGTACAACGCCATCGTGTTCCGCGACCTTGCGTCGGGGGAGACCTTCCTCACGCGTTCGACCCTCACGAGCGACAAGACCATCGAGCTCGACGGCGCTACCTACCCGGTGCTCGACGTTGAAATCTCGAGCGCCTCGCACCCGTTCTACACGGGCAAGCAGCGCATCATGGACTCGGCCGGCCGTGTCGAGAAGTTCAACCAGCGCTTCAAGGCGTTCGGCGCGTAAGCAGCCAGAATCCGCGAAAGGGCGGGCGATCCTCTTATGGATCGCCCGCCCTTTCGCTATGCGTGAGGAGGCGTTGACACTGTCAGCGCCGCCTCAGCGGCTACCCCCGAACCGGCCACGCCCCGTCGGCAACGAAGTTCGGATCGCGAACGCGGCGCATGTACTCCTGAAAGTTCTCAGCCTGCGCCCGTGCCCAGGCTGCCTGGGCGGCATGGAGCGCCTCGAGGTCATCAGGAAGCGTCGTCGCGTACTTGCGAGCGAGCTGCTGCATGACTTTCCCCGACGCGATCGCGTCTTCGCCAGCGTCGTGGGCGTTACCGAGCTCGACGCCGTAGTGCTCAGCCACGGCAACGAGCGTGCGCTTACCCTTACGAAAGCGGTCGAGCTGCTTATCAATGATGAGTGGATCGAGCACGGGTGAAACCACTGCTCCAGGCACGCCGTAGCGCCGCTGCTCGGCAGCGAGCAACGACAGGTCGTATGGCGCGTTGTAGACGACGAGAGGGAGGCCGCGCTCGATGAACTGCGCGATGCGCTCAGTGATCTGGGCGATCCCAACACCTGCATCGATTCCACTCGATCGCGCAACGTCGGTGGTGATGCCGTGCACGCGCACCGCGGAGTCCGGAATCTCGACGCCCGGGTTCAAAAGCCAGTCATAGCGCTCCGAAATCTCGCCGTTCTCGCCGAGGATCGCGAGCGTCGCGCTGACGATACGTGAAGTGTCGGTCTCGACACCCGTCGTCTCGGTATCGAAGACCGCAAGCTGCGCCGCCCAGAGGGGGAGTGAGTCGTTCACTGTGATCCTTTCGCCTGTGTACCGATAGTAGCGAGGCTTGCCCCGTGCGCGACAGCCGCACGCGCCCCCGGGAGAGGCGGGTGACACTGCGCGCGATCATTCGGCGTGTGCAGAAGAGTGCCAGCCGGCGCCCGGTAGCATCGACTCTGTGCCAGAACACCCGCCCCATCTCATACCTACTCTCGGCGTCGATACCCGAGACTGGATATTTGGCGACCCCGCAGGACAACCAGTCATCCTCGTACATGGGTTTCGCGGTGACCACCACGGCCTCCAAGGCATCGCTGAGGGACTTGCCGCCTTGGCTCCGCAGTTCGCCTTCCATGTTCCAGACCTGCCCGGCTTCGGCGAGACACCGGCGCTCCCGGGTCGCACACACGACCTGGCCACGTTTGGCGATTGGCTCGTCGCGTTCAGTCAAGAAGTCGCACCGGCAGGCGCGATCATTCTCGGACACTCTTTCGGTTCGCTCGTGGTGAGTTCAGCGCTCGCTCGGGGCGCTGACTCAGCCCGCACGATCCTGATCAATCCGATCTCATCACCGGCGCTTGAGGGGCCTCAGGCCGCCCTGACCCAGCTCGCGATCGCGTATTACCGCGCCGCTAGCGCGCTGCCCGAGCGCGCGGCGAAGAGTCTGCTCGGCAACAAACTGATCGTTCGCGGGATGAGCGAGGTCATGGCGAAGACTCGCGACCGTGAGCTACGCGCCTGGATTCACAACCAGCATGACATGTACTTCTCGTCGTTCTCAGACTCGCGCACGCTTCTCGAGGCGTTCCGCGCCTCCGTCTCGCACACGGTGTCTGAACACGCCGAAGCGTACGCGATGCCGACACTCATCATTGCAGGGGAGAAGGACGACATCACCCCACTTTCAAAACAGCTCGACCTCCAGAGGATGATTCCTGGCGCCGAGCTCCTCATCTTGCCGGGCACTGGCCATCTCGTGCACTACGAGGCAGTCGCCGACACAGTCGCGCGAATCGCACAGTTCCTGCAGGCCGCCCCTGCTACAGCCCCGGAGACTACCGCGTGAGAATCGTTCATATCGACGACATTGCTGCCCCCGAGCTCGCCGATTTCACTCAGCTCACTGACGTCGCGCTCCGGCGCGTCCGCGAACCTGCTGAGGGCCTCTACCTTGCCGAGTCGCCGAAAGTAATCGAGCGAGCGTTGCGGGTCGGGCATCGACCCCGCGCGCTTCTCATGGTCGCCGAGTGGCTCGAGCGGGTTGGACCGCTGCTCGAGGCCTACCCTGACGTGCCCGTCTACGTCGGCAAACCCGAACAGCTCGAACAGCTCACAGGCTTCAATATGCACCGTGGGGCAATTGCATCAATGCATCGCCCAGCGCCGCTCGACCCGGCCGAGCTACTGCGCGCTTCGTCCCGGGTCGTCGTGCTCGAAGACCTCGCCGATCACACGAACGTTGGTGCTGTCTTCAGGTCGGCAGCTGCACTCGGCGCAGATGCGGTCTTGCTCACGCCCGGATGTGCCGACCCGCTCTACAGGCGCGCCGTTCGCGTGAGCATGGGGGCCGTGCTGCAGGTTCCGTGGGCGCGTCTCCCAGACTGGCGCGAGGCGGGCCCACTGTTTCGCGAGCTCGGCTACGACCTGACTGCATTCGCCCTGCGGGACGACGCCGAGGATCTCGCTGAGTTCGTTGAGGATCTCCCTGACCGCCTCGCAATCATGTTCGGCACCGAGGGCCCAGGGCTTTCACGACGTGCGCTCGCGTCGTCCGCACGAACTGTTCTCATTCCCATGGAACACGGAGTCGATTCGCTGAACGTCGCGACCGCCGCTGCGCTAGCTATGTGGGCGGTACGCACGGGGGACCAGCGTGCCCGACGCAGGCCGGCCGCAGGGGCCGAGGTCGCCACTCCTGCGAGGCTCCATCACGGAGCCACCGCGTGAGCATCCCGATTGCGTCGAACGCCCATAGGCGGCTCCGGGTCGTGTGGGTCCTGCTGTTCTGGCTCACCGTCGGAGCCGCTGCCTACATCTTCGGCGTGCTGAGTTCGACGGGTCAAGCGGTCGAGGATCACGTGCTCGCCGGTTCTGAGTTCAACACCCATCCGCCGGCACCCCTGAGCCTCGTGTCACCGTTCTCGATCGGCGTCGCGCTCGTGGCCCTTGGGCTTGTCGCGCTGTGGGTCCATGGCATCGCGCGTGCCCTCACGGTCACACTGGTGCCGGCAGTCGCGATCGTTGCCTCGCAGCTCCTGAAATCAGAGGTACTCGGCAGGCCCGACTTCCTCACGCTGGCAGCTGAAAACACATTCCCAAGTGGGCACATGACAGTGTTTGCAACGGTAGTTGGGGCGGCGGTCTTCGCACTGCCTCGGCGTATCCAGGCGATTGCAGCCGTCGGGGGAGCGGTGCTACTCAGCGTTGTGAGCTGGCAGCTGCTTGCATTCGGCTGGCACCGCCCAAGCGACGTGCTCGGTGCACTCGCCCTTGCCGGGGCAGGCTTCGCAGCTGTCACCTTGCTCACTCCGCTGCAACGCCCACCGGGGGTGTGGCTGCTTCGCACCGCGTCTGTTGGGCTCGCCCTCGCCGGCTGGCTTGCCGCGGGTGTCGCCATTGTGCTCACGCTGCTCGCCTGGCAGTCTGGCAGTACAGACATGATGCTCAACGCCGGCCAGTCCGGGTGCATTGGCCTGTCGCTGCTTGCCGCTCACTCGCTGCTGCGGCTCGCGGTGCTCGCACACTCACCGAAAGGGGGATAGCCACCCGTGGAGCCTTTCGTGTTGCAGGGGAGTGGACTCACCCTGAACGAGCTGAGACCAGCCGATGCGCCTGACGTCGCGCGGTACTGCGCAGATCCCATCTTTGAAGAGTTCATGGCCACACCGTGGCCGTACACGCTCGCCGATGCCGAGTCGTTCATCACCGAGTACGCGCCAGCGGCCTGGGAGAGCAATTCGGAATGGACGTGGGCGATTCGCACGACGCCTGAGGGCCAGGTTTTGGGCGTCATAGGGATCCGACTGCCAAGTGGCATGCTTGGCTACTGGCTGGGGGAACCACACCGCGGGCGCGGGATTATGTCAGCTTGTGTGGATCTCGTCGTAGCCGCCACCTTTGCGAGAACCGACGTGGAAGCGGTGCTGTGGGAGGCGAGGGTCGGAAACTTTGGCTCGCTTCGCACAATAGAGCGGAGCGGCTTCACGCTGACGGGCGAGGCGATCGGCGCGATTCCTGGCCGGGCCGGTGAACCCGTAGCTTCGTGGACCGCGCGGCTGGACAGGCATGCAGAGCAGGCTCAAGATCCTGCATGAGGTGTGCGCACAGCGCTCATGGGTGAGCTCGAACGCACACCCGCGCAAGCCAGGGCACAGTGAACGCGCGAGACTCCGTGTACGCGGACTGAGTGCAGCGAGGATCCGAAACTACGAGCCCACGCCCTGAGATCTGCAATATCAATCACTGGAGGACGCAGATCCGGCATTCACAACGTGGTTCTTCAGGCGCTGCGCCTGCGCCACTCTACACGTTCCGCGATAATCTATATTATGTCAGTTCACTCATTCGAGGGGTGCCCTCTCCTTCGATCTCCACGCTCCAACGTGCCAGTGGGCGAACGCCCGCGCATTCACAACTGACGCCCGTCACGCCAAGCTGCCAAGCGCAGTCGCAAGCCCCACCGCAGCTCCAAGCAGCACGACGCTCCATGGCGGAGCCTTGGCACACAGCATCACAAATGCCAACACCGCCAGGAGAACTGTCCAGGTATTCGTGAGCCCTCCCGTCGCGACTGGATGTACGAGTGCCGCCGCAAGGATCCCGACCACAGCGACACTCGCGCCCCGCACCGCGGCGCTGAAGTGCTGGCGGCGCTGAAGCGCTTCCCAGAACGGCAGTACGCCAACAAGCAGCAGGAAGCCTGGCGTGAAAATTGCAAGAATGGCAATGACTCCGCCGGCCACTCCCCCCGGCCCAGCCTCCGCGAGTACCCCCAGGTACGCTGCAACGCTAAACATCGGCCCGGGAACCGCTTGCGCCAAGCTGTAGCCTGCGAGGAAATCCTCGGGCGAGAGCCAGCCCGACTGGACGGTCCCCGCCTCGAGGAGCGGAAGTACGGCGTGTCCACCACCGAAGACGAACGCGCCCGCGCGCGAGAACGTGTCGACGAGGGCCGCCGCCCCGCTCCCCTGGGTTCCATGGAGTGCCGGCGCCGCGAGGAGCAACACCAGCAGCAGCATGAGCGTGGTAATCCCCGCCCCCACTGAAACCACACCGCGAATAGGCCGACGCCTCGAACCCAGTCTTTGACGCGTCGACACATACTCGTCGGGCCCTGCTGCGGCAGCAGACACAGTGATTTCCCGCCCCGTAACCTCTCGAAAGAGCAACGTCCCGGCGATCGCGCCTAGGGCAATGAGGGCAGGCTGAATCAGCGCACCGCCTTCGCTGAGCAGGCCGCCACACAGAAGCGCGACGAGCGCGACCACACTGGCGAGTCCCGCGGCCGACCACCCAACGATCAAACTCCGCCCCATACCCATAACTGCATGTGCAACGACGGCGACGGAAACAGCCATGAGCCCAGAGACGACGCCGCGTGAGATCGTCCCTTGCAGAACTTGCACACCATACGCGAAGACAATCATCACCGCAGCCGAGGGCAGCGTGAATCCCGCGAACGCGGCCAACGCACCCACACCGCCAGCTCTGCGAAGTCCGATCGCGAAGCCGAGCTGACTCGAGGCCGGGCCAGGCAGCGCTTGACACAACGCGACGAGCTCGCCAAACGCGTGAGCTGAGAGCCACCTTCTCCGCTCGACGAACTCCGCGTGAAAGTAGCCGATGTGTGCGGTGGGGCCACCAAACGAGACGAGGCCGAGCCGAAGGAATACCGCGAATACCTCTGCCGACGGCAGAAGGCGTCCGCCGATAACCGCTCGGCTCGCTTTAGCCATGGCTCAGCCCCCATCCGTTTTCTACCCGGGAACACGCGAAGCGCCTGTACAGGCCTCCAGGCCATTGCACCCAACGTGCACACAGTTTCGCATGGGCGCCGCGGCGCACTGGCCCCGACGCGCACGAGCCATCTGCTGTTCACATTCACCCCTGCCCTGCAGCACATGTGACCCAGGTAGCGATCCACTGATTGCCCCTATCCAACGAGGCCGGTGAACAGTAGCTTTAGGGATGTAACCCCACGGCCGCCACATCGGCGGAGCAAAGGAGACACTCAGAGCATGCCAGACTCGCAACACCCAGGCTCCCGCTCGCGCAAGATTGTGGAACCCACGCCACCACCACTTCCCCACCCAGGCCTGCTCCCAGGCATCGGCGTCGAACAGACTGGCCTTGGGTTCCCGACGAACAAAGTTGTCCTCGGCACGACATTCACACTCACGGTCGCGGTGATCGCCTGGGCGTTCGTAGCCCCGGAGACCCTCGCTGATGTTGGGGCTGCATCACTCGCGTGGGTCACCGAACATTTCAGCTGGATGTTTGGGGCTCTCGCCGTCGCCGTCGCACTCTTCATGCTCGTCGTTGGCTACGGGCGCACCGGCGGGATTCGGCTCGGTGCAGACGATGAAGAGCCGGAGTTCTCCACGGCATCTTGGGTGTCGATGCTGTTCGCAGCTGGTCTGGGAATCGGCCTGCTCTTCTACGGTCCCCTCGAGCCACTCACCTATTTTCTCACGCCCGCGCCGGGCATCGACGCGCCCCCAGGTTCGGCCGACGCGGCGCTTCCCGCACTAGCCCAGACCGTGCTTCACTGGGGACCGATTGCTTGGGCGTTCTATGCACTGGTCGGCGGCGCTATTGCCTACTCGGCGTATCGCCGCGGACGCGCGCCACTCATCTCAGCCCTCTTCGAGCCCGTGTTTCCGGGGAGCAGCCACCGGGCGCTGGGCCGCGTGATCGACGTGTTCGCGATCATTGTGACCTTATTTGGAACTGCTGTCTCGCTCGGTATCGGCGCGCTGCAAATTGAGAGCGGTTTCCGTATGGTCACTGGGCTCGGCCCGATGGGGAACGCTTTCCTCGTCGGCGCTATCGCGATCCTCACCTCACTCTTCATCGCGTCGGCGGTGTCGGGCGTGAAGAAGGGCATTCGGCGACTCTCGAACCTCAACATGATCCTCACCGGCACGCTCGGGCTGTTCGTGCTCGTCGCCGGCCCGACAATCTTCATCCTGAATTTTCTTCCCGCCTCGCTCGTCGAGTTCCTCGGCCAACTTCCCACGATGCTCTCACGCAACCCGAACCAGGGCCCGGAGACAGCAGAGTTTCTCGCGAGCTGGACCACCTACTATTGGGCATGGTGGGTCTCGTGGACTCCGTTCGTTGGGATGTTCATCGCGAAGATTTCGCGCGGTCGCACGCTCAGGGAGTTTGTGACGACGGTGGTGCTCGTGCCTTCAGCGATCGTCGTCGCCTGGTTCGTCGTTTACGGCGGCACTGCAATCTCAATGACGCTCGCTGGCGAGGATTTGCAGACCGGCGGCTCAGGCGAGGAGGTGTTGTTCAGGGTGCTCGAACGGCTCCCCTTCGCCATGGTCACCTCCGTGATCGCCATGGTCGCGGTTGTCGTGTTCTTTGTCACGGCGGCAGACTCGGCATCAATCGTCATGGCGTCAATGTCGCAAGGAGGGCGGCCGGAGCCGTCCAAGTGGGTGACGATCCTGTGGGGCCTGCTGCTCAGCCTGATCGCTATCTCGCTGCTCTTGGCGGGCGGCCGCAACGCGCTCTCCGGGCTGCAATCGCTCATGGTGGTGTCGGCGCTCCCATTCGCTTTCATCGTGATGGGGATCATGGTCGCCTGGGCACGCGACCTCAAGACGGATCCGTACATCATTCGCCGCAAGTACGCTCGGGCAGCGATCGCTCAGGGCGTGCGCCGCGGGATCGACGAATATGGAGACGATTTCGTGTTCGGCACGAGCGAGGTTCCCGCCGATGAGGGCGCCGGAGCCGGCTTCGATAGTAGTGACCCAGCACTCACCGACTGGTATGTCGATGCGACCACAGGTCCGATTGAACGCGTGACTCCTGAGGACGTGCAGCGCACCCTCGAGCCGGGCCGCATTCAGGCGAAAGGTCCCGAGAGGCCAGCACACACTGCTTCGGGCGATGCATCCCTTGTTGTTGGCGAGAAGCAGCCGGAACCGCCTGAGCCTGACGAGCCACACCCTCGAGATGCAGACTAGGGGCGCACACAAGTTCGCGCGAGCGAGCGGGGTTCCCCTCGGGGTGCCCTGCGACCCGCCCGCACACGCGCACGGCCAGCAGCTAGAATTGCCGAATGTACGTGAAGATCTGCGGCCTGCGCTCCCCCGAGCATGCGATGCTCGCCGCCTCACACGGCGCCGACGCTATCGGCGTTGTCATGAGCGAACCCAGCCCACGGCACGCGACCCCCGAGGAAGCGTCGGCGGTCATCGCTGCCGCCCGGACCGAGAACCCGGCCATCGACACGGTACTCGTGGTCCGCGAAATGGCCGCCGTAGACGCAGCCGCGATGGCGAACAACCTCGGGTTTGATGTGTTGCAGCTCCATGGCGGCTATTCTGCCGCCGAGTTCGCGAAGGCCAGAGCGCTCCACCCACGTATTTGGCGTGCGGCAAGCCTCGCGACGACCCCGGGGCTTCGCGCAGGCACCTACGGCGAGGAGCGACTGCTCGTAGACAGCGCAGTCGCTGGCTCGGGCGAAAGCTGGGACCTGAATCTCATCAATGGGGCTGAGCTCGGCCTGTCGTGGCTCCTCGCCGGGGGCCTCAATCCCGACAACGTGGCCGACGCGATCCGCTCAGCTCGGCCGGGCGGGGTCGATGTGTCAAGCGGGATAGAGATTGCTCCGGGCGAGAAGAGCCCAGAGCTGATCGAACGTTTCATCGCCGCCGCGCGGTCTGTATAGGCACGGCGACGGCGATCCAACAGGTGGCTACGCTGTTGCGGCAGCCTTCTGGGTCGCAGTGACCCAAGCACCAAGTTTTGCCTCGGCCGCTCCTGAATCGATGACAGATTCCGCGAGCTCGAACTTTTCGCGAAGCCGCTTCAGCAGCGGAACTTCAATCGACTCGGGCTGAGAAGCAATGTCGAACGCAACGAGCCCTGCAGCGGCGTTGAGCAGCACAATATCGCGCACTGGTCCCTTCTCTCCCCCAAGGACACGGCGAACCACATCCGCATTTTCTTCGGGAGTGCCGCCGATGAGCGAAGAAATCTCGGCACGCGGGATTCCAAGATCGCGCGGTTCGAGATCGTGCTCAGTCAGACCACCGCGGCTGACTTCCCAGATGCGTGAATGCCCTGTCGTCGTGAGCTCATCGAGTCCATCATCGCCGCGGAATACAAGCGCCGAAGCCCCGCGAAGACGGAACACACCGACAAACGTCGGCACGCGATCAAGGTCGGCGACGCCAAGCGCTGAGGCCTCGGGGCGCACAGGGTTGCACAGCGGCCCCAGGAAATTAAACACCGTGGGGATGCCGAGCTCGGCTCGAGGCGCTGCGACGTGCTTAAACCCCTGCAGAAAACGAGCCGCGTGCACAAAGGCAATGCCTGAATCATTGAACGCACGAGTGAGCTGGTCGGGGTCGAGCTGTAGGTTGACCCCGAGCGAAGTGAAAACATCGGACGAGCCCGACAGGCTGCTCGAGGCCTTGTTGCCGTGCTTCACGACTGGGGTGCCGGCGGCAGCCGCGACGATCGAAGCCATTGAAGAAATATTGACCGTGCCGAAGCGGTCTCCCCCGGTTCCCACAATGTCAAGGGACATAATGGGCAGATTTATCGGGAGCGCTTCATCGAGAATCGCGTCTCGGAATCCGATGACCTCCTCGACGGTGGCACCCTTTGACTGCAGTGCGACAAGGAAACCGCCGACCTGCGCATCGGTCGCTTCTCCCCGCATGAACCGGGCCATCGCCCACTCCGCTTGAGAGACGCTGAGGTCTTCTCCAGCGAGAAGGGTCGACAGGATTGCAGGCCAGGTCCGATCATCAGTCATGAGACAATCCTAGTGACGACACGCCGCACCTCGGGCGAAGTGGTCCATCAACGTGAGCAAGCGGGGTAGGCTGTAACGGTATTTGCCACAGATTATTCGGCGCGCCGAGGATCAGTGAAAATCCACACCAAACTTTCAGCCATAATGGAAGGGTGACAACGACCACTATGAATACCAAGTCAGCCGTGCCCGCGGTGAAGCGACCGAACGGCGTCGCCGTAGGCACGATCGTGTGGCTCGGCAGCGAGGTCATGTTCTTCGCTGGCCTGTTCGCGATTTACTTCACACTCCGGGCAATGAACCCCGAGTTGTGGGCGGAACAGACCTCGAAGCACAACTTCACCTTTGCGCTTATCAACACGTCCATCCTGGTGCTCTCGTCCTTCACCGCTCAGGCAGGCGTGTTCGCCGCTGAGCGGATGCAGCCGCGACGCACGGGTTGGAGCCCGGCCAAGTGGGGAACCGTTGAGTGGTTCTACCTCACGTTCTTCATGGGCGCCACCTTCGTCGCCGGACAGTCGTACGAGTACGCAGTCTTCGTTTCCGAGGGCGTGACGCTCGCGAGCGATCCCTACGGCTCGGCGTTCTACCTGGCAACGGGCTTCCACGGCATCCACGTTGCCCTGGGTCTCTTCGCCTTCCTCCTCGTGATCGGCCGCATCTACGCAGTCAAGAACTTCACGCACAAGGAGGAGACGACGGCCGTCGTCGTGTCGTACTACTGGCACTTCGTCGACATCGTCTGGATCATCCTCTTCTACATCATCTACGTCATCAAGTAGAGTCAGGAGCAATTGACATCATGGCTCGCGCCAAGAAGAACCCAGCAAAGTCGGGTCGTCGTCACCCACTCGCGACCGCCGCACTGCTCGCAGTCGGCCTGGTTGTCACAGGTGCTGCATACGCTGGCATCAGCACCACGTCTGCTACTGCTGAGGTAGATCTTTCATCGCCCGCCGTCATCAAGGAGGGTGAGAAGCTCTTCGCAGCGAACTGTGCAACCTGCCACGGCATGGGCGCACAGGGCTCAGGCGAAGATGGCCCCTCGCTCATCGGCGTGGGTGCGGCTTCAGTTCACTTCCAGGTTGGCACCGGCCGCATGCCGCTCGCTTTCCAGGGCCCGCAGGGCATGGTGAAGCCCAAGCAGTTCACCGAGGAGCAGACGCTCCAGATGGCTGCCTACGTCGCTTCGCTGGCTCCGGGACCCGAGCTTCCCGATGCGAAGTTCCTCACTGCCGACAGCGACGCAGCACGCGGCGGAGAGCTGTTCCGCATCAACTGCGCGATGTGCCACAACGTGGCCGGCGCGGGTGGAGCACTCACCCAGGGCAAGTGGGCTCCCCCGCTCACCGGTGTCGAGCCGACTCACATCTACAACGCGATGGTGACTGGCCCGCAGAACATGCCCGTCTTCAGTGACGCGAATATTACGCCTGAGCAGAAGGCCGACATCATCACCTACCTCAAGTACATTGAGGACAAGCCTTCGATCGGCGGTTTCTCGCTCGGTTCGATCGGCCCGGTTGCTGAGGGTCTGTTCATCTGGATTATCGGACTCGGTTCGATCGTCGCCCTCACCGTTTGGGTCACCGCGAAGTCGAACTAGTCGGCATCGCACAGCATCTCAATTTTTCAGGAATCAAGGAGCATAATGGCAGAGGAAGCGAAGAGCAGCGGCGGCGATAACGCCGTTGTTGCCGCCCAGAGCCTCGGCGCGGATTTGTCTTCGGCTGGTGCCGCGGTCATTTCGACTGACGCCGTGCAGAACCCGGGCCTTCCCCCGCACCGCAAGCGTGTGACGGAGCTGGATCCTAAGAAGGAGAAGAGCGCAGAACGCGCCGTCTACTCCCTCTTCTATCTCTCAATCGTTGGCAGCCTCGGTTCGGTGCTCGCCTACATGTTCTTCCCGATCGAGACTGGTGACCCGGCGGCTATCCGCCTGCACACGATCTTCGTCGGCTCGGGCATGGCCCTGGCGCTCCTCGCGCTCGGAATCGGCGCCGTCCACTGGGGCAAGTCGCTCATGTCGGACGTTGAGGGCATCGACCACCGCCACCCTGCGCCGAGCGATGAAGAGACCCGCGAAGCCGCAGCTGAAATCTTCGCTGTCGCTGACGAAGAGTCTGGCTTCTCACGCCGCACCCTCGTGCGCAACAGCCTCCTCGGCGCGCTCATCGCGTTCCCGCTTCCGGGTATCACGCTCCTGCGCAGCCTGGCTCCGCAGGACATCGACCCCGTTGAGGTGCTCAAGCACACGATGTGGGACAAGGGAATTCGCCTTGCCCGCGACAACGGCGGCCACAAGGTTGGCGAGGCAATTCGCGCAGCAGACGTCACTGTCGGTTCAGTGTTCCACGTCGTGCCCGAGAACCTCGGCACTGCGAAGGACGTGCTCAACGAGAAGGCCAAGGCAATTGTCCTGCTCATCCGTCTCGACGAGAAGGACCTCAAGGAGCGTCCAGAGCGCAAGGATTGGTCGTACAACGGCATCGTCGCGTACTCGAAGGTCTGCACCCACGTCGGTTGCCCTGTTGCTCTGAACGAGCAGCACACGCACCACCTACTGTGCCCCTGCCACCAGTCGCAGTTCGACGTCGCTGATGAGGCCAAGGTCATCTTCGGCCCAGCAAAGCGCCCGCTTCCCCAGCTGCCCATCACTGTCGACGCTGATGGCTACCTCATCGCGCGCAGCGACTTCACTGAACCTGTTGGTCCGAGCTACTGGGAGCGCCTCAAGTGAGCACCGTAACTGAAAAGCCGACGCAGCAGAGCGGCTCAAGCACCTTCACCGCTAAGGCGGCGAACTACATTGACGAGCGCACCAAGGTTGGCGTCGCGGTCAAGGAATTCGGCCGAAAGATCTTCCCAGATCACTGGTCATTCCTCCTTGGCGAGGTCGCACTGTACAGCTTCGTTGTGATTCTGCTCTCGGGCACGTTCCTGACGCTGTTCTTCCAGGCCACTATGGCTGAGGTTGTGTACGACGGGCCTTTCGTCCCGATGAAGGGTCTCGAGATGTCGGCCGCAATGGCGTCGACTGTCGACCTGTCGTTCTCGGTTCGCGGCGGCCTCCTGATGCGTCAGGTGCACCACTGGGCAGCACTGCTGTTCGTCGCCTCGATCGGCCTGCACATGCTTCGCATCTTCTTCACGGGCGCATTCCGCAAGCCGCGCGAGCTCAACTGGGTTATCGGCTTCGTTCTCTTCATCCTCGCGATGGCTGAGGGCTTCACCGGTTACTCGCTCCCCGACGATGTTCTCTCGGGCAACGGCCTCCGCATCATCGACGGCCTCCTGAAGTCCTTCCCCGTCGTGGGCACGTGGCTCTCGTTCCTGTTCTTCGGTGGCGAGTTCCCTGGTGTCGACATTGTTGGCCGCCTGTACATGCTCCACATCATGGTGCTCCCGGCATTGGTCATCCTCTTCGTCGCGCTGCACCTCATGTTCGTGGTCATCCACAAGCACACGCAGTACCCCGGCCCGGGCAAGACCCAGGGCAACGTCGTCGGATACCCGGTCCTCCCCGCATACGCGGCGAAGGCAGGCGGCTTCTTCTTCATCGTGTTCGGTGTCATCGTTCTCATTGCCACCTTCTTCAGCATCAATGCCGTGTGGATGTATGGCCCCTACGACCCCTCCCCTGTCTCGGCGGGCACCCAGCCTGACTGGTACATCGGCTTCGCTGACGGCATGCTCCGACTGATCCCACCGGGGCTCGAGACCGAGTGGTTCGGCTACACCTGGTCGTGGAACATGCTCATCCCTGTGATCATCATGGGCGGCTTCATCGTTGTCGTTGCGATCTACCCCTTCGTTGAGGCGTGGGTCACCGGCGACAAGCGTGAGCACCACATCCTTGACCGTCCGCGCAACGCACCTACCCGTACCGCAATCGGTGCAGCAGGTGTCACGTTCTACGCGGTCATGTGGGCGGCTGCAAGCTCCGACCTCATGGCGACGCACTTCCAGCTCTCCATCGAGGGTGTCATCCACGCGCTGCAGGCTCTGCTCATCCTCGGCCCGATCGTCGCCTACATCGTGACGAAGCGCATCTGCCTCGCACTGCAGAAGAAGGACCGCTCGATCGCCCTTCACGGGTACGAGTCGGGTCGCATCGTGCGCCTCCCCGGCGGCGAGTTCGTCGAGGTTCACAAGCCCGTCAGCGACTACGAGCGCTGGGAGCTTGTCAGCTACCACGATTACGCGCCGGTCATGCTCCGTCCGAACGACGACGGACGCATCCCCTTCGGTAAGCGCCTCCGCGCAGGCTTCACTCGCTGGTTCTTCGAGGACCGGATCGTGCCGCCGACGCAGGGCGAGATCGAGTCCAGCAAGGACCACGGCCACTAGGGCTGATCTCACCAGAACTGAGCCCCTTCGAGCTTTTGCTCGGAGGGGCTCAGTTCTTTTCGGTCACCCATGTTGTTGTTACCTTCGGAGTGTGGTCCCGCATGCTCCTCCTTCCCAACATGAGCAGAGCTCGGGTGTCGTGGCTGGCATTGATGATTTGCACTCAAATTGTGTGAATTTTGATGAACTCTTCTAGACATTGCCTCTCCCCTGTGCTTAGGCTGTGAAAAAGCAAGGGGGTAGCTTGATGGCCGTAAGGCGTACGCAAAGGAGTCGGCTAGGTTCCACACGTGTGCGCGGTGCCATACGCGCACTCGGACTCCTTGCACTGACAGCCGGGATCATCTTCGCTTCTCTCGCCGCGCCGCACCTGGGCCCACTCACCTCAACTGCTGCGCACGCCGCTGAGCCTGAATCGCCCGAGGTGTACAAGTTTCAGGGCTTCTGGAACAAGATCGACGGCGATGTGGACGAGATTCGTGCCGATGTCGTTCTTAGGCTCCCCCGCGGGTATGTGGATCCAGTCACCGGCAACCTGCTCTCTGTGGACGGCCAGCAGCTTCGCGTGGGCCACGACTACAACACTGGTTCGACCCGTCAAAGCCATCGGTATATCAACACGATCTCTGGCGGTGCCACTGGCGCTGAGCAGTGGGCAAAGAACCGCGATCAGTACTTCACGATCCATAAGGTGATCCCGTCCGGGAAATATGACTTCGTGGTGATTTCGATCGAGGGCGACATAGACATCACGAATGCCCCCGCTGCAACGAACATTCCCGGAGGCCTGCTGTCGAATTTGAACTTTTACTTCAGCTATGCGGCCGGGGCGCCCGGCACCTCGTCGACCTGGGTGTCCTCGGCTCTCACAACTGAGCCTGCCGCGTTCTACTGGTACTACGGCACCCGCAATGACACAGCGATTACCGGACCGCAGTTTCGAATCCCGTGGGACAACACTCAGACGCTCTGGAGCGCCGGCCAGGCGAACTGGGGCGCAGTCCTTGACTTCGGTCTCAACGGATACGCCGAAGGAATACTCCCTCCCAACTCAGTAGGGCTCGACCTCGTGAACAACGCGACACGGAGCAACGCCGAGTCTGGATACGGTGGCACCGTATCCGACAGCTTCTGGTACGCCTGGGTTCACGAAGACGGGTCGCTTGTTGAAGCGATCAATACCGCCCCCATCAGAGTGACGGGCGTGACTCCGAGCGGCGCTTGGATAACGAACGCGAATCAGATCCCGAAGAACGTTGCGCAGGCTGACTGGCCGGGACGCCCGGTGCTCGGGTGGACTCAGGAGCAGGCCGATCAGGGTCTCACCACGAATGTCGGGCTCGACGGGAGCATTGACTTTACCACCGCCGGCGGCACTGGCTACTACAGACTGATGGCTTGGCCTGAGTCGCGAAACCCGGTGAATCAGAGCGGCGACAACGGTGCACCACTACTCTCTTACTCCGCTGATGATCTCTTCGACGCGGGCGGAATGCTGACACCAGCCGCCAGCGCCGCGGAGTGGACCACCGCCACCGTCTACTACAAGTACGAGCTTCCGATCCCAGATGCACCCGTGATTACGGTTCCACCCGCAGACTCGCACTCGAACGTGAATTCCACAGTCACCTTCTCTGGAACCGGCACGCCCGGTCACACGATAACGCTGAAGTTCAAACCGGGCAGCCCGATCTTTGACTTTGACGACCCGGCACTCGACACACTCATCGATGGCCAGCACGAAGGCATTCTGGACGGTGACGTTGTTGTCGACGGGAATGGGAACTGGACGTTCACGTATATCCCGCCCACTCCCCTGGCAGACGGCGAGTACAGCGTGGTTGCAGTACAGACGAATCCGGCGGTGGGCCAGTTTGCAATGACGAGCGCGATGTCAAACCCCAACTCCGCAGACCCGCCGAGCGCGTGGGGAGTACAGTTCACTATTGACACGGTTGCGCCCGCAGCAGTCACGCCAGTATGCCCTGCGAGTCCCACAACGGAGACCGCGCCCACGATTAGCGGGTCAGGGGCCGAAGCCGGCGCGCGGGTGTTCGTTGCGATTGACGGCGAACGAGTTGGAGAAGCGACAGTCACTGGCAGTACTTGGACCTATACTGTCGACCCGCCGCTTGGGAACGGGACCTATTCCTTTACGGTCACACAGGTCGACCGGGCAGGCAACGAGTCAGCTGTGAGCGACCCCGCCTGCGAGATCCGAGTCGCTACGGCAGTACCCGCGACAGGTTCAAAAGTTGTACAACCAGTCGAGTATGGCGATCCTGATCTGCCTTCGGCAGCGGCGGCAAATTGGGAGATCACACTCACCGACGCCTCCGAGACAGTTGTGATTGACGACCAAACGACGACACCCCTCAAGCGCGACACCGAGTACACAATAGGCGAGCGCCTCCGCTCTGAACCGACGCCGGATCCCATCGCCGCTCGATACACCCAGCTTGGAGGCCTCTCATGCGTTGACGCCGAAGGGATCGCGCTGCCCCCAGAGGCCATGGATCCCGATGCGGGAACACTGACGGTGAGCTCCGATCTCGATCTCGCTGAGCCGATATCGTGCACGATCACCAACCAGGCGGCGCACGTCAGCCTCGTGACCCAAAGACTCGGTGGGCAGACGACATCGCCAAGTGCCGGATGGAGCCTCGAGCTACAGCGCGGCGAGCCAGGGCTCGAGTCGACGCTGACCGATGCGACGCCGCACGACGTGGCCAAGCCGGGTCCGGCGGAACTCGTGCCTGGGCTCCCCGACAGTCTCGCCCTCATCGCGGTCCAATCGCTCGATCTCGATCGCTCTGAGTGCGCTGCCGCTGCAACCGCTCCTGCCGCCGCTCCGCAGGATTGCTGGATCACCATCGACGGAGCAGACCATCCCGAGGCGATCATCGCCCAGGGTAAGCACACAGTCTTCAGGATGGTAGCTGCGACGCCCGCGGAACTTCCCGCTCTGCCAGTTACCGGCGGGCTCGACTCGTGGTCTTTCTTCGCCGGTGGTGCCTTGGCGGTCGCCCTCGCCGCGATCGCCTACTGGCGGCGACGGTACCTACTCTCACACCAACGGATCGCGCCTCTCGCTCGCGAGGCCCGTGAACAACCACGCAGCGACGGGAGGGACGAGTGAGGCATACCACTCCGCGTCAGCGGTATGGCTGATCACACACTGACATGTACTCAGCTTTGCAACACCGCTCGCTCAAAACACCACAGCCGCGGCCGACACGCCGCAGCTACAATCTAACGAAAGGCATCACCGTGAGGAAGAACACTTCACGTCGGTTGGCGCTCCCGGCACTGCTGGGCGCCGCGGCGATAGCCATCGGCTCCTCCGCGTTCCTGTCCGGGCCGGCATTCGCCGCCCCCGGGGAGGGCGGCGAAGGAACGCTGACAATTCACAAACTTGAGCAGCCCGACGGGCCTCTCGGCCCTAACGACGGCTCCGAGATCGAGGTAGGCACGGCGAAACCACTCGTCGCTGGGTTCACGGCCTGCACAATCGATGACATTGATCTCACAATTGCAGCCGACTGGGAACGCTTGCGAGACATCGTGCTCACCCTCGACGGCGCAGGCGAGCCCGTCGCCACAGAGGACGGCACGCCGCTCGCACTCACATGCGGAACGGAGCAAATGACCGCCGAGGCTGACGGCACGACCCAGTTCACGTTGCCTGCAGACAAGGCGTACGTGGTCTACGAGAGCACAGTCGCAGCGAACGCCATCCCGGCCGCCGCCCCTTCCCTTATCACCATCCCATTCCCAGGCAACGGCGAGCCCGGTCAGCCCGCTTGGAACTACGAACCGCATATCTACCCGAAGAACACTCTTGCCGGCGGTGGCGCGACAAAGGACGGCGAGATCATTGGCGATCAGGTGTCGTTCGACATTATGGTTCCGATCCCACCACTCGGCGCGGGCGAAACGTACCAAGAACTTCGAATCAACGATCAGCTCGAGAGCTTCCTACAGTACACCGCGGGCACCGTGACTTTGGAGGATGCCGACGGGAATCCGGTCACACTCACGGCTGGCACCGATTACACCCTGACAGCCCCGAGCGGAAGCGGGGGTGACGAGGTTGTGCTCAACTTCCTCCCTTCAGGCCTCGCGAAGCTTGATGCCAATACCGGCGGAAAGCTGCACCTGAGGATCGACGCAACTGCGACCGGAAGCGGCAGCACGGCCAACGAGGCGCAGATCACTATCAACGGCACGAGCACTGACCCGGGCACCGGGCCATCCGTCGTTGACCCGGAAGAGTTTTTCACCGGAGCTCACATCGTGAAGGAAGCCAAGAACAAGGGAGCGAGCACGAATGTACCGCTCGCCGGCGCGACGTTCGACGTATATACGGCTGCGGCTGGCGCGACAGACTGCCCCGCCACCCCCGACCCGACAGCAGCAAAGGTCGTCGACGGTGCAGAGTCCGCAGCCGACGGCAACACTCCTAACCAGGTGCTCGCTGCGGGAAAGTACTGCGTTTATGAGACCAGCGCGCCTGCCGGCTACAAGCCGCTTCAGGGGGGCATGCTGCTCGACGTGACAGGCGAGAACGCATCCGTCACCGTAGTGAACACCCAAGTCGGCGCTGACGAGGGTGACCTCCCCGAGCTGCCAATCACTGGCGCCCTTGGGAACGTTATGCTTGTTGCTGGCGGTGCGGCCCTCCTCCTCATCGCAGGAACGCTTGTTGCCGCACGACGGCGGCAGCAACAGCGCCAATAGCGCGCAGAACTGGTGACACTCACCGGTTGTGGACGTGAGTGCGGTCGCCGAGTCTATCTTGGCGACCGCACCCGTGTGACAGGCCAAACGACGGAAGAGGGCAGGCAGGGTGGTTGTTCGCAAGCGTGATGGCGTGGCGCGGCGACGGTGGCGGTTTGGCTGGCTCAACCTCGCGATTTCGACGCTGATGCTCGCGGGCCTAACGCTATTGCTGTATCCGACGGCCGCCTCCTGGGTCTCTCAGCGCAACCAGTCGAACATCGTGTTCGACCAAACCGAGGCGAACTCCAAGTTGGCGCGAGAAGAGATCGCGGATGCAATCAGCAGCGCAAGCGAATACAACGAGGCCCTCGAGTCGGGCGCCCTGCTGCAGGCAGGTGCAAATGTCGCAGAGGGTACTGGCGCCGCGTACCCAGGTACTGTTCCCGCGGAGAGATACTGGGATCTGCTGAGCGCCGATCCCACTGGCACAATGGCAAGACTGCAAATTCCGGCGATTGATCTCGACCTTCCCGTGTACCACGGCACAAGCGATGCGACGCTGCTGAAAGGCGTGGGCCATCTCCAAGGGACTTCACTACCGGTCGGTGGCGAAGGAACGCGATCGGTGCTCACCGGCCATCGGGGACTTGCAAACGCAACAATGTTTACCCACCTCGACAGGGTCGAGGTGGGCAACACTTTCAGCGTAGAAGTGTTGGGCGAGGTGTTGACATACCGCGTGTTCGACTACAAGGTCGTAAGTCCGAACGACACTGAGGAGATCCGGGCGGTTCCCGGCAAGGATCTCATGACCCTCATCACGTGCACGCCGCTTGGCGTCAACACTCACCGCATCCTCGTCACAGGCGAACGGGTGACACCGACGCCAGCAGCCGACCTTGACGGAGCCGGCAAGCGCCCCGAGGTACCGGGCTTCCCTTGGTGGCTCGTTGGCTACGGACTCGGAATCTCGCTGATAGGGGTCTGGACCTGGCGATCTGGCCTGACATCGAAGTCACAAACTTTAGCAGAGCCGAGGGAGACGGAACCGACCGGAGCACAGCGCAGCTGACGGGTCGTGGCGGAACCGACGTGTCTAGGCGGCCAGGATCGACGCGGCATGCGCGAGCGCCAGCCCGATGCGGTCATCCCCAAGCTCTTCCCGCATTGCTCTGACAGTGCCGCGGAGCTCAGGCCCGAGCGCAGGCTCGCGGGCGGCAGCGAATGCCTGGAAGAGTAACAGCGCCTGTCGATCGTCGAGCGATTCGTGTTCGGCGAGATGAGCAGACTGCGTGCAGAGCTCGCCCACACACGCAAGGAACAGCTCGCGCTTGGACCTGAAGTTCGCGTAGACGTTGGGTTGAGAAACGCCGGCGCGCTCCGCGATTGCGGAGGTTTGCGCGCCGGCGTACCCGTGCAGCCCGAACTCGATGGTTCCGGCGATAATCAAGCCTGCTCGGTTCTCCCCCGGACGCCGACGGGGTCGGCGCGCTCCGGTGGCAGCTCGAAGCGAGGCGCCACTCAACGCTTATTCCAGCTCGAGAAGCTTGCGGTAGTGCTCACCTACGGCTTCGAAGCCGCGGTGGTTGTAGAACGAGCCGATGCGTGCTGTCGAGGCAGACAGCTGACGCACGCCTCGCCCCATGCAGTAGTGCTCGTTTGCCGACATCAGCCTGTCGCCAATACCAAGGCCTCGTGAGGCCGCATCGACGACGATCTCTTGCAGGTGAGCGGTGAGTCCCGGAGCATGAAGCAGCCGCGAGACGGTCATCAGTGAGTAGCCGGCGATGACGCCATCGGACTCGGCTACGAAGAGCACGTTCGTCTCTTGGTCACGGCGACGAAGCACATTGTCGTAGGCGACCTGGAAGTCGTCACGCCCAATCGGCTCGCGGCCAGTCGTGAACTGACGGGCCAGGCCGAGGAGCGCTTCCGCGTCCTCGGCCTGGCCCCGGCGAATTGAAATTGCCACGATGTCTAGTTACCTCGCGAAGTGTCCACGGTAGTACTCGTACACCCAGCCGACGATGCCGACGATCACGAGCGGCAGCGACAGGAACGAGATCCAGAAGTTGAATCCCAGGCATAGTCCGAGCACAACGAGCGAGATCGCGAGTGAGAGGAAGAACGGCCACCAGCTCCAGGGGCTGAACTCGCCGAGCTCTGGGTCCCCGTCGTCAATGTCCGAGTCCTCACGGTCCTCAATGAGCACGCCACCCTGCTTTCGCTGGGTCAGCATGAGGTACACAGCGATGAACCCGCCGAGGAAAGCCGCGCCGATGATCGTAGCGCTGCCTGACCACTCTACGTAGCCGTGCTCAATCAGGTTCCAGATCGTGTACACCACACCGAGCACCGCAAAGTAGGCAGTGAGGATCCAGAGGATAACGATGTTCGATTTCATAGCGAATGACTCCTCAGGTTACTTCGTCGGCTCGACGAACTCGGGAACCGAGGCGGGCTTCGGTTGCTCGATACCGCTCACCTCAGGGTGATTGAGATCGAACGCCGGCGACTCGGTGCGAATACGCGGAATCGAGGTGAAGTTGTGGCGCGGCGGCGGGCACGACGTGGCCCACTCGAGCGAACGGCCATAGCCCCACGGGTCGTTGACAGTCACCTTCGGTGCGCGACGTGACGTGATGTACACGTTGAGCAGGAAGGGGATCATCGAGGCGCCGAGAATTACTGCGCCAATGGTCGACAGCTGGTTGCCCCAGGTGATGCCGTCCTCGGGCAGGTAGGTGTAGTACCGGCGAGGCATCGCCATAACGCCGAGCCAGTGCTGCACGAGGAAGGTCGTGTGGAACCCGATGAACAGCACCCAGAAGTGGATCTTGCCGAGCCGTTCGTTGAGCATCTTGCCTGTCCATTTGGGCCACCAGAAGTAGAACCCTGCGAACATCGCGAAGACGACAGTGCCGAACACGACGTAGTGGAAGTGCGCCACGACGAAGTAGGTGTCCGAGAGGTGGAAGTCGAGTGCGGGCGACGCGAGGATGACGCCTGTGAGGCCGCCGAACACGAAGGTCACGAGGAAGCCGAGTGACCAGAGCATCGGGGTCTCGAAGGTGATCGAGCCACGCCACATCGTACCAAGCCAGTTGAAGATCTTCACGCCAGTGGGAACCGCGATCAGCATCGTCATGAGTGCGAAGAACGGTAGGAGGACCGAGCCGGTGACGTACATGTGGTGTGCCCACACGGTCATCGAGAGCGCGGCGATGGCGATTGTCGCGTAGATCAGCGTCTTGTACCCGAAGATCGGCTTGCGGCTGAATACCGGGAAGATCTCGGAGACGATGCCGAAGAACGGCAGCGCGATGATGTACACCTCGGGGTGACCAAAGAACCAGAAGAGGTGCTGCCAGAGAATTGCTCCGCCCTCACCGCTGTAGATCTGGGCACCGAAGATACGGTCTGCAGCAAGCCCGAAGAACGCGGCCGCGAGCACCGGGAAGACCAGGATTACGAGCAGCGACGTGACGAGCGTGTTCCAGGTGAACACCGACATACGCCACATGGTCATGCCGGGTGCGCGCATCGTGATGATCGTCGTGATGAAGTTAACGCCGCCCATGATGGTGCCGAAGCCGGCAATACCGAGGCCAAGAACCCAGAGGTTTCCGCCTACGCCGGGCGAGTACGTGACGTCAGAGAGCGGTGCGTACGCGAACCAACCGAAGGAGGCTGCGCCCTGAGGGGTGAGGAAGCCACCGACCGCGATGAGCGAGCCAAACGTGTAGAGCCAGAACGCGAACGCGTTGAGCCTCGGGAACGCTACGTCGGGTGCGCCGATCTGCAGCGGCATCATGACGTTTGCGAAGCCAGCAAACAGCGGCGTTGCGAACATGAGCAGCATGATGGTGCCGTGCATCGTGAACAGCTGGTTGTACTGTTCCTTGGTCGCAATGACCTCGAGCCCGGGTGCGAACAGCTGCGCGCGGATCAGCAGGGCCATAAGGCCCCCGACCAGGAACCACACGAAGGAGCTGATCAGGTACATGTACCCAATCACCTTGTGATCCGTGGATGTCATCCACGAAACGATGATGTTACCCTTCTTCATCTCTCTATCCCTCGTTACTTCTTCTCGTTCTGGGCCTGAGCCTCGTCACCGTGGAACGACTCGATATTGGCGTTCGCTTCCTCACCGACGCGGCCAGTGTTGCCCTCTGCGCGGAGCGAGTCGACGTATGCGTCGTACTCGTCCTGCTCGACGACCTTGAGCTCGAAGAGCATCATCGAGTGATCCTGGCCACAGAGCTCAGCACACTTACCCATGAACGTGCCGGTTTCAGTCGGCGTGAAGCTCATGTAGTTGGTCTGGCCGGGGATCATGTCCTTCTTGTACAGGTACTCAACGACCCAGAAGGAGTGGATGACGTCACGCGTCTCCAGGCGAATCTCCGTCGTCTTGTCCACGGGCAGCATGAGCACGGGCATCGTCTCGGGAAGAGCTGAACCCTTCTCGTCGGTCTTCACCTGAACGCCCTGGAAGTAGACGTCGTCACTGATGTAGTTGAAGTCCCACGCCCAGCGCTTGCCGAACACCTCGACGACGTTCTCGGGGTTGTCGTAGCGAGCCTCGATCTTTGCCTGCTCCTGCGCGGTGAACGCGAAGAAGCCGAGCACGAGGATCACGGGGACAACCGTGAAGAACGTCTCAATGGGCATGTTGTAGCGCAGCTGCACGGGAAGGCCGGTCTGGCCCTTACGGCGACGGTACGCGATGGTTGCCCAGATAATGAGGCCCCAGGTGATGACACCCACACCCAGCAGCACGATCCACGAGTTCACCCAGAGCGCGGTGATGCCCTCAGTGTGATTCGTGGCGTGAGTGGATCCCTCGGGGAGGAAGCCGCGCTGCTGCTCAGGAGTGCAGCCAGCGAGCAGAAGAGCCGCGCCGATGGCGACAGGGGCCGCAACCCATTTGTTTACACGATTGGAACGCACCGCATACCTTTCGAATTCTTACCGGTCATTGCCCACGCAGGCAGGCGAAACTGATGACTACCTGTTAGCTTAGCGCGAACCTGAGCGTTCCCCGAACGCAAACGGGGGTGTCGCGACCAAGTGGGCAGAACATTCTGGACTTAGGCGAAGCTGTCGCCGCACGCGCAGGAGCCCTGCGCGTTGGGGTTGTCGATCGTGAACCCCTGCTTTTGGATCGTGTCTTCGAAGTCGATGGTCGCGCCAGACAAATACGGGATGCTCATCTGGTCGACAACGACCGCGACGCCATCAAAGTCGACAACGGCATCGTTCTCGAGCGAGCGCTCGTCGAAATAGAGCTGATAAATCAGGCCAGAGCAGCCGCCTGGCTGCACGGCGATGCGGAGCCGCAGGTCGTCGCGCCCCTCCTGGTTCAGCAGGCTTCGAACCTTCTCCTGTGCTGCTGAGCTCAGCGCGACCCCGTGTTCGCGTACTGCAGTGTCGTTACTCATGCGTTCTCCTCCGCTTTCTCGGCCACTCTCCGGATACTCCTTGGGCCACCGGCCGCCCCGAAGACTGCCTGCTTCCCGCCGCTTAACTGGCGGTAGGCAAAACAAATAGCGGTGACGAGACCGGACGCCATCAGTCTACGCCCGTTTGAGGCGCTACGCTTGGGTGAGAGACAGACGGCAACTTTCGACCGTCAGACGAGAGGAACACACAAGCGATCATGAGCGCTGCCAAGCGAGACGATTCCGCAGGTTCGAGCCACGGGGAAGCGGCAGAGGGGCTGCAGGGCAAAGGCCGCCCTACGCCCTCGCGTAAGGCCGCCCAGGCCGCGAACGCCCGCCCGATTGTGGGCTCGCAGGACAAAGAGCTGCGCAAGCAGCAGCGCCAGCAACAGAACGAGGCTCGCGAGCGTGCCCGTGCCGGAATGATGGCCGGCGACGAGCGCTACCTCACGCAGCGCGATCGCGGGCCGCAGCGCCGCTTCGTTCGCGACTATGTTGACGCGCGCTGGAGCGCAGGCGAACTTCTCATCCCGGTCATGGTGATCTTCCTGGTCGTCGCTATGTTCCCCGGATGGGTGCAGGTCTATGGTGTCTTCTTCGTCTGGGCGTTCCTGCTCTTCGCGATTGTCGACGCATTTGCACTGACCTTCATTCTGAAGAAGAAGCTCACCGAGAAGTTTGGCGAGGGCAACGTGCAGCCGGGCTTCAAGTGGTACGGCGCAATGCGCGCTATGCAGTTCCGCATGCTCCGGATGCCAAAGCCGCAGGTCAAGCGCCGCGAATTCCCGAAGTAGCACTCAGGATCGTCTGACCTGCACACAACTGCAGACATAAAGCTGGGGCCCGGACATCTGTCCGGGCCCCAGCTTTATCGTTACCGACCACGCGATCACGCGATTCTGAAGAGCTACCGTTCGGCGAGATCCTGACGCCAACCGGCTTGCCGAAGCCCCCGATTAATATCGCGCGCCCAAAGCGGGCCCTCGTAGATGAATGCCGTAAACCCCTGCACGAGGGTCGCTCCCGCCCGAAGCCGCTCCAATACGTCTGCCGCTGTCGTCACGCCCCCGACAGAGATCACGCAAAACTCTGCGGGCGCAGTTTGCCTGATGCGCTTCAGCACCGCAAGCGAACGATCCTTCAGAGGGGCGCCCGACAGTCCGCCGGCACCCATCTCTTCGACGCGCTCGTCGGACGCCGTGAGCCCTGTTCGTGACACCGTAGTGTTGGTCGCGATAATTCCGTCGAGACCGAGCCGAACCGCGAGCTCGACAATACCGTCGATCTGCTCGTCGCCCATATCTGGCGCAATCTTGACGAGGAGCGGTGTCGTGCCGGCTGCTGTCTTGACTGCTGCGAGCAGGGGCTCGAGTAGCTCGAGTTCCTGTAGGCCGCGAAGGCCGGGGGTGTTCGGTGAGCTGACGTTCACCGCGAGATAGTCAGAGATGGGCGCGAGCCGCTCGGCGCTCCAGACGTAGTCCGCCGTCGCGTCTTCAACGGCAGTCACTCGGCTCTTGCCAATATTCGCCCCGATGATTGGCCGGTTTTTCCGGAGTCGGGCTCGTTCGATGCGTGGCACCGCCGCGGCAGAACCGCCGTTGTTGAACCCCATTCGGTTGATGAGTCCGCGATCCTCGACAAGCCTAAACATGCGCGGCTTGGGGTTGCCGTCTTGGGCGTGGCGTGTGACCGTGCCGACCTCAACGTGGCCGTAACCGAGCTCGCCGAGACCCGCGATCCCAGCTGCATTCTTGTCGAAACCTGCTGCGAGTCCGAACGGGCTCGGGAACGAAAGCCCGAGTGTCCGCACACGGAGCGAGGGGTGCGGCTTGCAGAACCGGTGCGCAATGCCACCGAGGAACGGCAGCGCGCGGATCACGTTGAAGGCGAGGTGGTGCGCCTGTTCAGGATCCATTCGCTTCAGCACTGTTGCGAACAGCAACTTGTACGGGGTGAGCGTTCGCGGATTCTGGTTCTCTGTCAATGTGGTCATCACTCTCCCGCTGCGACGCTCGGACTAGCGGCCTCGCGCGACGCAGCGGTTTGGCCCTGCTTGAGACGAAGGTCGCGCACGGCGTTCTCAAAGTCATCGAGGGAGTCAAAGGACTGGTAGACACTTGCGAAGCGCAGGTAGGCGACCTCATCGAGCTCGCGCAGGTGGGGCAGGATCGCGACGCCGATATCGTTTGTTTCGAACTGCGCGACACCAGTGAGCCTGAGGGACTCCTCTACTCGTTGCGCGAGAAGCGCGAGATCCGCCTCTGTTACCGGACGGCCCTGGCACGCTTTCCTCACACCGACCATGACCTTCTCGCGGCTGAACGGCTCGACGACTCCCGAACGCTTGATCACCGTCAGGCTCGCGGTCTCAGTCGTCGTGAACCGCTTGCCGCATTCAGGGCACTGTCGGCGGCGTCGGATCGACATGCCGTCATCTGCGGTGCGCGAGTCAATAACGCGGCTGTCTGAGTGACGGCAGAAGGGGCAGTGCATCAGATGCCTTCCTGTTCGAAGCGTGCGCTGACGGCCTCACCGTGAGCTGGCAAGCCCTCGGCGGCGGCGAGAGCGAGGAGCGGCTCCTCGGTCGCCGCGAGCGCGTCGCGCCCATAGTGGATGATCTGCTGGGGCCTGAGGAATGTGTGGGCCCCGAGGCCCGCGGCGAACCGCGCTGTGCCACCAGTCGGAAGCACGTGGTTTGAGCCTGCGAGGTAGTCTCCAAGGCTCACAGGGGTGTAGCTCCCGACAAAGATCGCGCCTGCGTCGGTGATTCCTGCCAGGACGGCGTCGTCATCGCGTGTCTGAATCTCAAGGTGCTCGGGGCCGTACGCGTTCGAGACTCGCACTGCGGTTTCCAGGTCGTCGACGAGGATCACCGCGGACTGCGGCCCCTGGAGCGCCGTGCGCACTCGGTCGGCGTGCATCGTCAGCGACACACGTGTGGAGATCTCCTCGTTCACTCGCCCGGCGAACTCGACAGAGTCAGTGACGAGCACCGATGCCGCAGCTTCGTCGTGCTCTGCCTGACTAATGAGGTCTGCTGCGACGAAGCGCGGATCCGCGGACGCGTCAGCGATGACGAGAATCTCAGTCGTTCCAGCCTCAGAGTCGATCCCGACTGTGCCGCTCACGACCCGCTTTGCCGCGGCGACGAACACGTTGCCGGGCCCGGTGACGACGTCGACGGGCTCAAGACCGATCGTTGGGACTCCATGTGCGAAGGCGGCGATTGCGCCGGCTCCCCCAATCGCGTAGACCTCATCGATACCGCAGAGCGCTGCCGCCCACAGCACCGCCTGGTGCGGAAGCCCAGCGTTGTCCTGCTGCGCAGGCGAGGCGAGCGCGAGGCTTGGAACGCCCGCCGTCTGAGCAGCGACTGCGTTCATGATGACTGACGAGGGGTACGCTGCTTTCCCGCCCGGAGCGTAGAGGCCGACCCGAGAGACGGGCTGCCAGCGCTGCGTGATGCGGGCTCCCTCGCCCATCTGGGTCACTGTGTTTGGAGGCACCTGAGCCGCCGATCCGAGCCGAAGGCGCGAGATGAGCTCGGTGAGCGCTGCGCGCACATCGGCCGGGCAGTTGTCGAGCGACGCTGCGACTGCCTCAGTAGGGACTCGCAGCGCATGGCCTTCGACGCGGTCAAATTCGAGGGCTTGCTCACGGAGAGCAGCCTCGCCTCTCCGAGCAACAGCGTCGACGAGCGGTCTTACCCGCTCGACAGCGACGTCGGCGCCGAGCGCTGCGCGCGGAACGAGAGTAAGCAGTTCGCCACGGGAGAGCTCACGGCCGCGGAGATCAGTGGTACGCATCACCCCACTATCCTACCGAGCCCGTCGGCGGCGGCCGCACGGCCCAGCCAGCGGGCCAGCCCAAAGCCGGCGCGGGGCCGTCTCCCGGCACCGACACTCTGTGAGAATGGTGAACATGTTGGTGCCCTGTCGAATCCGAACGGAGACCGCTTCAGCGAAGCGTCTCCTTGCGACTGCCGGGCGCGTCCAATGACACTGACCCTCGGTCTGCTCGTCGTTCTTGTCACGACCGTCGGAGCTGTCGCCCAGCGAATGGCTGGCCTCGGATTCGCGCTCCTGGTTTCTCCGATCATGACGCTTCTCCTCGGCGGTCACGCAGGGGTGCTGCTCGTGAATATCCTCGGGGTGATCTCCAGTGTGCTGATTCTGCCCCGAGTGTGGCGCAGGATCGATTGGTCTATGTTTCGCTGGCTCGCAGCATTCGCGATCATCGGCGCGGGTCTCGGAGCCGTGCTCGCTGGCGAGCTCTCCCCCGATGTCATGGGCGTCGCAGTCGGCGCAATCGTGCTGCTGGCACTCGTGCTCTCAATGCTCCTCACGAGTGAGCGTTTCTCGACCGAGCCTCGTTCACCGCGCGCTGTCGCCGGGTTCATCTCCGGCCTCACGAACGCGCTCGCTGGTGTTGGTGGCCCCGCGGTGAGCGCCTACGCGGTGCTCACCCGCTGGCCACAAACCTCATTCGCTGCGACGCTTCAGCCCTATTTTGCAGTCACCGGCCTCGCGTCTGCATTCGCGAAGCTCGCGCTGGACCCGAGTGGTTTCCCTGAAACCATGTGGTGGTTCTGGCTGATCGTACTCGCCGCGATCCTTATCGGCATTTTCATCGGGGAGCGATTGCTGCGTCTCGTGACTCCCAATCAAGTCCGGCGAGTCGTGATCGCGCTCGCCTGCGCCGGAGCGATCGCAACACTTGTCCGTGGACTCGTCGGCCTGCTCACCTAGGCTCGGATACCGGCTAGAGCTGTCCGGCGCCCTCGGCCGCAACCATTCCGAGCCACGCGAGTTCGCGAACTCCCGCGACGAGGGCCTCTCTCGCTGCCGTTGCATCGACCTCGAGTAGCGTTGCGAGCGCATCAGCTATTTGCTGCAGCGTGAGGTCCCCATCGCAGGCGCCAAGCGCGGCTGCAAGGAGTGTGTCTGCCGCAACGCGGCGCTCAATTGGACGGTCAGTGATGAGTGCAATTGCGTTCGGCGACTCCTCGCCGGGAGTGTGGATTCGTTCCTCGCGAACATCGCGCGCACGCACCCATCTGGTAGCGAGTACCTCGGCGTCTGACGCACGCTCGGCCGCGACGCCAGCCGTGAACGTCGCGTTGAGCGCAGCACCGAGCTCGGTCGCAGCGAGCCCGCCCGTTGCCTGGTCGACGTGGATCACGGAGGCCGACCGGCCATCCTGAGTGCCCGCGACCGCTGCGCGCCGAATGTGGATCGCGCCGAGCCCGATAGTGACCACATGACGAGCGCCGAAATCTTCGAGCCATGCCTCGAGTAACGTGTCAAATTCGGGCTGGCCTGGCCGGGCCCCACCATCGCGCGCCCAGGTCTCTGCGTACTGCACGGTGTCGACCCTGTCGCGCTCAATCACCCATGCATCAAGGGCAGATCCGTTGCGTTCGGCGGCGTCGAGAATCCAGCCGCGAACTCGCTCGAGCCCCCTGCCGCCCCATTCGGTCTCCCAGTTCGCGAGGCACACAAATGCGCCCGCTGGCGCCAGAAAGCCGGGAGCCTCGCGAACCACGGTTGCGGCGAGCTCGTCCCCAGTCATACCTCCGTCTCGGTACTCGTAGCGGGCACCCTCGCTCGCCGAGCGAGGGGTGATGACGAACGGAGGGTTCGAGACGATGAGCGAGAAGTCTTCGCCAGCGACTGGCTCGAAGAGGCTGCCGAGCCGAAACTCGATCCGCCCGGCAAACCCGTTCAGCTCCGCGTTTGCGGCGGCGAGCTTCAGAGCGCGTTCCGAAATGTCAGTCGCGACAACGCGTTCCGCCCCGAGCTCGGCGAGGTGCATCGCGACGATGCCACACCCTGTGCCGAGGTCGAGCGCCGCGCCGCCGGTGACCGGTGGCAGCTGTGAGATGAGCGTCCGCGTTGCGCCCCCGACACCCATCACATGGTCCGGCCCCGCTGGACCCCCGCGTAGTTCATCGTCGAGGTCGGAGATGATCCACCACTCGGTGGCACCTCCACGCTGAAGGGTCTGTTCCCCGGCCTTGCCGACGAGGGGGACGGGGTTCACAGACAACGCAGCATAAAACACCGAGTTGGCTCCGTGGGCCACGAGCCCAAGCTCCGCTGCTCCCGCCGATCCGAGGGTCGGAAGAGCGGCGTCCAGCTCCTCAGCGCTCACCTCTTCGCCGAGCAGGAAGAGTCGGCCGAGTGTCGTTAACGGAGTCCGTTCACGCCCGGCAAGCACCCTGCGTGCAGGGGCGAATACGCCGCGCCTGCGCGCGCCCTCTGCCGCGGCGCCCCAGAGGGCAGTGAGGCCGGTGAGTGAGTACTGAGCGCCCGCGAGGTCTTCGCGGAGTTTGACAACGAGAGCAATATTCACCTGCCCAGCGTACCGGCTCCCATCATGCTCAGTAGGCGACAGTGAACCGCTCTCGCCGGTGCGCAGGATCTTCAATCTCGTCAACGATCGCTACGCCAAAGTCGGCTCCACCGATAGCCGAGACCCCGTTCTCGTCGGTCAAGACGACGTCGCCTCCGACTCTGTACTCGCCGCGGTACTCCCCCGCGGCCCACGGGCCGAAGTCCCCGGGCGGGCTCACAAAGAACCAGTCGAGCTCGCCGCCTCGCGCGAGAAGGTCGTCGAGCACTCCGCCCATTTCGAGCGCCTCTGGGCGATACTCGTCCCCGAACTCAGGCAATTCTGCAAGCCGCGGCCCACCCGCGGTCTGCTGCAACGAACCTGCGCCACCGATGACGCCAAGACGAACGCCTGCGGCCTCAGCCTCAGCCGCGAGCTCAGCGATCGCCGCGCGCAGTTTGCCTGCCATGTCGCCGCGCGGGGCGACGGCGACGACAACGACGTCTGCGTCGGCGAGCGCTGCCGCCCGGTCAGCCGGGTCAAGCAGCGAGCCGAGCTTGTAGCTCGCTCCCGCGATCTGTGTCGCCGATTCCCTTCGCGTGACGCTCGTGACGGGCAGCCCGCGCACTGCGGCAGCCTCGACAATGTGCGAACCCGCATACCCAGAGCCACCAAACACTACGGTCGAAGTCATCTACGGATCCCTTCCTCACGAAACAGCGTTGCTGTTCCCAAGGATATCCCCGTGCCCCGTGCGGCCCTACGCCCTCACCTTCCGCTCTAAGCAAACGCCATGCTTTTGGCTGTCACAGGGCTCGGCAATACCGTCGATCCTGTGAGGTAGCTGTCGACCGCAGCTGCAGCCGCGCGGCCCTCTGCGATCGCCCAGACGATAAGCGACTGGCCGCGCCCCGCGTCGCCAGCGACAAACACCCCGGGCTGGGGCGTCGAGAAGTCGGCGGCACGTGAGAACGCCCCGCTCGAGTCCATCGCCAGTTCGAGACCAGGATCTGAGATCGCTTCTGGGCCAGTGAACCCCATAGCGATGAGAACGAGGTCCGCCGGAATATCTCGCTCGGTTCCCGGGATTGGGCCTCGACCACTCTCCGAGAATCCGGTCTCGGCGACCCGCAATCCCGTGAGCCGCCCGTCTTCCCCGAGGAACTCGACTGTCGATGCGAGGTAGGTCCGCTCGCCACCCTCCTCGTGGGAGCTCGATACCTCAAACACCGTCGGATGCATGGGCCACGGCTGGCCCGTCGGCCTGAGCGCGCCGGGTCGTTTGCCAATCGCGAGGCTCGTTACCGAGAGGGCGCCCTGCCTGTGCGCGGTGCCAACGCAGTCGGCCCCGGTATCGCCGCCGCCGATGACAACCACATGCTTTCCCGCTGCAGTTTCGCCGATGCTGTCGAGCGCCCCTGCCGCGTCGGTTGCCGACACCGCACGGTTTGCCGCGGCCAAGTATTCCATCGCGGGCAGGATCCCCGCGTGATGCCTTCCGGGCAACACGAGCTCACGCGGCACTGTAGCCCCAGTCGCGATGACGACCGCGTCGAAACGGCGGCGCAATTCGCTCCACGACATGTCCTTTCCGATCTCAATGCCGCACCTGAACCTCGTGCCCTCAGCTCTCAGCTGCTCGACGCGGCGCGCCACCAGTGCCTTCTCGAGTTTGAAGTCCGGAATGCCGAATCTGAGCAGTCCGCCAGGCTCTTCGTCGCGCTCGTATACGGCGACGGTGTGCCCGGCTCGGGTGAGTTGCTGGGCCGCCGCGAGACCCGCAGGACCTGACCCGACAACTGCCACGGTCTTCCCGGTGAGGCGCGCCGGCGGCTGAGGTGTCACCCACCCCGCTGCGAACGCCTCGTCGATGATGTGGTTTTCGATCTGTTTGATCGTGACGGCAGGTTGGTTGATACCGAGCACGCAGGCCGACTCGCACGGCGCGGGGCATGCCCTGCCGGTGAACTCCGGGAAATTGTTCGTCGCGTGAAGGCGCTCGATCGCCTCGCGCCCACGATCGCGGTGCACGAGGTCGTTCCATTCGGGGATGAGGTTGCCAAGTGGGCAGCCCTGGTGGCAGAACGCGACGCCGCAGTCCATACAGCGAGACGCCTGTCTGCCGACGACGTTCTTGTCGCCCAGCTCGACAACCTCTTTCCAGTCGAGCAGTCGGAGCGCGACCGGGCGCTTTGCGGCAAGCTCGCGTTCTCGAACCTGCAGAAATCCGCGTGAATCAGCCATGAGTTGCCTCCAGAATTTCGGTCCAGACGGCGCCGCCGTCGGGGTCGACGCCTGCCGCAGCGGCGCGGGATCGGATATCGAGAACGCGGGAGTAGCCGCGTGGAATGAGCCTGGTGAAGCGGGCGAGCGTCGCGTCGCTGTCCGATTCGAACTGTTCGAGCAGCGAGGCTGCAAGGGGCGACCCTGTCTGCTCGAGGTGTCGAGCGAGGAGCGCTCGGATGCGGTCGGCGAGCTCAGCGCCCGCCTCGCCGGCGAGCTCAGACTCACCGAAACGCTGCAGCTGGAGGGCGCCAGCGGCGAGCTCGGCGGAGTTCACAGTGCTCGGATCAAGGTCGAGTATGACGGCCTCGCCACCCGACATTCCTGCTCCGAGGTTCCGACCGGTCTCCCCGAGGATCAGGGCGAAGCCGCCGGTAAAGTACTCGAGCGCGTGGTCGCCAACGCCCTCGACGACCGCCGTCGCACCTGAGCCGCGAACGAGGAACCGTTCTCCCACGGAGCCGGCGATCCAGATCGAACCGCTCGTCGCCCCGTACCCGATGACGTTCCCGGCGAGCACGCTCTCGTCGGTGTGTGCCGCTCGGGCGCCGGCGAGGTGCGGGCGAATTGTCACCTCCCCACCGGAAAGACCCTTGCCAACATAATCGTTTGCTTCGCCAACAAGTCGCAGCGTGATTCCTGCAGGCAAGAACGCCCCGAGCGATTGACCCGCCGAACCCGTGAGGGTCACGTCGATCGTCTCGGGTGCAAGCCCCTGCGCACCGAACCGCCGCGTCACCTCGTGTCCAAGCATTGTGCCGACAGCGCGATCGCCGTTGCCAACTGGCAGGTCGATGACGACGGGCTCACTGCGCACAAGCGCGTCATCTGACAACTCGATGAGCCGCGCGTCAAAGTGCGCACCAAGCTCGTGATCTTGTGTCGTGCCGTTACGCCGCGGCTCAGCCGCCGAGAATACCGGGCCGCGAAGCACGCCCGACAGGTCGAGACCCTCGGCCTTCCAGTGCTGCACCGCCTCGTCGACGTCGAGCGCCGCCGTGTCACCGACAGCCTCGTCGAGCGAGCTGTAGCCGAGGCTCGCGAGTATCTCGCGTACCTCCTCCGCGATGAACGTGAAGAAGTTCACGATGTGCTCTGCCTGGCCTGTGAACCGCTCTCGCAGCTCTGGGTTTTGAGTCGCCACGCCGACAGGGCAGGTGTCGAGGTGGCATACGCGCATCATGATGCAACCCGACACGACGAGCGGGGCCGTCGCAAAGCCGAATTCCTCTGCGCCGAGGAGGGCAGCGATCACGACATCGCGCCCAGTCTTCAACTGTCCGTCAGCCTGCACGACGACCCGCTCTCGCAGCCCGTTCAACATCAGTGTCTGCTGCACCTCGGCGAGCCCAAGCTCCCACGGTGATCCAGCGTGCTTGAGCGAGTTCATTGGGCTCGCCCCAGTACCTCCGTCGTGGCCAGACACGAGGATGACGTCGGAGAGAGCCTTGGCCACACCAGCCGCGACAGGCCCGATCCCGCTCTGGGCCACAAGCTTGGTTGAGATTCGCGCGACCGGGTTCGCACGCTTGAGGTCGAAGATGAGCTGCTTGAGATCCTCAATCGAATAGATATCGTGGTGCGGCGGCGGCGAGATGAGCCCGACCCCCGGCGTCGCGTGCCGCGTACGCGCGATCCACGGGTACATCTTCCCTGGCGGAAGCTGACCGCCCTCACCGGGCTTCGCGCCCTGAGCGAGCTTGATCTGGATCTCGTCGGCGTGCGTCAGATACATGCTCGTCACGCCAAACCGCCCTGACGCAACCTGCTTGATCGCAGAGCGGCGCTCGGGGTCGAGCAGGCGCTCCTCTGCTTCTCCGCCCTCGCCGGTGTTTGAACGTCCGCCAAGCCTGTTCATCGCAATCGCGAGCGTCTCATGTGCCTCAGGCGAGATTGAACCGTAGCTCATCGCCCCCGTCGCGAAGCGCTTCACAATCTCTGACACTGGCTCAACGCTCTCGAGCGGAACCGGCTCGCGCTGCGGCGAGAACTTGAAGAGCCCACGAAGCGTCATGAGTCGCTCCTGCTGCTCGTTCACGCGCGACGTGTACTCGGCGAAGATCTCGCGCTTGCCAGTGCGTGTCGCGTGCTGCAGCTTGAAGATCGTCTCGGGGTCGAACAGGTGTGGTTCCTCGCCGCGGCGCCAGCGGTACTCGCCACCAGTCTCAAGCCGCTCGTGCGCGAGTGGGGCCGAATCGTCGGGGTATGCGGCACGGTGCCGCTCGGCGACTTCTGCCGCGAGCACGTCGAGACCGACGCCTCCAAGCTTCGATGTGGTCCCGGTGAAGTAGCGCTCGACGAGGTCCGGGGCGAGCCCGATCGCTTCGAACGTCTGCGCGCCGCAGTATGAAGACACCGTCGAGATGCCCATCTTGCTCATGACCTTCAGCAGCCCTTTTCCGAGCGCGAGGATAAGCTTCGACGTTGCTTCTTCTTCAGTCACCCCTGTTATCGAGCCGTCACGCACCAGGAGGCTCACGCTCTCCATAGCGAGGTACGGGTTCACGGCCGCGGCCCCGTAACCCACGAGTGTCGCCACGTGGTGCACCTCGCGAACATCGCCAGCCTCGGCGATCAGGGCGACACGCATCCGTTCCCCCTCACGAATGAGATGGTGATGCACCGCCGATACGGCAAGCAGGCTCGGCACCGGGGCAAGGTCCTTGTTCGAGTCGCGGTCGGACAGAATGAGAAACTCTGCCCCTGCTGCGATGGCGGCGCTCGCCTCGCGGCACATCGCGTCGAGCCTGTCGGCGAGCCCGCGCGCACCATAGTCGACCGGGTAGAGTCCGCGAATCGTGACTGATCGCTCGCGCTCGGGGTCAGTGCCGAAATGTTGAATCCGCGCGAGCGCGTCATTGTCAATGACAGGGAAGTCGAGGATCACCTGGCGCGCGTGCTCGGCGGACTGGCCGAGCAGGTTCTGCTGCGGACCAATGCCCGTGCGAAGGCTTGTCACAAGCTCCTCGCGCAGGGCGTCGAGCGGAGGATTCGTCACTTGCGCGAACTGTTGCACGAAGTAGTCGTGCACATGGCGCGGGCGCTCGGCAAGCACCGCAATCGGCGTGTCGGAGCCCATAGCAGAGAGCGGTTCGCCGCCGGTGAGCGCCATCGGAGTGAGGATCAGCCGGAGCTCTTCCTCCGTATACCCGAACGTCCGCTGGCGCCTCACAATCGAGGCAGGCGGGTGCACGAGAGCCTCGCGCTCGGGCTCGTCAGCGAGTCTGATGCGCCCAGCGTCGAGCCAGTCGCCCCAGGGTGCGAGCCCCGCAAGTTCACGCTTCACCGCGCTGTCGCCGCGCACCTCGCCGGTCTCCACGTTCACCGCGAGCATCCGGCCAGGACGGAGCCTGCCGCGACGCGCAACACGCTCCGGCGCAATGTCGAGCACGCCTGCCTCGCTCGCGATCACGAGCAGGCCGTCACTCGTGACGAGGTATCTCCCTGGCCGGAGGCCGTTGCGGTCGAGCAGCGCAACGATCTCGGTGCCGTCAGTGGCGATCATCGCCGCAGGCCCGTCCCACGGTTCCATGACGAGCGAGTGGTACTCGAGGAAGTTCTCGAGCTGGGGGTCGAGCGCCGTGTTGGACTCCCACGCCTCGGGCACCATCATTGCAAGCGCGTGCGGCAACGACCTGCCGCTCATCACGAGCAGCTCGAGCACCTCGTCAAAGCTTGCAGAGTCGCTCCCTCCGGGCGTGCAGATAGGAAGGAGTGGGCCAAGGTTGCCGAGCGCCTCGGACTCGAGCTGCGCTTCGCGCGCCCGCATCCAGTTGCGGTTGCCGCGCACAGTGTTGATCTCGCCGTTGTGCGCGACGAGGCGCAGCGGCTGCGCGAGGTGCCACGATGGAAATGTGTTCGTCGAGTAGCGCGAGTGCACGATAGCGAATCGGGTCTCAAACCGCGGGTCACTCAGATCGTCGTAGAACCCGGGGAGCTGGAGTGTGGTCACCATTCCCTTGTAGACGATAGTCCGGGCCGACAAGGACGGCAGGTAGCAGCCGGTCTCGTGCTGAATGCGCTTGCGCGCTCGAAACGCGCGGCGCTCGAGGAGCTGAGTGTCGGCGGGCCCGTCTGACGAGGCGAGCACGAGCTGTTCGATCTGGGGCGCCGCGTCGAGCGCGCTCTGCCCCAGCACCTCCGCAGTCACAGGGACCGGAAGCCAGGCGACTACACCGAGCCCCTCGTCGGCAGCGATACTCGCAATACGGTATTTCACCGAGCGACGCTCTGTCGAGGAGTTCGGCAGAAACACGAGCCCTGCCGCATACTCCCCCGGTTCTGGCTCGGTGACACCGGCGGCGCCACAGCGCTCCCGAATCAGCCTGTGCGGAAGCTCGCTGAGGATGCCGGCGCCATCGCCTGTTCCTGCATCCGACCCGACAGCGCCTCGATGCTCGAGGTTCTCGAGTGCCGAGAGCGCGAGCGTGACGATCTCGTGAGATGGACCGCCCGTCAGCGAAATGACCGAGGCGAGGCCGCAGGCGTCATGCTCCTCCGCTGGATCGTAGAGTCCGATCGCAGGGGGAAGCTGATGGCTAGTGATGCGTGCGGGGTCCATCGATGTGCGCATCGACGTCCTCTCTCTCGGCGGGACGTCGGCGACCCGGTCGGAGCAGAACCTGCGCCGACGGGCTCAGCTTGAGAGCACGAGCACTGACGCAGAAACTGCGGGGCTATGAATCTAGCACTCGTTTATTCGGCAAACCGAATCGACAAGTGCGCTTTCTGCGCTCTACGCAGACGAAAGCGCAATGGCGCCGCAGATTATTCGAGAATCTTGACGCTTGGTCGAACATCACACCGTCGAGCTCGGCCGACGCCCCCGCCCGCGAGTCCTCAGCAGGCACAAAAAAGCGATCTGCCGTAGGTCTCTGGCCAAAATATGATCTTTGGACAGACCTACGGCAGATCGCAGGAGTTCAAGCCGCCAGCTACGCGGCCGCTGCGGTCGGGCTAGGCGCCGAAGCTCGACACGTCACCGACGAGACGGGTGTTGTCAGCGGGAACCTCTTCAACCGCGGCGCGAGCGACTTCAGCAGCGAACTCGGCGACGTTGTACAGCTTGCCTGCCTGCTCGCGGCGCGCCTCGATTGCGCCAGGGTTCATGCGGTTGAGCAACGTCGCCGTCACCGTGCCCTCAATCATGTCGCCCGACACTACGACAAACCCGATGCCGCGCTCAGCGAGCTCAGCGATCCGCTCGCGGAGCGCGTCCTCACCGGCACGCTTCGAGAGTGCGACAGCCTCGTACTCGGGCATCGTTGGAGTCGTACGGATAAAGTGCGCCTGGTGGCTCGTCACGAAGACGACACGCGATCCCTCCCCCATAAGCGGCAGCGCAGCGTCGAGCACTCGCAACTGCGCGTCGCGGTTGAGCTGGAGGGCGTAGTCCTCGGCCATGCCGCCTTCCATGCCGCCAGAGGCGTTCAGCACAAGGATGTCGAGGCCGCCAAACTCGGCGCGAATGGCTTCCATCATCTCGGTGACAGACTGCTCGTCTGTGAGGTCAGCTCCCTGCACGAGCGCCCGGACGCCGAGTTCGCGGAGCTGGGTGCCGAGCTTCTCAGCACGCGGCGCCTTGTTGCGGAAGTTCACGACGACATCTGCGCCTGCCTCAGCGAAATAGCGGACGGTGTCTGCGCCCACCCCTCGAGAGGAGCCCGTCACGAGCGCCCGACGGCCTTCCAGGCTCTTAGCTTCAAGCGGCGGGGTGGCTACGGTCTCAGTCACAGTATGAATTCCTCAGCGTGCAAGTAGGTTGACGTTTGATCGTGTCCAAGCGTAGTCCACAACCGGGCGAGCTGGAGTATGCCTCACGGCCGGACCTGTCCGCACGCCGCACACCGAGCGCGATGACGCTGACCGCGAAAAAGGGGTGTACTCGGGGCTCAAATCGCGATACGCTGCGAAGAACTCGGCGGCAGAGCCCTACCCCCGCGGCTCACCCCCATCGCCGCCGATGGCGAGGGAGGCTTCATGGCCGATCGAACACTTAAAGGCTCACGAATCGGTTCGACAAGCTTGCAGGGCGAAACCGGCGTTGAGCTCTCGCCGCGCCGCAAAGTCGAGTACGTCACTGACAAGGGTGTGGTCTTCGCAGTCGTCTTCGACGCCGACGCCGAACCACCGCCAGAATGGGTTGACCAGCGCAGCGGCGAGATCGGGTTTCTCGACGACGAGGCCGGGCGCACCGCCCGCGCTGAGCTCGAGGCCAAGGAGAACTCCCAGCGCACGCCTTGGGACATGCTCATTGAGCGGCGCAGTCGCGAGGAGCTCGAGGAGTTGCTCGCCGAGCGGCTGAAACTCCTACGAGCGCGCCGCGGCACGAGCGACCAGTAGCTTCGCCGAGTTACCCCCGACGCAACCTGCAGTACACCGAGAGTCCCATACCTGCGAGACCCGCAGTCATCCAGGCAGCCGCAATGAGTGCGCCATACGCGAGCGCCGGCGTCTCACCCTGCACAAGCGGTACAGTTGCGACCATCGCACCCCGCGTGAACGGCTCGAGACCGTCAAGGTCGTGCCCGTCAGGGGCAATGATCCGGCTTGTGCCAACTGTCGAAATGTTCACGAGCGCTCTGCCGGTTTCGATTGCGCGCAGGCGCGCGATCTGCAGCTGCTGGACACTTTCGTCCGTGCGCCCGAAGTCCGCGTTGTTCGTGGGTGCAAAGATGACCTCGGCACCGTTGGAGACCATGCGCTCAGCCTGGTCGTCAAAGATAACGTCGAAGCAGATCGCGACGCCGGCGACGACCTCGCGTCCGAGTGCCTCAAAGCCGTGCACGGGCTCAAACTCCCCCGCCTCGTATTCGAGCTGTACAAGGTCAACGAGGTCCGGTGCGAGCGCCCGAAAGAAGCTGCGGTTCGGCATGTACTCGGCGAACGGTACGGGGAACCGCTTGTCGTAGCGAGTCCCAGCGTCTGACTCGGACTGGCCCTCCGCCCCCCACACGACTGAACTGTTGGTGTAGGTTCCGTCCTCGTTCGCGAGCACGGAACCTACAACGATCGGCGCTCCTGCGCGTTTCGATAGCAGCGCGACTTCCCGTCCCCGGAGCGGGTTGTCCGTGAGGCCAAACTCAGCGGAGTTCTCTGGCCAGAGGATCACGTCGACGCGGTCATCCGTCGCCTCGAGCTCGTCAAGCAGTTCCTCTGTGCCGCGCACGTGGTCAGCGTAGACGTCACCGGATTCGCGGTCATCGAAGATGCCCGACTTCGAGTTGCCCTGCACGGCAGCGACACGAAGGCTGCCAGTCTGCTCGAGCGCCGCAGGCGGCACAAGCGCGAGCATCCCAAGCACGAGGACGACACCGCCAGCTAGCAGCCCGCCACTGGCCGCCACGGAACGGGCGCGATGAGAGAAGCTCGCGCCGAACAGTCTCGCACCGTGACCGGCGCCGAAACATCCGCCGACGACGAGCGCGACGGCGAACACAATCAGGCCGCTGAGACCTGCGAAGCCGACCCACGACACGAGGGCGCCGAACGAAGCGTCGGCAAACACGTGCGCGACCCGCCCCCACGGGAACCCGCCATAGGGCCACGTCCCCTGGATCCCCTCCCGGAGCACCCAGATGCCCGCAGCGGCGACCGCCTGCCCGGCAATCAGCCCGAGCGGGGCCAGTCGCCGCTTCCCCTGCGTCGCACCTCGCCATGGCCAGAGCTTCCAGATCGCCCGGGTCACAGCTCCGGTCACCGTTCCCTGTAACACGAACCACGCGGTCATCACGAGCCCGAGTCCAAGCCACGGCACCGGGCCGAGGTAGAGCGTCAGCCAATGGAGGTGCGTCAGCCAGAACGCTGCGCCTGCTGCCAACCCGGCGAGCGCTGCCACGCCAGCTCGCTGTTGCCACCACGAGGCGAGCAAGAGCGCGACGGCTGGAAACACGAGGGGCCAGATCGCGGCCCCTGGGTTCGCGACGTCAAATAGTAGGCCACCTACGACCGCGGCTGGCAGCGCGATCCACCAGGGCAACCGGCCGGGCTGCTGATTCACGGATGTGTCTGTCACGACGAACTCGAGGTCTCCACGATGCCCCGGCGGATCGAGCGCTTCGCGTCGCGGGCGAGCGCGGCGAGCAGCCCAAACCGTGCAGCCTCGTGTTCAAGGGCTTCGAGCGTCAGGGCGACCTCGCACGCCTGGGCGACCTGATCGAGCATGTCAATCGTCTGCTTCGCCCACCGCACAAAGTCGCCAGCACCAACCCCACTGGATTCGAGTACACGCTCAAGCGTCGCGCCCTTCGACCAGTCGTACATTGCGCCGGCGAGTCCCGCGTGGGGCATATCTGGTCGCGGCAGCCTGTACCTGTCGGCGAGATCGTCGAGCTCCACCCACCGGTTGATGACACGGTCGAAGGACTGCGCGAACTTGCCGCCCGGTCCCCGCTCGCCACCCTCGTCATCGCGGCGCGGCTCGTAGCTCAGTGCACAGCACATCGCAGCGAGCCCGTTCGCGTCGAGCCCACGCCACAGGTCATCACGGATGCACTCGGCAACGAGCAAATCGCGTTCACCGTAGATTCGCCGCAGAAGCTCACCAAAGGGTGCAACCTCGAGTTCACCAGTGCGCGTATCGCCCTCCAGGTAGCCAAGCTCAAGGAGTTCCTCGACGACACGCTCAAACGTCCGCGCGATCGTGCCGGTGCGGTTGGCGACCTGCCGTCTACCTCGCTCGAGCTGCCTGCGGAGCTTGCGCGCTCTGTCCTCCCAGCGCTTCTTGTCAGAACCCTGAGCGCGTGCTGCCGCAGCTTCGTAGCCCTTGAGCGAGGACTGTGCTGACTGGAGCTCGCGTGCCTGATCGACAACCGCGCGATCTGCCTGAAACTGCGCGAACGAGAGTTCGAGCGTGTCGCGGGCCTGCACGTAGCTCAGGCGCTGCAGCAGGTTGACAGCCATGTTTGCGGTTGGCCGGAACGTTGACTTGACCGGGAACGATCGCGTGCCCGCGAGCTGACTCAGCTCATCGACATCGACGGCATCGCTCCACACCACAACCGAGTGGCCTTCCACGTCAATCCCGCGTCGACCAGCACGCCCCGTGAGCTGAGTGAATTCACCCGAGGTGAGCGGCACTCGCTGCTCCCCGTTGAACTTGTCAAGGCGCTCGATAACAACAGCGCGGGCGGGCATGTTGATTCCGAGCGCGAGTGTTTCCGTCGCGAACACGAGCTTCACGAGCCTGCGCTGAAAGAGCTGTTCGACGACCGCTTTGAAGGCTGGCAGCAGCCCGGCGTGGTGCGCGGCGATGCCGCGCTCGAGCCCGGCAAGCCACTCACGCGTCTCAAGCACGCGGCGATCCTCATCGCTGAGCGTATCGATGAGCTGCTGGGCGACCCGCCTGATCTCGGCGCGTTCCTCACGATTCGTCAGGGCGATGCCGTCGTATAGGCACTGCCTGACTGCCTGATCGCAGCCGTTGCGGCTGAAGATAAAGACGATCGCAGGAAGCAGTTTCGTCTCATCAAGCGCCCGCGCGATGTCTGCGCGCGAGACGCGGCGGGTGCGACGCTGCGGCGGGCCGCCACGCGACCTGCGTCTGTCGCCGCCACGGCCCCCACGTCCGCGGTTTCCAAGCATCCGCAGTTCAGGGTTGACCTTGCCGCCGCGCGCGAGTTCGCCCTGCTTGTCAACGAAGAGCGGCAGCAATTCCTTGCTCGTGAGCACGTGCTGGTACAGGGGAACAGGCCGCACCTCCGACAACACCACGTCGGTCTCGCCCCGCACGGCGTGCATCCAGTCACCGAACTCCTCAGCGTTTGAGACCGTCGCCGAGAGCGATACCAGCCTGACACGCTTTGGCAAATGCAGGATGATCTCCTCCCACACCGCCCCGCGGAAGCGGTCGCCGAGATAATGCACCTCATCGAGCACGACGAACGCGAGGTCGTCAAGTGTGTCTGAGTCCGCGTAGATCATGTTGCGGAGCACCTCCGTCGTCATCACGACGATCGGCGCGCTGCCGCGGATGTTGACGTCGCCAGTGAGGAGCCCCACCTCGTCTTCGCCGTACTCTGCGCACAGCTCGTGAAACTTCTGGTTCGACAGCGCCTTGATCGGCGCTGTGTAGAAGATCTTCGCATCTCGTTCACGCCGCGCAAGATAGACGGCAAACTCGGCGACGGTTGTCTTGCCCGAGCCCGTGGGGGCCGCCACCAGCACGCTGCGTCCTGCCTCCAGCCGCTCGCATGCGTTTCGCTGGAACGGGTCGAGCGGATATTCGAGGCGCGACTCGAAGTGCGCGAGCGCGGAGTCAGTTGGGGTGTTTGCGGCCGGGTCAACCGGCACTACTGGCTGAGCTGGCGTGTCGTTCACGTGTCTGTGTTTGCCTCTCGGGGCTTGGCGGGCCGGGCATTTGGGGCGTCGTTGTCGAGTTCGCTGAGATCGGGGTGACTCATGTCGATGCCGTACTCGGCAAACTCCGCGGCGCGCCGCTTATCGACGCGGCGGTCGTGCAAGATCGCAATACCGACGGCAATAAAGTAGAGCAGCACCATCGGCACCGCGAGCAGGAACATGCTCCAGAGGTCGGCGGCGGGCGTGGTGAGGGCCGCGAAGAGCACAATGATGAGGATCGCGACTCGCCACCCCTTGAGGATCGTCTTTCCGCGAATAATGCCGACGAAGTTCAGCATGACGAGCACGACTGGCATGACGAAGCCGACCCCGACAGCGAGCATGAGCTTTACTGAGAAGTCAATGTAGAGCCTGGCGCTCAAGAAAAACGCGTCTTCGGAGGGCTGAAAGGTCGCCATGAGGCGCACGATGTTCGGCAGCACCGACCAGGCAGCGTAGACGCCAGCGAGAAAGAGTGGAACTGCGGCTGCGAGGAACCCGACACCGTACAGTTTCTCCTTGCGGTTGAGACCGGGGGCGAGAAACGCCCACACCTGGTACAGCCAGATCGGAGCGGAGATGACGACGGCGATGAAGAGCGCGATCTGAATCCGCAGGTCGAACGCTTCCGTGATTGCACCGTACGTGAGGGTAGCGTTGCGGCCCTGTAGCTGGAGCGCGTTGATCGGTTCGCGCAGCATGTCCCACACCCAGTCGACAGCGAGTAAGCCACCGACGAGCCCAACCACGAGCCCGAGCGCGGCGTACATCAGGCGCTTTCTGAGTTCGACGAGATGCTCGCCAAGGCTCATTCGTCCTTCTCGGTTACGCGGGCCGCGTCCCTCTTTCGCCATGGCGTCAGTGTATCGTTTTCTGCCTCTTGAAAGCCGCGCTACTCGCCGTATGCCCAGAGGGCTGACTCGGCCCACTCGCTCACAGCAACACGTGCTGCATGCGGCGCAACAATCTCAATCTCACCCGGCCCGTGCTGGGCGAGCCGCACGGCCGCACCGGGGTGCCAGGCGTCAATGCGCACGAGGCACGCACCCTCGGGTAGCGGGCGTTCGTGCTTCGTCACAACCTCAGGCGCGAATCCGCGGATCGCGCCGAGTAGTCGCGTGGGCACGACGGCGAGGATCTCGGTTCCGGCGCGAGTTGGTCGGGTATCGGCCGCGTCGCCACCGGGCAATTGCGGTGATCTGCCGGAGGTATCTGATTCCGCGGCATCGGCGGAAACCGGAGTCGCACTGTCGCTGTCCAGAGCAGTGAGCTGGCTGAGCTGCGCAACGCTAAACGTCCTCTCGGCTGCGCGTTCAACGTTGTAGCCGTGCACGTACCAGACGCCCTCCCGTTCAGTAAGCGACTGGGGAACAACGGTGCGAGAGCTCTCGTCGCCAGCCGCGTCGCGGTAGCTGAAGCGTACGCGGTCTCCCCGCTCGATCGCGCGAACGATGAGCGAAAGGTTGCCGTCATGGTCAGTCTGTGAGACCGCCACAGACGGCACCTGCGCCGATCCCATAGCCGCACCGAGGCGAGCGCCGAGATCCGCCGCGACCTGGGCGTCGGCTGGCTCCAGAAGCGGCTGAAGCGCCGCGAGTCCCGCGAGCAGCGCGGCGGTCTCGACGCCAGTGAACCTCGGCGTGTCGTCAATTGCGACAGTCTGCGTGAGCGAGACAGTATCACGCTCCTCGAACTCGTCCCAGTCAATGTCAAACAGGTCATTGTGCTGGTACGACAGCGTCTCCCCTGGGATGCCTGCGGTGCCGAGAAAAGCGATGAGGCTCCGCAGCATCCGTGGCTCAACCTCGAAGGTCCGCGCAAGCTCGGGAATTGGCGTCGGGCCGTGTTCCCTGAGGTACGGCACAAGCGACAGGAGCAGCAGCACCTTGTCGCTTGCGAGCAGTGGTCGCGCCATCAGCGGTCTCTCCCGTCAGATTCGGCGGGCGACTGATCCGCGCCCCAGCAAGGCGGCGTCCCACCGTGCTTCGAATCCACCGCGCGCAAGAGTTCGATCACTCTGGCACGTAGCTCGGGTGGCTCGAGGGCAACGGCATCCGAGCCGTAGCTCGCGACTATCGCGGCGAGTTCGTGCATGTCAACAGTGCCGAACTCGAGCACCCGCGAGCCGGCGTCCTCAGAACACACCACGGCGCCCCGGGAGAACCGCGCGTCGGCGCGCGAGTGCGTCCGCACGCGCACAGTTGCGCGGGTCTCGCGCTGCAACGCTTGCATCTCGGCAACCGCGAGCCGGATAAGCGCGGCAGGTTCGTCCGGCCGGGCAGGATCGGTTGCCGTTGGCTCGCACACAGTCACAGTGCCCGAGATCCTCGCGAGGAGGAACACGCGCGTCGCGACCCGGTGCGCGTCGAACGCGATCAGGTGCCACCGCCCTTCGAACCGGTGCAACTGCAATGGATAGACACGACGCGCCAGGGGTGCGTCGCGGTCGGGCAGTTGGTAGTCGAACTCGACGAGCTGCCCAGCCTCCACGGCGGCGAGCAGCGCCGGCGCCGAAGGTTCCGCTGTGCCAAAACCCGCGTTCACACCGATGCTTGGCGCGTCGCGCCCACCGCCGAGTGATTCGAGTTTCATCGCAGCTCGCCGAGCTTCGTCGGTGAGGCTGCCCTCCCGCCACGCGAGCACCGCCATGCGGAGCATCATGAGTTCTCGGTCGGTGAAGCTCAGCCCGGGCGGGACCTGTAGCGCTGCCTTTGAGATGCGATAGCGCGTGAGCTGGTTGTTGCCCGGTTCACCCGGCGAGTCAACCGCCTCGACTGGAATGCCGAGCTCACGCAGCTGCTCTTTGTCGCGCTCAAACTGACGCTCAAGCGAGGCCCGCTGCGCGTCCTCTCGGTACCTGTCTGAGTAGCCGTAGACGGAAGAGAGCAGCTCGTGCTTCGTCAGACCGCTTGTGCTCGCAACGAGTGCGAGCACAAGACTGAATACGCGTTCTTCGCTCGGAACCTTAGACCGGGCCACTCGTGACCCCGTGTTATCCCACCGCGAGAATGTCGATCACCATGACGCGGGCATTGTCCCCGCCCTCAGTGACGACGACCTGCGAACCGACGTTCTTACCCGTGAGCTCCTCACGGAAGGCAAGGCCCTGCGCCGCTGACTCTGTTTCACCGGGGAGCAGCTGCGGCCCACCGGCTGTCCAGGTGTTCGAGAGCACTGACCCGTCCCAGCTCACTGCGAGCATCTGAACAAGCAGGCGCCCCTCGGCTTCAACCTTTTCGCCCGATCCAGCGATTCGCACGCCAGATTCGATCCCAACTGGCGCATCGCGCGGGGGAAGCACGACGCCGGGGACGCCATTCTCGTCGGTAACGACCGCGGGGAATCCGTTCGGTAGCCCCTTCGTGCGGCCTGATGCCTGGAGGTCTGAAACGCCCTCGACGTCCATTACAGCCACGAGCGCGGCTTCTGGGGTGCCGCCGATCTGCTGGCGCAGCGGCAGGGCGTCCTCGGGGCTGAGCGCGAGCACGACGCGCTCGCCGGGAACCGCGCACTCGATGGCAGCGGTGAGCGGGTTCATCGACTCGTCCGAGACCATGAAGAACTCATTCGTGGAGTTCTGACCGCCGAAACCTGCGCTCTCGAAGAGCTTCTCGCCGGTGCCCTGATCGTAGAACGCGAAGTTTACCGAGGCAATCGTGTTATTCCCCGCGGGCTGGGCGCCCGCCTTCGCGGATGCGCTGTCGACGATCGAGCGCTGCGAAACAGTCGCCGTGGTGTCAGCTGGGATCGAGACCTCGGGAACCGTGCCGAATCCACCGAGCACGACGACGCTGTCGCTCAGCGCGCCCGCGCCGAGCGTCGGGGTGCAGTCTGCGCGATCAACGCCGGCTGTGTCAGCCGAGCTGCAGCCTGTCAGAACTGCTGCTGAAACAGCAACGGTGAGTACCACGGGGGCAATGCGACGAAGCATGGAACACCTCTCGAGTGCGTCGAATGCGAACCTGGCCATCCTACCGGGTACGCGCTGGGGGTCTGGTCTTACTTCTCGTTGGCGTCAGGCGCGGTGCCGACGGTTTCAGCCTGGTCAGCAGCTGGGTCGGTGGCGCCAACTCGATGGTCTGCAATCCGCTTCGCCTCACGCGCTTTCTTTCGCAGAATCTTGTCGCTCTTCACGAGCTGGCCGACGTTCTCCTCGCTCCAAGCTTCGGAGTCGCCGCCTTCCCCCATGTCTGGCAGCCAACTCGCCATGTCGGCGTCGGTGAAGTCACTCTTTGATGCACGGCGCTTCAAGCTCGGCAGGTTCGTGCCGGGGGCGAGTTTGCGCGCGGTGACAAGGAACCCCGTGTGCCCGACCATTCGGTGGTCTGGCCGAACCGCGAGGCCCTCGACGTGCCAGCCGCGGACCATCGTCTCTGACGCCTGCGGGTGCGTGAATAGCCCAGAACGACGAAACTCTTCGACGGTGCGCGAGAGCTGCGTGACCGTCGCGACGTAGCAAATGACGACACCGCCTGGTGCGAGCGCCTCGGCGGTCACTCCCACACACTCCCACGGCGCGAGCATGTCGAGCACGACACGATCGACCGAGCCGGGCTCAAGGGCGCTTGGCAGCGCCTCCTGCAGGTCGCCGACGCGCACAGTCCAGTTCGCGGGATCCGCCCCTGCGTAGGCGCGTGCGTTCGCGCGGGCGATGTCTGCGAACTCTTCGCGCCGCTCGAACGAGTGCACTTCGCCCTCCGGTCCGACAGCGCGCAGCAGGTGGAGCGAGAGCGCGCCCGAGCCGACGCCGGCTTCGACAACGCGGGCTCCGGGGAAGATGTCGGCGAGCGAGATGATCTGCGCCGCGTCCTTGGGGTAGACGATCGCCGCCCCACGGGGCATCGACATCACGAAGTCGGAGAGCAGCGGCCTGAGCGCGAGGTACTCCTCACCGTTGCTGTTGGAAATCACCGAGGCGTCCGGTACGCCGACGATGTCGTCGTGCCGGATCATGCCCTTGTGACTGTGGAACTCCCCGCCGGTTTCCAGCGTGATCGTGTTCATCCGCCCTTTGGGGCCCGTGAGCTGCACCCTATCGCCGAGCTGGAACGGGCCACGCAGCGCTGGGGTTGCCGCGGCAGCGGCGGCCGGTGCGGCGGCGTCTGACGCCTCGGCGGCGTGGTGTTCGTGAGTGGTCACTGTCTTCTCCTCGGTTGGATGGGTGCGGTGCCGCGCCCATAGGGCGCTCGCCCCGGCAGCGTCGAGCCCGGAAAGCGTTGTCCGTGTGTCGTGGGCGAGCCCCGACTCGAGCGGTACCAGACCTGGCGTCGCGATCACGACAGCGCCCGACGCGACTGCAGACGTGACGCCCGGGCGCGAGTCCTCAAACGCAATGCAGTCTCGAGCGATCGCGCCGGCTGCCGCCGCGCCGCGCAGGTAGGGGTCGGGGTGGGGCTTTTCGTGCTCAACCTCATCGCCTGCGATGACTGCCGAAAAGGTGCCCTCGGGCAGGAGCGCAACGACCGCATCTGCGATGGGGCGAACTGACATCGTGACGAGCACGTTCGGCACTCCAAGCTCGCGGAACTCTGCGAGCAGCTCGAGTGCCCCCGGCATCCACCTGGGCGCCTCCGTGGCGAGCCCTGCTACGAGCGCGCGCGACCATTCGCCGATGATCTCATCGACGCTCAGGGGTACGCCAATCTGTTGGAAGCGCTCGGCTGCGGCGGTGAGGCCAAGCCCGACGAGCTGCGTCTCGGTTCCCGCCGGGAATGCGAGGCCGTAGCGGTCGAGCATCGCGACCTCTGCCTTGACCCAGAGCGGTTCTGAGTCGATGATCGTGCCATCCATGTCCCAGAGGGCGGCTGCAGGGAGGCCGTGTGTCGTCGCAGTCGTCATTCTCACAATCCTATCGCCAGCGCCGCCCCATCGCTCTGGACCGCTGAGACCAGTCGCCGCGCGCAGCCGCCACACGCCTGGGGATAGTCTGGTCAGGTGAATGATTCTTCAGCCCCAGACCTCGCACCGCGCGTGCTCATCGCTGCGTTCCAGGGATGGAGCGACGCTGGTGACGCTACGTCTGAGGCGGTGCAGCATCTCATCAAGCTGCAGAAGGCGGAGCTGTTGCACGTGATCGGCGGCGAGAGCTTCGTCGATCTGCAGCTGCAGCGGCCGCGCATGTACCGCGACGAGAGTGGCCGGCGCACGATCGACTGGCCCGACACGCGCTTGTACGGGACCGTGCACAGGCCGGGACAGGACGCACAGCTGTCTCAGACGAGCGACGCCGATGCGATCACCCGGATCGACGGCTCGCCTGTGCTCGACCTCTTCTTCCTCCCGGGGTACGAGCCTGGGAGGGACTGGGAGAACTTCGCCGACGAGGTCGTCGAACTCGCCGAAGTGTGGGGTGTCGACCTTGTCGTGCTCCTCGGCTCGATGTACTCGGACGCCCCGCACTCACGCCCCATCATCACGACTGTGACGGCAGAGGACCCCGAGGTGCGGGAGCGCTACGGGGCAGAACGAAGCGACTACGAAGGCCCCGTCGGGATTGTGACTGCAATCGAGATGGCGCTTGAAACCGCGACTATTGCGAGCCTCGCTCTCTGGGTGCAGGTGCCCCACTACGTGCACTCGGCGCCATCACCAAAGGCGACGCTCGCGATCCTCGACAAGCTCGAGGAGCTGCTCGACATCGTGATCCCCCGCGGCGAGCTCTTCGCGCAGGCGACCGATTGGGAATCGAACATCAACCGCATCGCCGAAAACGATGACGACATGACGCGCTACATTCGCAGCCTCGAGGAGGCGCGCGACGACGCGCTCGCTGCGGAGACGACTGGCGATGCTCTCGCCGCCGAGTTCGAGAAGTTCCTCGAGCAGGATGCGCGCGGCGATGCCGACGAGCCTAGTGACCAATCGGACCAGGATCAGGATCCCGAGGCGCCCCTGCCTGAGCGCTGAACCGCCCCGAGCATCCTGGTTGGCTCGCTACTCCTCCGGCTGCAGCCTGACGCCGAGCAGTGCCTGGACGGCGTTCGCGACGAGGCAGGGATCGTCGACACCCGCGTCGAGGGCTGCGTCGAGCGTCGCGAGCATGACTGGCGTGTCGAGGTCGTTTGCGAGGGCGGCGCGAAGCTGTTGGAGCACCGCAGCGGACGAGGCCGGCTCGGCGCTCTCGCGTTCGAGCCCCTCTCGCCAGGCAGCGAGCCGACGCTCGGCGCGCTCGAGGTCGCTGTCGAACCACTCCCACTCGCTCCGGTAGTGGTTTGCGAGCAGTGCGAGCCGGATCGCCGATGGGTCGACAGCGTGGCCTGCGTGCGTGCCATCGAGCAGCTTCGACACGAAGACAAGGTTGCCACGCGACTTCGACATTTTGTGTCCGTCGTACGATACGAGCGCAGCGTGGCAGTACGCGTGCGCGAGCGGCTTACCCGAGAGCGCCGTCGCGTGTGCAGCCGTGAACTCGTGGTGCGGGAAGACGAGGTCGTGGCCACCGCCCTGCACGGTAAACAGGTCGCCGAGCGCCTGCTGGGCGATGACCGTGCACTCGATGTGCCAGCCTGGCCGGCCCTCGCCGACGACTGAGCCCCAGCTCGGCTCCCCCTCGCGCGCCGCGCGCCACAGCAGCGGATCGAGGACGTCTCGCTTGCCCTCGCGCTCTGGGTCACCCCCGCGCTCGGCGCTCAGCGTCTCGAGCAGCGCGCGCTCGTAGGGCGCGACGTCGCCGAGCCGCCACTGCGACTGCTGCTGCGCGCCTCGGACGTCAAAGTAGATGTCGTCGCCGGCCTCCGACTCCGGTGTCGGCACACGATAGGCGTATCCGAGTTCCATGAGTCGGTTCACGCCGTCCGCGATCTCGTCGATCGCCTCGGTCACTGCGACAAAATGCGTGGGAGGGATCATCCCGATCCGGTGCATGTCCGAGCGGTAGAGCCCGACTTGTTCGTCGGCAAGCGCCCGCCAGTCGACGTTTGTCGCGTTCGCACGCTCGAGAAGCGGGTCGTCGATGTCGGTAATGTTCTGCGCGTAGACAGTCTCGATGCCGGCGTCGCGCCAGGCACGCTGCATGATGTCGAATGTCAGGTACGTGAAGGCGTGCCCGATGTGCGTCGCGTCGTACGGTGTGAGTCCGCAAACGTAGAGTGTGGCGCGATCGTCCTGGATCGCTGGGTGCTCGAGCCGTCCCTTTGCCGTGTTGAAGAGCTTGGGCGCTTCGCCAGCCCCGGGAAGCTCAGGAACTATCGGCGGAGTCCATGTTCTCACTGCACACCATCCTGGAACGCGATCGCGGGAACCTCGCCGCCGGGGGTGAGCACGCCGGTGATGAGCAGCACAATGATGACGACACCGATGAGCACGCGGTAGATCACGAACGGCATAAAGCTCCGTTTCGAGATGTAACGCATGAAGAAGCCAATAACCACGAGGGCGATCACAAAGGCGACGACCGTCGCGATGATCGTCATGCTCCACGGCGTCTGCGCCTCGGGCGCCTTGATGACCTTGAAGACCTGGTAAAAGCCAGAGCCGAGCACAGCGGGGATCGCGAGCAGGAACGAGTAGCGCGCGGCGGCCTCACGTTTGTAGCCCATGAAGAGGCCGGCGGTGATCGTACCGCCTGAGCGCGAGACACCTGGAATGAGCGAGGCGGCCTGGGCAAAACCGTAGATCAGGCCGTGCTTCCAGGTGAGCTTCTCGATGGGACGAACCTTCTGGCCGACCCTATCGGCAACGCCGAGCAGGAGGCCGAACACGATGAGGGAGATCGCGGTGAACCAGAGCGAGCGAAGTGTCGTTTCGATTGCGTCCTGGAACAGCAGCCCGAGCACTACGATCGGCACGGTGCCGAGAATGATCCACCAGCCCATCTTCGCGTCTGGGTCGTTGCGCGGCACAGTCTTGCCAGACAGGGATTTGAACCACCTGCCGATGATGCGCACGATGTCGCGCCAGAAGAACACGATTACCGCCGCCTCAGTGCCGATCTGGGTGATTGCGGTGAATGCCGCACCCGCATCTCCGATACCGAGCAGTTCACTCGTCACCCGGAGGTGAGCGCTCGATGAAACCGGCAGAAACTCTGTGAGCCCCTGCACGATGCCGAGGATGATCGCCTCGAAAATACCCATTCGGTGGTGGCCTTCCGTCTCGTGGCACGCGCTGCGGGCCGTCGTCCAGACTAGCCCAAGCTGGGCTGAACGATCAGTAGGAGCGGAGCAGATCGGCGAGCACGCCGTGCCCGAAGTCAAGCGCGTCAAGGGGAACACGCTCGTCGACGCCGTGGAACATCCCGGGGAAGTCAAGGTCGGCCGGAAGCTTCAGCGGCGCGAACCCGTACCCCGTGATGCCGAGTCGCGCGAGCGCCTTGTTGTCGGTGCCGCCCGACAGTAGGTACGGCAGCACGCGAGCGCCCGGATCGTGCGCCTCGATCGCAGCCTTCATCGCTTCGACGAGCTCACCCGCGAACGGTACCTCAAGCCCGATGTCCGAATGCACAGTCTCGATCTCGATCTCGGGACCAACGAGCTCGCGGATCTTTGCGAGCACATCGTCGCGCTCCGCGGGCAGGGTGCGTACATCGACGAGCGCTTCAGCTGTGTCAGGGATGACGTTGTGCTTATACCCGGCGGTGAGCACTGTCGGGTTCGAAGTGTTCCGCAGGCTTGCTTGGATGAGGCCAGCGCCCTTGCCAAGGCTCAGCACCATCTCTTCTGGGTTGATCTGTTTCGGATCCTCGCCAACGATCGCGGCAATCGCGTCGATGAGCTCGCGAGTCGTATCGCACAGGGCGATCGGCCACTCATGGTTGCCGAGCGCGGCGACCGCCGTCGCGAGCTTCGTGACCGCGTTGTCGTGCCACACACGCGACCCGTGCGCGGCGGTTCCGCGAGCGCGCAGCCTGATCCAGTCGAGGGCCTTCTCGCCTGTCTGCACCAGGTAGGCACGCTGGCCAGCGATCTCGATGGAGTACCCACCGACCTCGCTGATCGCCGATCCCGCACCGGCGAAGAGTTCCGGGTAGTGCTCAACGAGGTGATGCGAGCCGTATACGCCGCCGTTCTCCTCGTCGGCGAAGAACGCAAGAATAACGTCACGTCGCGGCTTCTCGCCAGCACGCAAAAGCTCAGCGATCGCGGTGAGGATCATCGCGTCCATGTCCTTCATATCGACAGCACCGCGCCCCCAGAGCAGGCCGTCCTTCACGACGCCCGCGAACGGGTCGACAGTCCAGTTCGCTGGATCTGCGGGAACAACGTCAAGGTGCCCGTGGAGCACCAGGGCGGGAAGCTCAGGCTCGCGACCAGCGACGCGAGCGACAACGCTTGCGCGGCCCGGTGCAGACTCGATGGTGACGGGGTCGAGCCCCAGCTCGCGCAGGTACGCGCTGACGTAGTCAGCTGCTGGACGTTCAGGGTTCGCGTCGCCCTCTCCACGGTTCGACGTATCGATCCGAATGAGGTCGCGGGCGATTCGCGCGGTTTCCGACAGTTCTACGTTGAGCTCTGTTGCCATACGTCCACCATATCTCGACGGGCGGCACAAGGAACGCGATACGCTCTCAGCTACGCAGCCACAGTCAACGCGGTGTGGCGGAAATATCTGAGAGGCACCGATGCGATCTTCCGCCCCCAGCACCGCGGTGACTGGCTTTCTGCTCGCGGTGGGGTCGGCAGCGTCGTTCGCGCTCTCGGGCGTGTTCGCGAGTTCGCTGATGGTCGCCGGATGGTCGGCCGGCGCCGCAACAACGGCCCGCATTACGCTGTCCGCCCTCGTGCTTCTCGGGCCGACACTCCTGCTCATGCGCGGAAAGTGGGATCTCGTTAGGCGCGCATGGCTGCAGCTTGTCGTCTTCGGCGTGCTCGCGGTCGCTGGCTGCCAGCTCGCCTTCTTCCTCGCCGTCCAGTTCATCCCGCCGAGCCTCGCACTCCTCATCGAGTTCACTGGGCCGGTGATGCTCGTCTTCTGGATGTGGGCGCGCAGCCGGGTCGCTCCGTCGGGCGTTACGCTTGCGGGCGCCGGTGTCGCAGTGCTCGGCGTTGTCGCGATCTCAGGGGTGCTCGCCGGCGTCTCACTCCACCCGCTCGGCATCGCGTTCGCGCTCATCGCTGCCGCCGGAAATGCCGCGTACTACGCAACAGGCGCGGCCGGCGGCCATGGCATCCCAACGCTCCCCTTTGTCGGGCTCGGACTTCTCGTCGGTGCGGTGCCGCTTATCGTCGCCGGCGCGCTCGGCCTGCTGCCATTCCATCTCTCGAATGCGCCCGCCGACATTGCAGGATCGACTGTCTCTCCCTGGCTCGTCGTCGCAGGCATGGTACTCATCTCGACGGTCCTCTCGTACCTGCTTGGCGTGGCAGCCTCTCGTCGGTTAGGCGCGACCGTGGCGAGTTTCACTGGATATGCGGAACCACTTTTCGGGATCGTGTGGACAATCGTGTTGCTCGCCGTCATACCGACCCCGATGCAGTGGCTCGGCGCCGCCCTCATTGTCGCGGGGGTTGTGACGGTCAAAGTCGGAGAATTGCGGCGGGCTCGAGCGGGCTCCGCCTCGCGAACCAGCCGGAGGTAGCTGAGTCGTGGTCGCTCCCGCTTCGACGCACCTACGCCTCGACGACGTCTCTCACACGTACGGTGGTCGCCGCGTGCTCACCGACATCACGTTCGCGGTCCCATCGGGCGCCCGCGTCGGACTCATCGGCGAGAACGGCTCCGGAAAGTCGACGCTGCTCCGCATCGCCGCCGGGACGCTCGTCCCTTCCAAAGGGACCGTGTCAGCAACGGCACCCGGAGGAGGAAGCCCGAGGATCGGGCTACTCCATCAGGAGCCTCCGTTCGCCGGCGCTGACACGATCCTGACCGCGCTCGCCGCAGCGACACGGCCGGTCCTAGAAGCCGCCGCGAGGCTCGATGCGGCTGGGGCTGCCCTCGCTGCGCCCGGAGACACTGCGGAGCTGCGCGCCCGCGAAACCGCATACGCCGAGGCCCTCGACGACGCCGAGCGCCTCGGGGCATGGGAGCTCGAGACCCGGGTCGAACGCACGCTCGCCGGGCTTGGCATCGAGTCAATCCCACGCGATCGCCGAACCTCGGAACTCTCAGGCGGACAACGGGCACGGCTCTCGCTCGCGTGGACGATTCTCAACTCCCCCGATGTTCTCCTCCTCGACGAGCCCACGAACCACCTCGACGATCAGGCGACGGCGTACGTCATCCACACACTCACCCGCTGGCATGGTCCCGTCCTATTCGCGAGTCACGACCGCGCGTTCCTCGACGACGCTGCAACCTCGCTCGTCGACCTCGATCCCACGCCGCGGCCGCACACCCGTGCCGCGCAACTTGTTCAGGACGGCGCAGGCAGTGGCATCGGCGTGGCACGGTTCACGGGAAGCTACTCGCAGTACGTCGAAGAGCGAAGGCGGATCCGCTCACGCTGGGAGGAACAGTATGCTGCCGAACAGGCCGAGCTTCGCCGCTTGCGTGCTTCCGCCGGCGCTGGCCAGATCGTTGGGCACGGGGAGTGGAAACCGCGCACTGAGACCCGAGCGGCGCAGAAGTTCTATGCAGACCGCAACGCACGCGTCGTCGCCCGCAGAGTCAACGACGCGAAAGCCCGCCTCGACGCGCTCGCCGCGAAGCAGATTGCGGCGCCGCCGCTTGAGCTCGCGTTTGCAGGGATCGAAGCGCCTACCTCGCCAAGACTCGAGCCAGCCGATTCCTTGGGTAGCGACACGCACAGTAGCTCCGCTGCGGTAGACGACGGCCCCGTCATTGCCGCGACATCGATCGCAGTCGCCGGCAGGCTTGCCCCAACCACGTTTATCCTGCGGCGCGGCGGGAAGCTTCTCGTCACGGGGCCCAATGGCGCTGGAAAGTCGACGCTGCTCTCGCTGCTCGCCAGGCCGGGCGAGCCAGGCACCGGGAGCCTGAGAGTCGCGCCCGGCACGCGGATCGGGCTCTTGGAGCAGGACGCAACATTTGCGGATCCCCGTGGCCTCGGTGATTCCAGACTAGTCACCGACGTCTACGCGGATGGCGTCGGTGCGCGGCTCGCCGCAGAGAGACCGCTCAGCACGTTCGGGCTGCTGAACGCCCGCGACGAGGGCGTCCCACTGTCCGCCTTAAGCGTTGGCCAGAGGCGCAGATTAGCGCTTGCGATCCTGATCGCTTCACCGCCTGACCTCCTTCTCCTCGACGAGCCAACAAATCATCTCTCGCCCGCGCTCGCTGACGCGCTGGAACTCGCTGTCACGAACTTCACAGGAACCGTAGTCATCGCGTCTCATGATCGATGGCTCCGCACGCGATGGGACGATCAGCAACTCAGCCTCACCCCCGAGGCACGGACAAAAACGCCTGGTGCTGACATGAATATCGCCTGAACATTGCCTGAATCGAGGCGAAAATTCTGCGAATCGTTGCACAAACGTTGCGCAACTGCCGGTGTCGGCAGACCTTGCCGCAATCCGCGCGGCGGAGGCGGAGCCCTACCCGGGCGCGATAGGCTCTGCTATGGTTACACAATTCCAGCTTCGAGGGACCGGGTGAAGCGGTCGGGCCCCTCGTGACAACAAGTTACCGCTCTGCACTACTACATGTCTTTTCCCCCGAAAGAGCCGACGGCCTATCCAAGTCGACGCTCCCTCCGGGAGGCGCGCGAGCGGAACGAGCAGGCGACAAGCGGCGCAACACCGACTGCCTCGACCGCCACAGCCGCCCAGCCAACGTCCCCTTCGCAGCAGCTCGAAGGCCTGTTCCTCACGCCGCTGCCCGAGTTTGCACTTGGCGGCGCGCCCTCGAGCGAGCGCCAGACAGCCGCAGAGCCGACATCGAAGCGCCGCCCGCGTGCGAAGCGCGTTGTCGCGGCCACGTTCTCACTTGCCTGCGTAGGGTCGCTTGCGGTCACAACCACGCTTCCCGTGTTCTCTCATGCCTTCGGCACCCCTGAGGCTGCGGCAGCCCGGGCGGACCAACAGCTCCAGAGTTCCGAGGTCACTGCAACCCAAGACGCGCTCGATGCCATCGGCTCGGTCGAGCTCGGAGTCGACCCAGGATCCTACAAGCAGATCACGGCTGAGGCCGGCCTCGTCGATCCAGCATCTCTCGAGTCAACAGATATTCGGTTCGCCTTCGACAGGGAGTTCCCCCTCACCGACGGCTTCGCATACCGCACCGCGCCTGTCGAACAGTTCCACGACGCGCAAGACATCGCTGCCCCGGGCGGCACCCCCGTGCTCGCAATTGGCTCGGGCGAGGTTATCGAGGCGGGCTACGCCACTGACGGTTGCGGCTTCTCGATCAAGCTGCAGCACAACGTCAGCGGCGAGACCCTCACCAGCCGCTACTGCCACATGCAGGTCGATTCCCACGACCATAAAGTTGGCGACAAGATCGAAATCGGTGACTTCATCGGCAGGGTCGGCAACACAGGCATGTCGTTCGGCGATCATCTGCACCTCGCCCTCAGGCGAAGTGGCGTGCCGATCGACCCGCTCCCCTACATTCAAGAACAGGTCGACAAGGCCGCAAAGCGCGCCGCCGCGAAGCGCGACTAATCCGCGACATGTCCTACCGTGCGCTCATCACCGGCGCGTCAGCCGGACTCGGCACCGAGTTTGCGCGGCAACTCGCGGCTCGCCAAGTAGACCTCGTGCTCGTCGCGCGCGACATCACACGGCTCGAACGGCTCGCACACGTGCTCCGCGGCCGCTACGGAGTCGACGTCGAAGTCATTGCAGCGGACCTCACTGTGCCTGCCTCGCTTGACGCTGTCGCCGCCAGACTCGCGGACACAGAACGGCCAGTTGACATCCTCATCAACAACGCGGGCTTCGGCGTCTACGAAAGCTTCGAGACAAGCAGCCTTACCGACGAGCGGCGCCTGCACGAACTCCTCTCCTGGGCTCCCCTGCGGCTCGCACACGCTGCCGTGCCCGGGATGCTCACGCGGGGCCAGGGCTGGATCCTGAACGTCGCAAGCGCGGCCGCGCTCATGCCAAGCGGCACATACGGCGCTGCAAAGAGCGCGGCCGTCTCCCTCTCGCGCTCACTCAACGCGCGGTATCGCGCACGCGGAGTCAGGGTGACAGCACTCTGCCCCGGCCTCGTCGCAACAGAGTTTCACGAGCGCATGGGCGAGGACCACCTCCCAGCTCTTCCCCGAATCGCCTGGGCCGACGCTGGTCGCGTCGTGAGCGACGGACTGCGGGCCGTGTACGCAGGAAAGCCCATGCGGGTCTCAGACTGGCGCTACAGGCTTGCGCGGCCGCTCATCTCGGTATTGCCCGACCGGCTCCTCGAGCGGCTGGGGAGCACCGGGGCCGGTCGCTGACCCATTGCGCAGCACCAGCGCGGGCGCGCCAGCTAGGCCTCTATGAAGTCTTCCGACCTCGGCATACCTGCCTGAGGCGCAGGCTCAGCCGCCGCGTCACCGTCGCGCTCGGCGTCTGACGCGGCAGCCAGCGGGGCCGGTTCGATCGTGATTCCCGTAAACGCCATAGGCACACCCTGGGCCACGAGAAACGAGCGCCGATCCATGAGCTGAGCGTGCACGTGCGGCTCCGTCGAATTCCCCGAGTTGCCGCACTCGGCGATCACCTGTCCGGCCACCACCTTTTCCCCCGGCCGCACCCGGAGCGAGCCGCGCCGCAGGTGCGCAACGACCCCGTAAACCCCGTCGCTGCCGCGGATTACGACGTGATTGCCGACGACGAAGCCCGGGCCGCCGATGGACCGCACAGTCCCTTCGAACGCGATGTACAGCATCGCGGCCATCGTCGAGCGTGAGCGGTGATCACGCCGCCAGTCGCTCGCGCGTTCGACGACGCCGTCGAGCATCGCGAGCACCGGCTCCCCGAAAGCGGGAAAGTCGGTCGCCGGGAGCATGCTCGGCCCCGCGCCAAACTCTGGGCGGGAGACACCTGCCGGGGCATAGACGAGATCGACGGCGTGCGACTGACCGTAGCCGCGAACGCCGTGACTCGGTACCTGCGTCGCGGGGCTATTGAGCGCGAGCCAGCGCCCCCGGACGGGCGGCTGCACCCACACCTCCCCGCGCGTGTCCTCGTACTCGGCGGCGCGCGAACGGCCCGCCCAGGAGACGGCGACCGCGGCGACGTACCCGATGAGCGCGACGAGCGAGACGACTCCAGCGACGTTCGCGATGGGGCCCGCAGGCAGCACCAACCGAAGCAGCACCCCGCCGATGAGGAGCGCCGTCGCCCAGCCGAGCACCACCCCTCGTACGCGATAGGCGGCACCGAACACGCCGCTCATCGCGCACCACGCGTTCGTTCGACGCGCGTCTCGGTCCAGACGGGTGTCGCCGACTCGCGAACGTCGCCATCGCTACCGAAGACGAGGAACCGGCCGAAGTCGCGGGCGAACCAGCGGTCGTGAGTCACTACGATGACGGTCCCCTCAAACATGCTGAGGGCATGCTGCAGCGCTTCCGCAGACACGAGATCGAGGTTGTCAGTCGGCTCGTCAAGCAACAAAAGCGTCGCGCCGCCGAGCTCGAGAAGCAGAATCTGAAAGCGGGCTTGCTGGCCGCCAGACAGCGACTCGAACAGCTGTTCGGAGGCGCGTGCGAGCTCGTAGCGGGCGAGTGCACGAGCGGCTTCCTCGCGCGGCATGCCCGCTCGGTGTTCGTCGCCGCGATGCAGGATCTCAAGCAGCGTACGTCCGCGGAGGTCGGGTCTGCCCTGATTCTGGGCGAACCAGCCAGGGCGTACTCGCGCGCCGAGCCGTGCACTGCCAGTATGAGCGACCGCGGGGATCTCGACGTCACTCACGGGCTCGTGCTCCGGATTCGGGTCGCTCCCGCCCGCAGCGAGCAGGCGCAAGAAGTGGGACTTCCCAGAACCGTTCGAACCGAGCACCGCGATGCGGTCCCCGTACCAGGCCTCGAAGTCAAAGGGCAGCATCAGCCCAGTGAGTTCGAGTTCCTGGCAGACGATGACCCGTTTGCCAGTGCGGCCTCCCGAGAGGCGCATCTCAAGGTGCTGGTCGTGCGGCTGTTCCTCGGGTGGGCCAGCCTCCTCGAAGCGCGCGAGTCTTGTCTGCGCCGCTCGATACCTGGAGGCCATGTCCGAGTTGTAGGCGGCTTTCTGCTTGTACATGAGCATCAACTCGCGAAGCTTCGCGTGCTCCTCGTCCCAGCGCTTGCAGAGCTCCTCGAGACGTTCGAATCGGCGTTTGCGCGCCTCATGATAGGTCGTGAAGCTGCCCGAGTGTGACCAGGCGGTGCTTCCCGCAGCTCCGAGTTCGAGCGTGACGATGGACGTCGCCGTTCGCGCGAGCAGCTCCCGGTCATGGCTCACGAACAGTACGCCTTTGTGCGTCGCCCTGAGTTGTTCTTCGAGCCAGCGTTTGCCAGGCACATCGAGCGAGTTGTCGGGCTCGTCAAGAATGAGTAGCTCGTCTGGTCCTCGGAGCAGCGCTTCCAGGGCGAGTCGCTTTTGCTCACCACCAGAGAGAGAATCGAGCAGGCGGTCGCGGCACTCGTCATAGGCGATCCCAAGAGCAGCGACAGTGCACGTATCCCACAGCACCTCAGCGTCGTAGCCGCCCACGTCGCCCCACGCGGTTACCGCGTTTGCGAAGGCCATCTGCGACTGTGTCGAACCGCTCTCATTCATCTTCGCCTCGGCTCGGGTGAGGCGCTCCGCCGCTTCCCGGAGCTTCGGAGGAGACACTGACAGCAGCAGTTCGTGCACGGTGCCACCGGTAATAAACTGGCGCATCACCCCGACAGACCCGGTTGTCGCAACCGCACCAGACTCTGCAGGAAGCTCCCCCATGGCAATCTTCAGCAACGTGCTCTTGCCCGCACCGTTGGCCCCAATGAGCGCGACGCGCTGCCCCTCTCCAACCGAGAAGGAAACCTCAGAAAGGAGTGGGCGCCCGTCTGAGAGCGTATAGCTCACGGCAGCGATATCAATATGAGCCATGCAACGAACGTAGCATCCGGCGGGCGCGCTCCGGTTGTGCATTTGCCGAGACGGCACACGGCCAGGCAAGGCGCCCTTCACTCCGATCGGACGCTGAGGCTCGGGCTACAAGTAGCGCTGGCCTGCGCGCGGCTTCCTCACAAGCAGGCGCTGCACGGCCCCAACAACGACGGCGACGATGAAGGCGGCTAGCGGGAGACCGGTGACGAGCAGCATTGCGAACGACATCCAGAACGAGCCGCCGAGCAGCTCGGCCGCGGTCGCCTGGTGGGCGTCGGCGGTGAGCATGACGCCTGAGGCCACACTCACTACGTAGAGCAGTGTTCCAGCGAGGGCAGACAGCATGATCGCACGCAGTCGCTCGGGGCTTCGGCGCGTGCCGACAGCGACAGCCAGAAGCGTGAGAACCGAGGCTGGAGCGATAAGCCAGCGGGCTCCAGCAGACGGGAACAGCCAACCTCCGAGCCACAGCGTTGCCGCGGAGAGCAGGATCGCCCCAGCGAGATAGAGCCCGAAGAGGCGCAGAGCGAGTGCGGGGCGCCGAGCCCCCAGACTGTGGTCTTGGCTGGCCGCGCCAGAGGCTTCCGTCATGCCTCAAGTATGCCCGAAGCGCCACAGGGTTCGGCTTGCGCCAGCCACCGTGGGGCAGCCTCCGCGCCGCTGTGGGAGCATCGGGCCTCGCCGACAGCGTGACCGGGCCAGCGCCGCGCCTGCAGCCTACCGTCTGCCGCCTGCCACCTGCCACCTGCCACCTGCCACCTGCCACCTGCCACCTGCCACCTGCCACCTGCCACCTGCCGCCTCCCGATGTACACGCCTCTCGCGAGTGCACACGAAATCAACCCGTAGAAACCGGGCGGTTTCAGGGTGTTAGTGCAACACCAGCCAATAGTTCGTTCAGTTTCTCACGAGGCGTCGCCCACCCCAACGTTTCCCGTGGACGATCATTC